>NZ_CP113162.1:1058617-1374735 GCF_029030725.1 [Pseudomonas] carboxydohydrogena
AAGACGGTGACGCAGAAGGCGCTCGGGCTCGATCTCGCCGCGATCTCCAAGGATCTGCGCGCACGCTACAAGTTGAAAGATAAGGTCAAGGGCGTGGTCATCGTCGGCGTCGATCGCAATTCCGATGCGGCGGAGCGGCGGCTTTCGGCGGGCGATGTGATCGTCGAGGTCGCGCAGGAGGCGGTGAATTCGCCCGCCGACGTCAAGAAGCGCATCGACCAGCTCAAGAAGGACGGCAAGAAGTCGATCCTGCTGCTGGTCTCGAACGCCGAGGGCGAATTGCGGTTCGTGGCGTTGAGCGCGAATTGAGGGACTCTTCCCGTCATTCCGGACGGCTCGCATTTGCGAGCCGATCCGGAATCCGGGCATAAGGGAAAAGATTCCGGGTTCGCTCCCTTCGTGAGCGCCCCGGAATGACGTTTCTTACGTCACAAACTCTGTCCGCTTGTAGCCCTGCGCATACAACAGCGCGGTGAGGTCGCCATGATCGATCCGTGCGGCGGCCGCGGCCGCGACCGCGGGCTTGGCGTGATAGGCGACGCCTAATCCTGCCTTCTCGATCATCGCGAGATCGTTGGCGCCATCGCCGACCACGATGGTGTCGATGTCGTCGAGTTCGAACGTATCCAGCAATTCGACGAGGGTGGCGAGCTTCGCCGCGCGGCCGAGGATCGGCTCCTGCACGCGGCCTGCGAGCTTGCCGTCCTCGACAATGAGAGTGTTGGCGCGGTTGTCCTGAAAGCCGATCGCGGCGGCGACGCGCTCGGTGAACAGCGTGAAGCCACCCGAGACGAGGCAGGTGTGCGCGCCATTCGCGCGCATGGTTTTCACGAGCGCGGGTCCGCCCGGTGTGAGCGTGATGTGCTTGGCGAAAACTTCGTCCACGATGCTCACCGGCAGGCCCTTGAGCAGCGCGACGCGCTCACGCAGTGCCGGCTCGAATTCGATCTCGCCGCGCATCGCGCGTTCGGTGATGGCCGCGACGTGGTCCTTCAGTCCGGCGAAGGCGGCGAGTTCGTCGATGCATTCCTGACCGATCATGGTGGAGTCCATGTCGGCAAGAAACAGCTTCTTGCGGCGCGCGAGGCGCGGCTGCACCACGACATCGACCGGGATTCTCTGCAAGGCGTCGCGCAGCCGGTCGGCGATGGCGCGCGCGGGCTCCTCACTCTGGAACGGGATGTCGGCGGCGATCCCGGCATCGAGCCATTCGGCTTGGGAGGAGTTCGGCAATATCGCGCGCGCGGCTTCGAGGACCGTGCTATCGAGCGAGGGCTGCGCGGGATTGCAGATGAGTGTGGCGACGAGGGACATGAATTCGGGCCGGAATAGTGTGAAGGCGGTGCTTATCGCAGGGCCGACCGCCAGCGGCAAGTCGGCGCTGGCGCTCGATCTGGCCGAAGCGGCAAACGGTACCGTCATCAACACGGATTCGATGCAGGTCTATCGCGACCTGCGGGTGCTCACGGCGCGGCCGACGCTCGAGGAGGAGGCGCGCGTTCCACACCGGCTCTATGGCCATGTCGATGCATCGGTGAATTATTCCGCCGGCGCGTGGGTCAAAGACGCAGCCGCTGTGCTGGCGGAGATTCAGGCAAACGGAAGGCTGCCGATTTTCATCGGCGGCACCGGGCTTTACTTCAAGGCGCTGACGCGGGGGCTTTCCAACGTGCCGCCGGTGCCGGAGGCCATTCGTGAGGCGGTCCGCGAGCGGCTGGAACAGAACGGCCCCGAGGCGTTGCACGACGAACTGGCACGGCGCGATCCGGAAGCGGCAGCGCGCCTGAGGCCGCGCGATCGCGTCCGCATCGCCCGTGCGCTGGAAGTGGTGGAGGCGACCGGCCGTCCGCTGGTGGACTGGCACGCGCACGGCCTGCCGCCTTTGTTGCCGCCGCAGGGTGTGGCGGCGCTGTTTCTCGCGCCGGACCGCAAGGATGTCTACGCACGCATCGACCGCCGCTTTGAATCGATGATGGATCGCGGCGCGCTGGAGGAGGCGCGGGCGCTCGGCAATCGCAACCTCGATCCGCTGTTGCCCGCGATGAAGGCGCATGGCGTCCCGGCGGTGATCCGTCACCTCGCGGGCGAGTTGTCGCGCGAGGAGGCCATCGCCATCGGCCAGATCGACACCCGCCATTATGCCAAGCGCCAGTTCACCTGGTTTCGGCACCAGTTGCCGGAGTTCGAATGGGTCGCGCCCGATCAGGCGAAGGCGTGGCTGGAAACCAGACTGGGACTTTCGAGCGGAAGAACCAACCCGGTTTGAAAGGCTCCCATGCGCTTTTTGGCGTTCTGCCGGGGCCGGATCGGTGGCTATAGTATGGGTGGCAGACAGCCTTGACATCTCCCCGGAGACGTCTATAAGGCGCGCAACCTTTGGAAATAGAAATCGACTTATGCGCAATAAAATTACAAATCTTCTTATTGTCGTAGTCGTACCTGGGCGCATCGCCGGGGGGAGCTGACGCGACCCAAAACAGGCGGTGTGCACAGGGTCCTCTCGGGGGCCTTTTTTATTTCCGGCGTGATCCAGGACGGCGCTTTGAGGCGCAGCGGAGCGAAAGATGAGCGAGACGAAAAAGAGCGAATCCCGGCAGATGACCGGCGCGGCGATGGTCGTGCAGGCGCTGAAGGATCACGGCATCCAGCACATTTTCGGCTATCCGGGCGGCGCGGTGCTGCCGATCTATGACGAGATTTTTCAGCAGGAGACCGTCCAGCACATCCTCGTCCGTCACGAGCAGGGCGCAGGCCATGCGGCCGAGGGTTATGCGCGCTCGACCGGCAAGCCCGGCGTGGCGCTGGTGACCTCCGGTCCGGGCGCGACCAACATGGTGACGGCGCTGACCGACGCGCTGATGGATTCGATCCCGCTCGTGTGCATCACCGGGCAGGTGCCGACGCATCTGATCGGCAACGACGCGTTTCAGGAATGCGACACGGTCGGCATCACGCGCCCCTGTACCAAGCACAACTGGCTGGTGCGCGACGTCAACGATCTCGCCAAGATTCTGCATGAGGCTTTCTATGTCGCGACCACGGGCCGTCCTGGTCCGGTCGTCGTCGATATTCCGAAGGACGTGCAGTTCGCGACCGGCACCTATCATCCGCCGCGCAAGAACGATGTTCATGTGTCCTATGCGCCGCGCGTGAAGGGCGATGCCGCGCAGATCCGCAAGGCGGTGGCGCTGCTGGCCTCCGCGAAGCGGCCGGTGATCTATTCCGGCGGCGGCGTCATCAACTCGGGTCTCGAGGCAACGCGCCTGCTGCGCGAAATGGTCGGCGCGACCAATTTCCCGATCACCTCGACGCTGATGGGTCTCGGTGCCTATCCGGCGTCCGGCAAGAACTGGCTGGGCATGCTCGGCATGCACGGCACCTACGAGGCCAACATGGCGATGCATGATTGCGACGTCATGCTGTGCGTCGGCGCGCGCTTCGACGACCGGGTCACCGGACGGCCGGATGCGTTCTCGCCGAATTCGAAGAAGATCCACATCGACATCGATCCGTCCTCGATCAACAAGAACATCCGCGTCGATGTGCCGATCATCGGCGATGTCGCCAACGTGCTGGCGGATTTGCTGGCGGGTCTCAAGGCCGAGACCAAGCGGCCCGATCTCAAGCCGTGGTGGGCGCAGATCGCGAAATGGCGCGCGCGCAATTCGCTGGCGTTCCGGAAGAACGACGACGTGATCCTGCCGCAATACGCCATCCAGCGTCTGTTCGAACTGACCAGGAACCGCGACACCTACATCACCACGGAAGTGGGTCAGCATCAGATGTGGGCGGCGCAGTTCTACGGTTTCGAGGAGCCCAACCGCTGGATGACCTCCGGCGGCCTCGGCACCATGGGCTACGGCTTCCCGGCCGCCATCGGCGTGCAGGTTGCGCACCCCAAGAGTCTCGTCATCGACATCGCGGGCGACGCCTCGATCCAGATGATGTTGCAGGAGATGTCGACGGCGGTTCAGTTCGATCTGCCGGTGAAGATCTTCATCCTCAACAACCAGTACATGGGCATGGTGCGCCAGTGGCAGCAGTTGCTGCACGGCAATCGCCTGTCGAACTCGTACTCCGAGGCGCTGCCGGATTTCGTCAAACTCGCGGAAGCCTATGGCGGCGTCGGTATGCATGTGACCAAGCCGAACGATCTCGACGGCGCGATCGAGGAGATGATCAAGGTCAAGAAGCCGGTGATCTTCGACTGCCGCGTCGCCACGCTGGAGAACTGCTTCCCGATGATCCCCTCGGGCAAGGCGCATAACGAAATGCTTCTGCCCGCGGAGGCCAATGACGAAGCGACCGCGGCGGCATTCGCCGGCGGCAAGGCCCTTGTTTAAAACGGCACTGGTTTAAAGGCACCGATATGAACGCCATCGACAAGCAGACGAACGAACAGCCCGCCTCGGCCTATTTCCTCGAGGAGCGGCACGATCCGAACGAGACGCACACGCTCTCGGTTCTGGTGCAGAACGAGCCCGGCGTGCTTGCGCGCGTCATCGGCCTGTTCTCGGGGCGCGGCTACAACATCGAAAGCCTCACGGTGTCGGAGATCGAGCGCCACAAGCACATGTCGCGCATCACCATCGTCACCACCGGCACGCCGATGGTGATCCAGCAGATCAAGAACCAGCTCGACCGGATGATCCCGGTCTATCGGGTGGTGGACATGACGCTGACCGGCCGCTCCATCGAGCGCGAGCTGGCGATGGTCAAGGTGAAGGGCACGGGCGATGCCCGCGTCGAGGCGCTGCGGCTCGCGGATGCGTTTCGCGCCCGCGTGATCGATGCCACCACCGAAAGCTTCGTGTTCGAAATTACCGGAGCCAGCGACAAGATCAGCCAGTTCGTCTCCCTGATGGCGCCGCTCGGCCTCGTCGAGGTGGCGCGCACGGGCGTGGCCGCCATCGCCCGCGGCCCGGACGGCATGTGAGGGGCCGCCCTGCGCTAAAACCCGATTTTACTTCCCTTCAAAATGCATTAGACAACCCGGGAATTTCGAGGGCCGTCCGGTCCTGAAGGGCCCGCCCAGGGCCTGAAAGCCCCACATCCACAAGGAAAGCACCATGCGAGTTTATTACGATCGCGACGCCGATTTGAACCTCATCAAGGGCAAGAAGGTCTGCGTCATCGGCTACGGCAGCCAGGGCCATGCCCACGCGCTGAACCTGAAGGATTCCGGCGTCAAGGACGTCGCGATCGCGCTGCGCAAGGGCTCGGCCTCCGCGAAGAAGGCGGAAGCGGCTGGCTTCAAGGTGATGGACGTGGCGGAAGCCGCGAAGTGGGCCGACGTCATGATGATGCTGACGCCCGACGAATTGCAGGCCGACATCTACCGCGATCATCTGCATGACAACATGAAGAAGGGCGCGGCGCTCTTGTTCGCCCACGGCCTCAACGTCCACTTCAACCTGATCGAGCCGCGTGCCGATCTCGACGTGCTGATGGTCGCGCCGAAGGGTCCCGGCCACACCGTGCGCGGCGAATATCAGCGCGGCGGCGGCGTGCCGTGCCTGATCGCGATCCACAAGGATTCTTCGGGCAACGCCCACGACCTCGGCCTGTCCTATGCGTCGGCCATCGGCGGCGGCCGCGCGGGCATCATCGAGACCTCGTTCCGCGAAGAGACCGAGACCGACCTGTTCGGCGAGCAGGCCGTGCTCTGCGGCGGCACCGTCGAACTGATCCGCGCCGGCTTCGAGACGCTGGTGGAAGCCGGCTACGCGCCGGAGATGGCGTATTTCGAGTGTCTGCACGAACTGAAGCTGATCGTCGACCTGATCTATGAAGGCGGCATCGCCAACATGAACTACTCGATCTCCAACACCGCCGAATATGGCGAGTATCGGTCTGGTCCGCGCGTCATCACCCCCGAGACCAAGGCGGAGATGAAGCGCATTCTCGACGACATTCAGTCCGGCCGCTTCGCCCGCGACTGGATGCTGGAGAACAAGGTCAACCAGGCTTCGTTCAAGGCGACCCGCGCGCACAACAACGCGCACCAGATCGAGGAAGTCGGCGCGCGTCTGCGCGACATGATGCCGTGGATCAAGAAGGGCGCGCTGGTCGACAAGGCCAAGAACTAAGACGCGATTTAAAGTTTATTTCATAAACTCGGTGTGAGCGCGCGGTGGCCGGATCGGCTGCCGCGCGTTTTGCTTTTTGTCCGCAGGATCGTTCGTGCGTGCGCGTGCGTCCTAGCCTTGTCCAAAGCTGTGCTGGCGGAGTTTTGCCCCGTCATATAGCGTGAGGCGAAATGAATGGAGAGAATGATGGCTAAAAAAAGCGACAAGACATCGAAGGTCGATCTGTCGCGTTACACCGATCCCTTCAAGATCGACGGCAGCAAGGAATTCCATCTCCGGTCGCACAAGACCGATGAGCGCGGCGGCCTGTCCAAGGACGATGCCAAGGATTTGCTCACGGCCAACAACAGGAGGCTGCGCGATCTTCAGGAGAAACTCTATGCGCATGACCGCTGGTCTGTGCTGCTGATCTTTCAGGGCATGGACGCGGCGGGCAAGGACAGCGCCGTCGAGCATGTGATGTCGGGGGTCAATCCGCAGGGGTGTCAGGTTTTCTCTTTCAAGCAGCCGTCGTCGAAAGAGCTCGACCATGACTTCATGTGGCGCAACATGATCGCGCTGCCGGAGCGCGGACGGATCGGCATCTTCAATCGCTCGTATTACGAAGAATTGCTGATCGTGCGCGTGCATCCCGAGGTGCTGGCGAAGGAGAAGATTCCCGCGAAGCTCGTGACAAAGAACATCTGGCGCGAGCGGTTCGAGGATATTTCGGCGATCGAGAAATATCTGGCGCGCAACGGTACGGTGATCCTGAAATTTTTCCTCAACGTCTCGAAGGAGGAACAGCGCAGACGGTTTCTGGACCGGCTCGATGAGCCGGCCAAAAACTGGAAATTCTCCGTGCAGGACGTTGCCGAGCGGGGGGTGTGGCCCAAATATCAGGCCGCCTATCAGGACCTTGTGCGCCATACCTCGACAAAACATGCGCCGTGGTTCGTGGTGCCTGCGGATCACAAATGGTTCGCGCGCCTTGTCATCAGTTCCGCCATCGTCGATGCGATGGAGAAGCTCGATCTGGCGTTTCCGGCCAAATCCGAAGCCTCCGCCGCCGAATTAAGGAAGGCAAAGGAGCAACTAGAGAAAGAGGGGCGGGGGCGTCCGGCCGTGGCGCGTTCTGCCGTGCGAAAAGTCTAGCCGCTCAATCGGGCGGGCCAAGACGGCTTGCTTGAAAGGGCAGGGTTACTGACCGTTTTTTGGCATTGCGGCGGCGATCAAATCGTCTAAAACAACGCCAGATGGCGGCATCAACCAAGCCTCAACGGTTTGGATGGATCATACGCCAGCGGAAGCACTCAAGGCGAACGATGTCGAACGGAACAGTCTATGCAGCACGGGAGAAGGTGGCTTTCGCCGCCGGTCTCGACGCGCGCCCGGCTGCCGCTTCGCTGTCCCGTGCCTCGCTCCTCCGTTCGCTTCCTGGCGGGCTCCTGCTTCTTATCCGCCCCTGAGGGCCGTCTGGGCATGCAGCCTGGGCACTCAGGGGACCGTGACGAAGCCTTGAACCCCCATTTGCGCCTGCCTGTTTTCATCGGAACGGCGCCCCTGACCGAAGGAATAGTTTCATGACCAGCCCCACCACGTCCGGCAAGGACCGCGTCGTCATTTTCGACACCACCTTGCGCGACGGCGAGCAATGCCCCGGCGCCACCATGACCCATGAGGAGAAGCTGGAGGTCGCCGAGATGCTCGACGCCATGGGCGTCGATATTATCGAGGCCGGCTTCCCGATCGCTTCCGTGGGCGATTTCGAGGCGGTGGCCGAGATCGCGAAGCAAACCAGGAATGCGGTGATCGCCGGCCTCGCGCGCGCCATTCCCGCCGACATCGCCCGCGCGGGCGAAGCCGTCCGGCATGCGAAGCGCGGCCGCATCCACACGTTCGTGTCGACCTCGCCGATCCATCTGGCGCATCAGATGCGCAAGAGCGAGGAGGACGTGCTCGACATCATCACCGCGACGGTGACGCAGGCGCGCAACCTGGTGGACGACGTCGAGTGGTCTGCGATGGATTCGACCCGCACGCCGATCGAGTATCTGTGCCGCTGCGTCGAGGCCGCGATCAAGGCGGGCGCGACCACGATCAATTTGCCCGACACGGTGGGCTACGCGGTGCCGGAAGAATATCGCCGGATGTTCAAGACCATTCGCGAGCGGGTGCCGAACGCCGACAAGGCGGTGTTCTCGGTGCATTGCCATGACGATCTGGGGCTCGCGGTCGCGAACTCCTTGGCGGGCGTCGAGGGCGGCGCGCGGCAGATCGAGTGCACCATCAACGGCATCGGCGAGCGGGCGGGCAACGCCGCGCTGGAAGAAGTCGTGATGGCGATCAAGACCCGCGGTGACGTGATGCCTTACTGGTGCAACGTCGAATCGACGTCGCTCACCCGCGCCTCGAAGGTGGTATCCGCCGCGACCTCGTTTCCGGTGCAGTACAACAAGGCCATCGTCGGGCGGAACGCCTTCGCGCATGAGAGCGGCATCCATCAGGACGGCGTTTTGAAGAACGCGCAGACCTACGAGATCATGACGCCGGAAAGCGTCGGCGTGAAGCAGACCTCGCTTGTGATGGGCAAGCACTCCGGCCGCCACGCCTTCCAGCACAAGCTGAAGGAACTGGGCTACGAGCTGGCCGACAACCAGTTGCAGGACGCCTTCGTGCGCTTCAAGGCGCTCGCCGACCGCAAGAAGGACATCTACGACGAGGACATCGAGGCGCTGGTCGATCAGGAACTGGCGCAGACGCATGACCGTCTGCGTCTGGTGTCGCTGACGGTGATCGCGGGCACCAACGGCCCGCAGCGCGCCACCATGAAGGTCGAGGTCGAGGGCAAGGTGCGGATCGACGAGGCCGAAGGCAACGGTCCCGTGGACGCAGTGTTCAACGCCGTGAAGGCGCTGGTCCCGCACGAGGCCAAACTGGAACTGTATCAGGTCCATGCGGTGACGGCCGGTACCGATGCGCAGGCGGAGGTCTCCGTCCGGCTGTCTCAGGACGGCCGCTCGGTGACGGCGCGCAGCTCGGACCCCGATACATTAGTAGCATCCGCGAAGGCTTATCTCAGCGCGCTCAACAAGATTATATCGCGCCGGCAGCGTGAGGTACCGGCGGCTGCGGCAAGCTGACACACCTCATTCATCGATCTGAAAAAGCGGCGTCTGACGCCGCTTTTTTTTATTTTTATATCGTGCTGTCGTCTTGCGAGAGATCAACAGGCTTGACCCGTCTTGACTGTAATGGTCGGCTGCGATCCGCTCGCGATCCAAAAAGCCGCCAAGATATATGGGCCTGGGAGGACTACGTTTATGAGGAAATTTATTGTCGCCGCAGCTTCGATTGCCGCCGCCTTCATGGCCGGGCCGGTCAATGCGCAGACGCCGCCGATCGTCATCAAGTTCAGTCACGTCGTCGCTCCCGAAACTCCGAAGGGCAAGGGTGCGGAGAAATTCAAGGAGCTTGCCGAGAAATACACCAGCGGCAAGGTCAAGGTCGAAGTCTATCCGAACTCGCAACTCTACAAGGACAAGGAAGAGGTCGAGGCGCTGCAACTCGGCGCGGTGCAGATGCTGGCGCCCTCGCTGGCGAAATTCGGCCCCCTTGGCGTGAGGGAGTTCGAGGTTTTCGATATTCCCTACATCATGCCGGACAAGGCTGCGCTCAATCGCGTCACGCATGGCGAGGTCGGCAAGAAGCTGCTCGCGAAGCTCGAGCCCAAGGGCATCAAGGGACTGGCCTTCTGGGACAACGGCTTCAAGATCATGAGCGCCAACAAGCCGCTTCACAAGCCGGAGGATTTTCGCGGCCTGAAGATGCGTATCCAGTCCTCGAAGGTGCTCGAGGCGCAGATGCGCGCGCTGGGTTCGATCCCGCAGGTGATGGCGTTCTCGGAAGTCTATCAGGCGTTGCAGACCGGCGTTGTGGACGGCACCGAAAATCCGCCGTCGAACATGTACACCCAGAAGATGAACGAGGTGCAGAAGCACGCCACGCTCTCGAACCATGGCTATCTCGGCTACGCCGTGATCGTGAACAAGAAGTTCTGGGATGGACTGCCGGAGGATGTTCGCGGCCAGCTTGAGAAGGCGATGGCGGACGCCACCACCTACGCCAACGACATCGCCCAGAAGGAAAACGACGACGCACTCGCGGCGATGCAGAAGGCCGGTACCACCACCTTCTACAAGCTGACGCCGGAAGAAGTCGCCGCCTGGCGCAAGGTGCTCGATCCGGTCGCTGACGAAGTCGGCAACCGTGTCGGCAAGGACCTGATCGCCGAGTTCCGCAAGGAAGCGGCCTCATCTGGAAAATGATGTGAACAGCGAAAACGGCCCGGTGGTAAACCGGGCCGTTGCGCTTGCCACAAAACGATAAATCATATCGTGCTGTGAAACCGGCAAAAGCCGGAACCATCACCGGTACCGTGGGGGCTGCCGTGGGGCTATTTTTGCGAATCCTCGATCGCCTCGAGGAAATTCTGATCACCTTCCTGATAGCGGCGGCTACCGTGATAATTTTTATCGCGGTCGTGCATCGTTATGGCTCGGGCGTCTCGTTCCTCTATCCGTATCTGTATCAGATCCACATGTCCTGGGCGCAGGAGCTGTGCATCTACATGTTCGTGTGGATGGCGAAGTTCGGCGCCGCCTACGGCGTGCGCACCGGCATTCACGTCGGCGTCGACGTGCTGGTTCTCAAGCTGCCGCCGGCCTCGCGCAAGGCCACGATCCTTTTCGGGCTGCTGTGCGGCGCGCTGTTCACCGGCGTGATCGGCACGATGGGCGCGAAGTTCGTCTATGGCCTCAGCCTGACAGATCAAACCACGCCGGATCTCGAATGGCCGAGCTGGTTTGTCTATTTGTGCGTTCCGCTCGGCTCCTACCTGATGTGCTTCCGCTTCCTGCAAGTCGCCTTTGCCTATTGGCGGACCGGAGAACTGCCGCATCACGATCATTCGCATGTCGAGGGAATCGAAGTCGATGATGCGGTTGGCCCAACGCCGGAGGGTCAGCGATGAGCACGCTTTTCATCTTCCTTCTTCTTATCGCGTTGATGCTGACCGGTATGCCGATTTCGATCGCGCTCGGTCTTACCGTGCTGACGTTCCTGTTCGTCATGACGACGGTGCCGATCGAGTCGGTGGCGCTGAAGCTGTTCACCGGCATCGAGAATTTCGAGATTATGGCGATCCCGTTCTTCATTCTCGCGGGCAATTTCCTCACCCATGGCGGCGTCGCCAGACGCATGATCAGATTCGCGACCTCGATGGTCGGCCATTGGTATGGCGGCCTCGGGCTCGCGGGCGTCATGGCGTGCGCGCTGTTCGCGGCGATCTCCGGCTCGTCGCCGGCGACCGTGATCGCGATCGGCTCGATCCTGCTGCCGGCGATGGTGGAGCAGGGTTATCCGAAGCGCTTCGGCGCCGGCGTCATCACGACCTCCGGCGCGCTCGGCATCCTGATCCCGCCTTCGATCGTGATGGTGATCTATTCGGTCGCGACCGGCGGCAGCGTCGCTCTTGGGCCGAACGGCGAGCGCGTGCTGTCGGCGTCGGTCGGCCAGTTGTTCATGGCGGGCGTCATCCCCGGATTGATGCTGGCGACCCTGCTCGGCGTGACGACATTCTATCGGGCCTGGAAGAACGATTACCCGCGCCTTTCCCGCGCCGATTGGGCCGAGCGCATCAAGACCTTCCGCGAATGCATCTGGGGGCTTTTGCTGATCGTCATCGTGCTCGGCGGCATCTATGCCGGGTGGTTCACGCCGACCGAGGCGGCGGCGATGAGCGCGGTCTATGCCTTCGTCATCGCGGTGTTCGTCTACAAGGACATGACGCTGAAGGACGTGCCGCGCGTGCTGCTCGGCTCCGCCAACATGAGCGCGATGATCCTCTACATCATCACCAACGCGGTGCTGTTCTCGTTCCTGATGACAAGCGAGCAGATTCCGCAGCAGTTGACGTCCTGGATCATCGGCAACGGCGTGAACTGGGTGACGTTCCTGATCTTCGTCAACGTGCTGCTGCTGCTCGCGGGCAACGTCATGGAGGCGAGCTCCATCGTTCTCATCACCGCGCCGCTGCTGTTTCCGATCGCGGTAAAGCTCGGCATCCATCCGGTGCATCTCGGCATCCTGATGGTGGTGAACATGGAAGTGGGCATGTGTCACCCGCCGGTCGGCCTCAACCTCTATGTCGCTTCGGGCATCGCCAAGATGGGCATCACCGAACTGACCATCGCGGTGTGGCCGTGGCTGCTGACGATGCTGATGTTCCTCGTGGCGGTGACCTTCATTCCGGAAATCTCGCTGTGGCTGCCGCGGATGCTCGGGATGCTCTAGGGAGCGGATGAATCTGCCGGGATCGAATCGTGAAAGCCGCCGGTTTCGGCGGCTTTTGCGTTCGGGGCAGGGCCTGCCGCGGGGTCGCCGGTCATCCACAGTCCATGCCGGAGGCCATGATTTTACGAACAAAATCATGCCCGCCTTTGCTGGACATCAGGGGATGCCTTTGCTAAATGACGGCCTCCCACGGACATCACTTATCCGGTTGGAGCCGGGCGATTAGCTCAGTTGGTAGAGCAGGTGACTCTTAATCACCGGGTCGTAGGTTCGAGCCCTACATCGCCCACCACAAAATCAATGACTTAGCGGGTCCGTGCGACCCCATTCCGACAAGTGGTCAGCCGCTATTCCGACAAACCGCCTGCTTTTGTTCGCTCCGCGCGCCGTTTCTGCGTCGCCGAGATAAGCTGTTTCCGGGTCCGCTTGGCGTACGTGGGAAGCTGCCTGGCCGATTTATGGCGGCCCGCGGCCCGAAGTTCGGCGTCCGTCCAATCGCTATCAGCGCCTTCGGTAAAGCCGCCGTGGCGGAACGACGTAAATGACAGTTCGTCGCGCAGGCCAGCCGCCCGGACGATGTCCTTAACCGTCGAGCGAAGGTAATCCAGACCGCCTTTTTCCGTGATCCATGGCTTCAGCACGGCGCCCCGCCGGTGTGCATGATCGCGTCGGAAAACCAGTCCGGCGATGGTCTTGGCCTTGATGGCGTCGAGTTCTGCCATCAGTTCGGGGAATAGAGTTTCGCCGGTTTCATCGAACAGCGGCCACCATGCCTCTTCGCCGGTCTTCGGGTGGACGACGCAAACGCTGTTCGGACGCTCTTTCGGCCGGTAGTGGCGGACGTCGAACGCTCCAAAGACATGCTCTTCTCGCTGCAGCCACTCCCATGCCGTCAGGGCGGCAGTCGCGATCGAATGATAGCCAAGCGCCTTCGCCTTCTCGCGGAAGGCGACAAGTTCATCCCACGTTGCCGTCGGCGTTTCCTTCCGTGCTGTGCCAGCGGTGCGCGTCTTAAGGCCCATCTTCGCGAACGGGTTCGTCTGCGGGACGATCTTTTCTTCCGCTCGCATGCCGATGAACCACGCGCGCCGGCATCCCTGCATGGCTGCATTGGCGAACCGGCGCCGCTCGCGCAGCACTGGCTTGCCGTCCTTCCCCATCACCGGCTTTCCCTTGTCATCCACGACAGGCACATACAGCAGCTTGTCATAGACGGCATCGACGAAGCCCTTCGTGAACTCGGAAAGCTGACGCGCGCCAGCGCGCGATCCGTCCTTCAGGACGTAATCGGCGAAGAGGGTCATCCCCTGTTCGTAAAGCCGCTGCGTTTTGCGATCGACCTCTTTCCAAGCCCGATGCGACTTGAAGACGGAAACGAGCCAATCGAACGATCCCGGCGCGACGGTGCACGGAACCATGTCTGTCAGGCCGCGTGAGCGCCAGCTATCGAAGGCGGGCAGCAGAACTTCTTCGGCGCGCTTCACGGCGGCGGCGTAATCCGAGCCCAGCGGCTCGTTTTCTAGCTTGCAGCCCTGTTCCTTGGCCCAAGTCGGGATTTCGAAGAAATACGCCCACGTGCCGTTTTTCAACAGCTTGCGACGGCAATAGCGGGGCATCGGCTGGGCGGTACGCGGCGGTTTCATACGAGGCTCGCCAAATCCGTTTTACTCGAAGGATTGTCAGCCGTAGAACGCCCGGGCGAAATGAAGCTGTCAAGGCTGGCCTTCGCCCAAACTGGCTCTTTCGAGCGCCCGACGCCGTGAAAACTGGTCGGCGCCGGGGCCTCCCCGCGGCCGACAGCCCGGGATAGTTCGCCGGTGTCACGATAATCCAGATACGCCGCCGCCATGTCAGCGCGCATCACCGCCGGCCACGTGCCCGTCGGCGGATATCGTGCTGGTATGGGTGCGCGCGGCGACATCAGATCCCCATCGCCCGTTCTGTGGCTTCGCGCTTGCAGCGCCGCCATAGAGCCCGGGAAAGCTCCCCGGCTGCGAGCGCGCGGTTTAGCTGGCTTTCGGTAAGCCCTCCCTGTTCGAGATATTGCTGGTCGGAGCGGCGGAAGGCCCGCGCCTTCGCCCGATCGGCGAGCCGCCGGCGGCGCTTCGTCGTCTTCGAGACGGCGGCCCAATGCTTCCCGCAAATCCATTCCGCGAAGCCGCCATCGTTCCGGCAGGTCCGTCGGCAGAACGGGACACAGCAGGCGATGCGGCCGGGCGCGGTCACGGACAGCGCTCCCGATAGTCGATCACTTCGACGCCTGCGAAGCGGGCCTGCTGGATCATGTCGGCGGTGCCGTCGCCGCCAAAGAATGCGATCACGAAATCGGGCTTGCCTTCTTCCAGCATGCGCTTGTTCCGGATAGGCTCGGCCGCCCGGCCAAACTTCTTCCATTCCGCACGCATGACGACGGATGCGATGGTTTTGCTGATCGCCCATTGGTGCGCGATCGTGTCGGCGCCGGGCGCCCCGCCGGATATGACCTTCCGCACGCCGCGGTCGCGCCGAAGGTGATCGAGCGTTTCCCGCATGAAGAACGCCTGCTTCGCGGCGCGCGCGGCGTGCGCCTGCCGCAGTTCGGGCGTGCAGTCGAGCGGTACGCGGCCGTACCAACGGCCGCCGCATACGATGATCGTTGTCATGACCAATTCCAAAAGCCTTGCGCGCCAGCCGCGGGAATAGGTTCAGGAAACTGCCGAACGTCGGTCATCGGCCAGCCGTACATAGACGGGTCAAGCCGATCCGGATCTTCGTCGGGAAACAGCTTCAGGACATTGACCGGTTCGCCGATAACGGCCGTTCCCAGCGCAGCCGATACGGGCGCGGCGATCTTCTTCGTCTCGCGGAGTGATTGAAGCTGCCACTCAACAAACGGTCGCGCGCTCGGAAGCAAGCTGCTTTCGCCAGCATCGAACCGATCCAGAATGTCTTCCAATTCGTCAGCCTTCGGCTGCCTCGCCGCGGCATGAATGACGATGCGTCGCCCGACAAGCTTCGCGAGGTTCGGCCTGTCCGTGAAATTCCAGCCACGGAATTCATACGGCTTTGCCAGCATGATGATCAGCGATGCCCACGGTTGCCAGATCGTCAGCGCCTTCATGCCCGGTTCAATCCCGGGCGCGGAGCGGGCACCTTCGGCGCCCGCGACAACGCGGATCGCTTCAAGGCAGTTCGCGCGATAGGGGCTTCCCCCGCCCATCGACCATCCTTGGCCGATCGCCTCGCGCAACGGCTTAGGAACCATGCGCCAATGGCGTGCGCACATGAAGATGTGATGCGGCACCGACACGAAGCAGCCGGTTGCGTGACAATCATGTGTCATGCGTTGCCCTCTGGCGGGACGTTGCGAACGGTGTACTCGTTGATGAACGCTCGCAATTCCCGATCGATCAGGTCCATGCGCTTCAGATCATTGTCTGTCGCGTCTGATCCTTCTTCAAGGATCGTCATGATGCTGTAAAAAAGATGCTGCGCCCCGGCGAAGAATGCATTGCGCATTTCGTCAAGCTGCACGGCAGGCGCATCGAGCGGTATCGCCGCGATCCGCAGTCCGATCCATCCGGCTTCGATCAAGCGGCGCATAGGTTAACCCTTCAGCAGGGCGTTTTTGCGCGTCGCAGCCTTATTGCGCAGTTCGTCGTGAAGCTCCTTGCTGACCTTGCACTTCTCGCGAAGCTTCTTTTCATCTGCCGACTTCCACCAGTCGGGGATTTTGTCCGCCGTCTCGTGGGTGTAATCGGACAGCTTCGTCTCGACATAGTGTTCGTATTCGTCAGGATCGGTCGGAAGCTCGCCATTCGGCCAGCGCCGAACGTCCTCGCCGACAGCCTGGTCGACAGGTGCCTTATCTTCACGCGCATCTTCCTTCGGGTCTTCCTGCTTCGCTTGCTGCTGGGGCTCCGGAGCGGCAGCGCTCGGCATCGGACCGTCGTCCGTTGGCTGCGGGCCGGTCGTTATACGGTCGTCACGTCGGTCTTGCTGCATCGGCTTGCCGTCATCGGTCTGACCGGCGTCATCCTGCGCAGGCTCATCGTCGAATTCATCCTGACCTTGCGGCTGCGGATCGTGGTCGATAAAGCGAACCTGATCGTTCAGGATAAGAAGACTTATGCGTTGACCGAGTTTCTTCGGGATGCGTTGCGATGAGCCAGAACGAAGAGCGGATCGCATATGCCGACAATCCAGTGATGGCTATCGCCTTCGCTGGCTTCCTTCGCTGGGTAGCATCGGAGCCCGGCGCGCTCGACGCTTTCGAGCATGCGACTGGCATCCGGCCCTTCTGGGCCGAGCGCAGAACCCCGCTCGAACAAATGATCGACAAGGCTACCGATCGTGAGCGTCAGCAGATCGACGCTTTCGTTGATTGGGCTGTGGCGAATATCTGGGGCGACAATCCATGGGGCAAAGAGGCTCATGGTTGATACTCGCATCCATACGACCGACGCGCAGCGCACCAAAGCCGCCGCAGTCCGCCGCCTGCTGATCCGCCTCGAAAACGGTGACGGCGAAGACCGGACGCTGGGTGCCGACATCTTGGATGCGCTCGACGTTCCGGCGCAGACGCTTTGCCCGGTGTCGTTCATGGACGGAGCGGCCGCGCTGGCTGGCTTTCTCGGCTTTCAGCGCATGGACATCTGCAATGCCGCGGCGAAGGCGCTGCGCGAGCGCGTTCTGGGCGGATGGAAGGACGGCAAGTCGATAACCGCCGCCGACCTGGCCCGCGCGATGACGATCATCCTTCTGAAGCTGCAACTCGCAAAACTGGAAAGGGCGCCGGCATGAAGGACTTCCGCAAAGTCGAGGAAGAACTGATCGCGGCATTCGATGCGCAAGGCGTCGAAATCTCCCGCGTCGCCGGCGATGCTTTTGCATGTGTGATTTCAGTGCCGGAATGCGGCAAGCCATCGGGCTGCGAAATCGTCATCGGTCCTTACGGGAAAACCGAATGCGCGCATTGTGAAATGGAGGTCAATCTGAACGGCCGCATGACCTCGATCGATTTGACCAAGCTGGCGAAGAGGCTTTGCGAATGAAGCGGAAAAAGGAAAAGCCCGACAATATCCAGCGCGCGCAAGACATCCTTTACCGCGCTCACCGGCGCGTGATGTTGGAATGCGATATGCGGCACGATTGGTCGATGTTCGTTGTCGTCTCGCAGGCGGCAACATCAGGAATATGCGCCGAAGTCGTCAGTTCGGATCAACTGATGCGTGATCGTGGTGAAAAGGTCATCCAGCAAATGACGGCGCAGTTCGCAAGCATGCTTCGCGAAGACTTCGACAGGCGTATCGAACACGAAAAGGCGCAAACGCGGCAATGACGGAAAAGAAGTCGGCAGCCGAGACGGAGGCAGACCGGGCCGCGCGTGAAGCGCGGCGCGAAGAAAATCGCCTACGCAAAGAGGCTGCCGCCAAAAGGAAGGCGGCGAAGGAAGAGAAGCGGAAGGCAAGAGCAGCCGCTGTCGAGCGCCGCGCGGCGATCATCACGGCGGTGCCGCACCCACAAGCGCATTGGGATGCCGAGCGCGATGCCGAGGCAAAGCGTATTAAGAAGATGAAGCGCGCGCTCGAGCGCCGCACGTCGAAGGACAAGTCGCCCCGTTGGACCATCACGGAAAAGCCGCTGAAGCTGCCTGATCCGATCCAGCAGCCGGATTTGAGCGAGGAACAGGAAGCTACCCCGCCGCCGCGCGAAGGTCTGATCCCCGGGACGTACCGGATGGTCGATCCAGCCAGCCGAGAACGCGATACAGTTCATGCTCGATACGCGGTGCAAGGTCGGCGTTCACCACGGAATAGAACGCATCGTGTGATGCACCGCTTACCATTTCGTTCGCGATGTAGAGCCCTGACTTCTTGCCCTTGATGGGGAAGCGACTGCGGCTGGTGCGCTCGAAGACCTGTCCGCCCATGCCGAGGTCTTTGCGGTTCGGGAAGACGCCGCCCTTGATGAACGTGCCGGGGTAGAGACGGCGTTCGTTCCAAGGTGCTGCGGTGACGCCCTTGCGGGTCTCCCTCGCGTTGAAGAATTTCAGGCGAATGTTGCCGCCAGCGGACCGGATGACGAAGGCCGATCCGTTGAATGATTTCGTCGACTTCACAGCGCGGTTGATGGTGCGCGCCTTGAGGCCGGTTTGTTTCACCAGAACGCGGCGCATTGCGGTGCGCGCTTTCAGTCCGGTGTGGTTGATCGCTCGCGTCATGACGAGCGGGATTTGTTTCCCTGCGGCCTGAAGCGCGTTTCCGATCTTCGAGAGCGGCGACAGATCGACGCGATAATCGATCCCGGGCATCAGCGTCGAGCCAGTCGCGTTTTCGCGGATGCGATCTTGCTGCGGAATGCGGCAACATCGTCGGCGATGGTGCGGGCGAAAACCTTCACCTGCTCTTTTGCGGTTTCGGTGTCACCTGCGGCGAGAGCGCGTGTTCCGGTGACAATGGCGATGCCGCGTTTGTGGCAGTTGCACATGACCGATACCCGAAATGAAAACGGCCCGATGCCGTTACCGGCCCGGGCCTAGTCTGCGAATTTTTCGATCAACCAGTCTGCGAAGGATAACCGGGTTAAACCCGACAATCTCGCAACCCGGTACGCCTCGTTGATCTGTTGCCTCCGATCTGTCGGAAGCGATTTATGCCACGCCGTCGCTTCGCGCCGGTCATGGCGTCGAATTTCGACCTCACCAGATTTTGCCTTTTTCAGGAACTCTCGGGTGGCCTGTTCGAGCATCTGCTTCTTATGAACGGAAGTAGACTGCTCCAACGGCATATCCTCTGTAGAAGCCGCAAGCGCTGGGTGCTGACGCACCGCGCTTGCTTGCCATAGGCTGCGCCAAGCTGCGGGCGCGCACGTGATGCACCGATTTTTCGGACCTTGTCAAAGGGGACAAAGGGGACAATTTGGTGGTTTGTCCCCGAATGTCCCCGGCTGCGGGGTGATTTGGACACCGCCGATTTTTGATTACTTCGCTAATGTTTTCAGTGCATGACGGGTGATTTCCTCGCTGTGCGAGCACCGCCCAAAATTTATTTTCATGACGTGTTGAAAACCGCTTTTTGTCCCCCTGTTTGTCCCCCATTTTAAGGCTGTCGCCATCGTCACTCGCAAATCAGTGGGGACATTCGTGGGGACATTTTCGGGGGGACAAGGGACATTTTGGTCCCCGAGCCGTGTGCGTGTTGCGTGTGGAGTTGCGTCTGTGTCGTGGAACCGGAAGTTTGCCGAGCCGATCCGGCCGCCCAAAGGGCCGTCGATCCGCACCCTGAAAGAAGCGGCGGAATTCCTCTTGAGCCTCCCGAAAAAGCGGCGGGATCACCCCGACGCTCAGGCCGCCGCCGAGGCAGTTCGCTTGGTGGCCGAGCATGGCGGGCCGCTCATGTTCGCCGAAATCGGCATGCGGCAATTCTTCTCGGGAGGCCCGCGTCATGGCCGGTGACAAACGCCGCGACGCAGGGTCAACGCGAGCGGGATACATGGCTCCGCCGTTCGTCCAGTGCGACAAGTGCGGCGAGATGTTTGACGCCAGCGCTCCCGAGAATATCCTGAAGCACTGGCATCATGAGCTCCGCGCACCGGTACGGTCGCCGCGCGAACTGGCCGAGCGGATGGCCCAGCGCTCCCGCGACAAGAGGTTCGACCCGTACATTCGGGAGACGTTTCGTCTTCCACGGCTCGAGGCCAGGCAAAAAGCCGAGGACTTCTACCGGCAATGGCCGAAAGAGGGCTACGACACGATGGTCGAGAGTTGGGCTGAAGAGCCCGGCGACATCATCACCTTCACGATGCGCCGGTCGAGGACATCGGACTAACCGCCGCGATCCTCGCGCGGCGGGTCCATGCTTTCGCCGCGCACCTTCACGCAAAAATACTGCCGCTCTGCTTCGATCACTTCATCGCGATAGCAGGCGTTTAAAAACGGCTGAACGCAGACGCGAAATTGTCCAACCGACAGACCCTGCGGGATGCCGTCGAGAATTTCACGTACCATGTTTTGAAAGTCGTCATCGTTCGACGCTTCACTCATTGCATTTCCTTCCGTGGCCGGCCCGTCGTACGCGGGCGCAGGTGCGCTTGAAGAAACAGCGGATCACGTTGGGATGCGCGCAACGTCAGCGCGACCGCCTTCGGGATAGACGCATCCGTCTTGTACGTTGCCCAAGTTGAAGGGCTAACGCCGACAAGGTCGGCGGCTTCAGCGTTCGACAAGTCGAAGCGCGACTGCCACTTCCGAACATCCTCGTTGCCGAAGGGCTTCTGTTCATCGACGATCATCTTCAGGTGAACAGCGTCGATCGACAAATCGCCCTCGCCGTCATCCCATGTGACGGCGGCGCCGTGGTCCCCAACGGATACATGCGCGAAGACCTGCGGATCGCGAAGCGGTGAAAGGATATCGCCGCCAGTCTTGATCCAGCCAGCCAGATCAACCGAGTGCAGCGCGACAGAGCCCTTGAAGCGCACGAACAACCCGGTCGGGGTCCGGGCTTCAACCTTCATAATGCGAACATCGTTCATTTTGTCCCTCACAGTGGAAAGCGCGGATTGGTTCGGTTCCATTCGGCGCGGATCGCTTCGATATTGGCTTCCGCCCACGCCATGACCTTCCGGCGCGCTGCGCCTTGGAGCGATCCGGCCAAGACGGCCAGCGTCTCGATTTCGATCAGTGCAGCATCGTCCGGGCCGATAGCATGAAAGTGCGGGGGCAGATGGTCATTGGCATACACCCGGATAATGATGTTGCCGATCTGGTGAAGCTTGCCCATCTGCCCGGCCCTTAGATGAAGACGATTTCGACGCGATAGCCGCGATGCGCGCGGCGCAGCGCGTACGGATTGATAAGACCGGCATAGAAAAGCGGGGCCAGCGTCGAGCGGGCTTGGGCTTTCGTGCGGAACTTCAGGGTCTGGGTCTTCATCGGCTTCTGGCCTCCGTTTCGATGGTCTAAATATACTCCGATTTCCGGATAGGTCAACAATCTTATACGGTTTTCGGAGATATTTTTATAGCGTCCGGGCCATGGCCGTCAGCATATCGGCCTTCTTCGCGTGAATAAAATCGGCATAGGTGACTGCCTCACCATGCCCCCGGCGCGCTTTGAACTCCCGGTTCAGCTCCTTCAGTTGAAAGGTCGCCCGCATCGCCTCAAACCGGGCATTCACCTCATGGACAACGTCGCAGGCCCGGAGCGCCACGACATCGTGCGGCGTGACGCCTATGCATGCCTCACCAGCCACGACCTTCAGCGCAGTCAGTGCACCGTCCCAATCGGTGACGCTGGGGAGAAGCGCGGACAGTCGTTCGACCACCAGCAAGGCATGGCTCGGCCGCGCGACGCAGAAGATCCTGCGCGACGCCGGCGGCTTCGCCACCGTCACCGAAACGCATTGCCCAGCCTTGAAGATCAGCTTGCCCTGCTCGATGAAAACGCCGGTGACGCCCATGGCTGCGATGTAATGATTAGCCAGGCGTTCGTTGCGTGTCGGCATTGTCGTTATCGTGGCGCTCTTGGAAGTCTGGCGGGACCGCGCCGACGAAGATCGCGTCGGTAAAGCGGACAATCGTATTTCCACGCGGAAACTGGTTGAGGATAGCGTTCCAGTTCAGCACCCATTGGTGCAGCTGCGTCGGCATCAGTTTGCCAGCCAATAGCCGAAGGCGGCGAGCCAATACGCGGGCCAGATACCGCAAAGCAGAATAGCCGCGAAACCCATCTTAGAAATAATGGCTCCGAAGGTAATACAGACACCAGCAGCATATATGGTCATCACAGTTTCATCCGTCATCTAACAACCTTCTTCGCTGCGTTCAGTGCGTCTGCGATGATCTGAAGATACGACGTGGGGCGATCTTCCTCTTGCGGCTCGCTGTGCGACGCCCACCAATTCACGTATTCAGCCGCGTGTGGCGTCGCGCCCAAGAACTGCATCGGCCATTGCAGCGCCTCGTTCATTCGCGCGACCTCGTCTGCGCTGGCCGTGCGCACGATGACGTTGCGGCCGATTGCGAGTGTTCCTGCGCCCGCCTGATGCGCAAGCTCGCCAGCTTCATGTCGATATGCCGGCCACATCGCACCGTATCCTGCAGGCGCAAGCTTCATCGGCACACGGTTCAACACCGCATGTGCCTCGATCAGACGCTTGCCGACGTGTTCAGCCGTCCAAGTCGGTGGCAGCGGGTCAGGATCGAGCAATGAGGCGAGCCTGACGTGGTGAGCGATTACAGACGCGCTACCGCGCGTCGTTCTTTTCAGGACAACGCGCTGTGGCCCTCCGTATCGAGGCAGGGGCACCATCCAGTGAAAAGGATAGGGACCGTACATTTCTCGCTGAGCGGTGCGCCACGCAGCGGCCCGAGCTTTGAGCATATTTCCGATTTTTCGAAGTGAGGTTTGGTTTTGTCGACCCGCGAAAAATCGAAAGAGGCAAAATCGAAGCCGGAAAAGGCAGGATCGCCGCTTCAACACCTGCGTTTGGGGCTTTCAGACGCCGCTGCGCTAATCGGCAAAAGCGAAACTCACGTGCTGACGCTAGTGAAGGAAGGCTTCCTGCATCGTGTCGGCCGCGGGAAGTACAAGCCGCAGGACGTTGCGCAAGCGGCGCTGAAATTCCGCGAGAGCGATGATCGAAGATCCTCGCAAACGGAAGAACGGAAGCGGCTTGAGGCCGCAAGGGCGCGCGGCGAGGAATTGCGGATTGCCCGCGAGGAAAACCGGCTCGTTGAAATGGAAGAGGTCGAGGCGGTGTTTGCCGACATCCTCGGAACCTTCCGCTCCGAGCTCTCGGGCCTGCCGGCGGCGTCCACCCGCGACCTGCAGGTTCGATCGGAAATCGAAAAGCACCTGAATGGCGCAGTTGATAGATGCCGCGAACGCTTCGAGAAGGCGAGCGACGCTCTTCGAAGTGGCCGCGAAGTCAGCTTGGACGCCGAAGAGGCAGACGCCTAGCCATTGGGGTAGGCATAACCGGGTTTATGGGCCGGGGACTGGTGTCCCCGGACAGCGCAATCCATCGCTGACCCCGTACGCGGTCCCGTTCGCGGACCAGTTCGGGACCGATCCGAAATATCGCCTGGTTGTGTTTGTGACCGCGGCGCAGAGCGGAAAGACAGAAAGCTTCCTCGACATCATCGGGGAGCGATTGGACAACCGCCCGGCGCCGATGCTGTACGTCGGCCCGTCGAAGGAGTTTGTGACCGACCAGTTCGAGCCAAGACTGGTTGAGCTCTTCAGGCAGTCGAAGTCGCTGTTGCCGAAAGTTCTCGGCGGCATCGATGGCAAGCGTCAGAAGAAAACGCTCATGAACCGCTGTCGATGAAGCCTTCGAAAAAGCTAGTAGCGGCCCGCTGCTGCTGCTCGGCGGAAGCAGGGAGCGTGAGATAGACCGACGGCATCCTGACATCTGGCTTGTCTGTCTCGAGATTGGCGAGAACGTCTTCGGTGTCGGCCACGTATCTTGTCCAATCGCAAAGGTTGGCGCTTGAAAGAAAGCGCAGCGCCCTCGCGAACCTCAATTCAGGATTTGCCGCGATGGCTCGTTCGCATGCCGCGAGCGCCCCGGTGTGATCGCCATTGCTGCCGAGTAGAAAGGCGATTTCCTGCCACGCCTCACCGAAGCCCGGTTGGATTTGAACAGCACGGTGAAATGCAGCAAGCGCTGCATGCTGATCGCCAGCCAGCCTCAACGAATTGCCCTTGTTGAAGAAGGCGCCGGCGTAGCCTGGCGATAGGGCGATCGCGCGGTCAAAGTCCGCGACCGCCGCCCGATATTGCTTCAGATCGTTGAAGGCTGTTCCGCGGTTATTCCACGTCTCGGCTACCGCAGGGTTTAGTTCGATAGCCCGTGTGAAGGCTTCGACGGCCTCGATGGGCCTCTTCAGGCTCTTCAGAGCGATACCGTGGTTATAGAACGTCTGATCTGACCGGTCGTCGACGGCGATCGCTTGTCGTAGCTGCTTTTCAGCTTCGGCGAATTCTCCGAGCTGAAGGAGCGTAACCGAATGGAGATTGAGTGCGCCGAAGTGCTTCGGCTCGCTGCGCAGAAATTCGGAAAACCCGCGCTCGGCGTCATCCAATCGGCCATTCTGAAGCGCGGCCAGTGCCCGGTTTAAAACGTCTGCTGGCGGCAACTCTACTCGTCCTCTGTCGGCGAAGGCCCGGCGGTGTAAGGCATCCGAAGGCCCAACAGGCGCGCCCGCAGCTTCCAGCGCTGCGGCCCGCAGACTTTGCAGGTAATCCCGGTATCGTCTAGGGCTGCGATCGGCATATTCGGCGGACGCTTAATGGCCGCCAGATCGATCGTCTTGGTCGTGTTGCACCGTTTGCACTGAAGTTCGGCACCGGTGAAACCGGCCAAGATCGCGTCGGCCATGGTCGGTGACGGGTACATCGGGCCGCCTTGGAAAATCTGCGCATGCCATGCTTCGCACTCGAAGCGGGCGGCTTCTGACCTCGCCCGGACGGCCTTCTCTTTATTAACGGAGTAGGCGCCGTCGGCCTCACGGATCGCCTTCGCGAGGGCTTTCCGGTCACCGCCGGACATCGGCCAGTGAGGTTTTCTGGGGATTTGCATCATTTCGGCCCGCGACCGGTCCATTCCGACAGCCCGGAATTCTACAGCGGCTTCAAGGCAGGTCGAACAGACATCTTGTCGGAACGGGCATTGGAAAGCGCCAAACTTCAAATGCCTCTTAATCACCGGGTCGTAGGTTCGAGCCCTACATCGCCCACCAAATCATAATTGATTTCAATGCGTTGTGATGATTCTGGCTGGCCGGAGCAGGGCTTTTGCCTGATGCCGGGCGCGCGCGGATGCAGGTGGCAGGAGCGCATTCGGAATCCTCACGGCATTTAATTCGCATTTAACTAAAACCCTCATTTAATGGGCCATCGGCACGTCACAGGGGAATCCCGGTAAATACGGGGTTGCCGTCATGACAAATCCGCAATTGAATGGCCTATCGGCATGTGTGCACCACATGCACGAAGGGGGCCCGGGGGACGTAGTGCATACCACGAGGCAGATGAAGTCACGCCCACGCAGGCCTGTACCTCCGCGCGCGCCTGAGCGCGAGGTGCGTACCCGCAAGGCGATCCGGCAGACCTTCGTTGGCGGCATCCTGCTGGCCGGTGGCGGGCTGTCCTGCCTCTGGATTCTGAACGCGAGTCTCGGCAAGGCGGCCCTTCCGGCCCAATCGATTCCTCCGTTCGATCTCGCGACCACCGTTCCCGCCCCGACCGCTTTTCCAAAACAATACGCCGCCCTGCTGGATGCCACCTCGCCGCTTGGCCCGGCGACGTCCTTCAGCCGTCCGATCGCGTTCGAGGAACGCTGGTCCGGGATCGCGTTCGAGGATCGCTGGGCGGCGGTTGCGCCTGAGCCCGCTCCCAAGCAGGCCAGGGTCGATGTGGCCACGACCGCGACTGTGACGCCGCCGGATGATATCGCGCAGGACGTGGCCGCGGCCGTGCCGCTGCCGCTGCCGCGTCCGTCCGTCGAGATCGCGAAGAACGGCCCCTCGCGCCAGGATGCGGCGCAGGAAAACAGGGAGGTCGCGCTCGCCGAGCCCGCCAAGCAGCCGTCGATCTTCGAGCGCCTGTTCGGCAAGCTGCGCCCGGCCAACACCACGCTGGCCTATGCCTCCCCGGATGGCGGCATCTTCAGCAACGGCACGAGCCGCATCGGCGGCCGCTACGACCCCCATACCGCCGTCTACGACATTTCGGCGCGCACCGTTTACATGCCGGACGGCACCAAGCTCGAGGCGCATTCCGGTCTCGGCAGCCGGCTCGACGATCCGCGCTTCGTCAACGAGCGGATGCGGGGCGCGACGCCGCCCGCGACCTATGAACTGAAGCTGCGCGAATCCCTGTTCCACGGCGTCGAGGCGATCCGTCTGACCCCGGTGGATAGTAACGTTTACGGCCGCACCGGACTTCTCGCACATACCTACATGCTGGGCCCGAACGGCGATTCCAACGGCTGCGTCTCGTTCAGGAACTACAACGCCTTCCTTCAGGCCTACAAGAAGCAGCAAGTGAAGAAGCTCGTCGTGGTTGCCCACCTCGACACGTAAAGACGGCCGATCTCTCCCTTTTGTGATCCGTTCTGGCGCGTTGCAGACCTCGCATGCGGTGCGGGGTCTTGCCAAGGCTGACCGATCCACGCCATGCACTGATGCGATATATTGCACGGGCCCGCGCTCGCGGCTCGCCTTTCCGAAGGTATCACGGCTGAATGGAATTCGATTCTCCGCGCGACATCCTGCGCCATCGTCCATTTCAGTTCTTCTTCGTGACGCGGAGCTTTTCCCGCTTCGCAGCCCAGATTTCGACGGTCGCGATCGGCTGGCAGATCTACGATCTGACCGGCAGCGCGCTTTATCTCGGCCTTGCCGGACTCACGCAATTCCTGCCGACAGCAATTCTGGTGTTCGTGGCGGGCCATGTCGCGGACCGTTACGACCGCCGCCGGGTCCTGCAAGCCTGCCAGAGCGTGGAAGGGCTGACGGCGGTGGCGCTGGCGCTCGGCAACTTCCTCGGCATTCTCACCGTGCCGTGGATCTTCGCGGCGCTCGCGGTTCTCGGCACCGCGACGGCGTTCGAGAGCCCGGCGACGGCCGCGATCCTGCCTGCCGTGGCGCCGCCCGGCCGCTTGCAGCAGGCGACGGCGCTCTCGACCGCAGGCAACCAGATGGCGACCATCGTCGGCCCGGCGCTGGGCGGTTTCGTCTACGCCATCTCGCCTGGCGTGCCCTATGCGCTGATGACTGTGCTGTGGTTTCTCGCCTCGGTCATGACTCGGGCCATTCACTTCGAGCGGCCGGCGGTGCCGAAGGAGATGCCGACGCTCGGTGCGCTGTTCGGCGGGGTGCGGTTCGTGCGCGACAACCCGACCATCCTCGGCGTGATCTCGCTCGATCTGTTCGCGGTGCTGTTCGGCGGCGCCACGGCGCTGCTGCCGATCTATGCGCGCGACATTCTGCAAACCGGGCCATGGGGGCTCGGCCTGCTGCGGGCAGGGCCTGCGGTGGGCGCGCTGGCGATGACGGTCGTGCTCGCGCATCTGTCGATCAACCGCCGCGTGGGCCTGCGGATGTTTCAGGCGGTGATAGCGTTCGGTGTGGCGACCATCATCTTCGCGCTATCGACAAACCTCTGGCTGTCGCTGCTGGCGCTGGCGGCGATGGGCGCGGTCGATACCGTCAGCGTGGTGATCCGCTTCTCGCTGGTGCAGTTGTCCACGCCCGACGACATGCGCGGCCGGGTCGGCGCGGTGAACTATCTGTTCGTCAACGCCTCGAACCAGCTCGGCGAATTCGAGAGCGGCGTGGTGGCGGCCTGGCTCGGCGCGGTTCCGGCGGCGCTGCTCGGCGGCATCGCCACGATCCTGATCGCGCTGACATGGATGCGGCTGTTTCCGGCCTTGCGCAAGGTCGAACGATTGGAATGAAGTCGTCTTGACCGCCTGCTGCGACGCCTGAACAATCGCTGCCGGATGGATCGAGGTGCCGCGATGCCGGGCTTTACGTTTCAATCGACCAAATCGCTCTTGATGGAGCCAGGCGCTTCCGCGCGCATCGGTGAACTGGCCAAGACGCTCGGCTGCAATTCTGTGCTGCTCGTCACCGATCCCGGCGTGATGAAAGCGGGGCTGCTGCAAGCCGGTTTGAAAGGACTGGAGCAGGCAGGCGTCGCCGTTACGATCTTTTCCGAGGTGGAAGCCGACCCGCCGGTGCATGTGATCGAGCGCGCAGTCGCAATGGCACGCGCGGCCAGGGCGGATGGCGTCGTCGCCATCGGCGGCGGCAGTTCGATGGATGTGGCGAAGCTCGTGGCGCTGCTGGCGCATGGCGACGAGAAGCTCGCGGATATCTACGGCGTCGGCATGGTGAAGGGCAAACGCCTGCCGCTCATTCTTGCGCCGACCACGGCGGGCACCGGATCGGAAGTCACGCCGATCTCCATCGTGACGACCGGCGAGAATGAGAAGAAGGGCGTGGTTTCCCCGGTGCTGCTGCCGGACTGGGCGGTGCTCGACGCCGAACTGACGCTTGGTCTGCCCGCGCATGTCACCGCCGCGACTGGCATCGACGCGATGGTTCATGCCATCGAGGCCTACACCAGCAAGCGGCTGAAGAACCCGATGTCGGACGCGCTGGCGCGCGAGGCGCTGCGGCTGCTCGGCGGCAACATCCGAACCGTCTGCCGTGACGGCGCGAACATCGAGGCGCGGCACAACATGCTGTTCGGCTCGATGCTCGCGGGCATGGCGTTTGCCAATGCGCCGGTCGCTGCCGTTCATGCGCTGGCCTATCCGGTCGGCGCGCGCTTCCATGTCGCGCACGGCCTGTCCAATTCGCTGGTGCTGCCGCAGGTGCTGCAATTCAATGCACCGGCCGCCGAGGCGCATTATGCGCGGATCGCCGACATTCTCGTGCCGGGCAGGAGCAATGGCGCGGCTTCACTGGTCGCATGGCTTGCGGAACTGCCGGTCGAACTCGGTCTGCCGACGCGGCTGCGGGATGTCGGTATTAAGGAATCCGATCTCGATGCGCTGGCGGAAGACGCGATGAAGCAGACGCGGCTCCTGATCAACAATCCGCGCGAGATGACGCACACTGACGCGCTCGGTATCTATCGTGCGGCGCTGTGATGTGGCAAGGATTGCGCCGTTCCCGGCGTGAGGCGTGATGGACACCGTTCTTCTTCAATTCGGCGATGATACGACGCCCGCGCGCGTGGCTGCGGGCGAATTCACCGTGCCGCCGCTCGAAGGTGCCGCGAACCTCGGGCTGGCGTTCTTCGACGTCGCCCGCGCGCGCGGCGATCATCCGGCGATCGTGACGGAGAAGGGCACTTTTACTTATGGCTGGCTGCTGCGCGCCGCCGAGAGCGTGCGCCGCTATCTGTGCAGCCGGCCCGATCATGCGCCAGGCGCGCGCGTCGCGCTGAAACTCGCGAATTCGCCGGAGTACGTCGCGGCCTATTACGGCACGCTGCTGGCCGATGGCGTGGTGGTGCCGTTGCCGGTGACGCTTGAGCCGATGCGGCTGAGGCAGATCGAGGATGCGTGCAATCCCGATATCCTGATCGTGCCGAAAAATCTCGCGATTGAGGCGGCTGACACGGTGACGCTGATCGCGGACTCCGCCGCGGACATCGCGCGCCCATCGCCGCAGCGCGGGCGCGACGATCTGGCGATGCTGCTGTTCACCTCCGGCTCCACAGGTCTGCCGAAGGGCGTGATGCTGAGCCATGGCAATCTTCTGTCCAATGCGCAATCGATCCTGCACGATCTCCCGATCACGGTGGATGAGCGCGCGCTAGTGCTGCTGCCGTTCTGCCACGCGTTCGGCAATTCCATTTTACAGACACATATGCTCGCGGGCGCGACCATGGTGTTCGCGGGCGCGCTGATGTTTCCGGCGACGATCCCGCAGGCCATCGCCAAATTCGATGCCACGAGTTTTTCAGCGGTGCCGGAAGTCTACGGCATGCTGATGAAGTACGGCCGCCTCGGTGAGCAGGTGATGCCGTCTCTGCGCTACATGTCGGTCGCGGGCGGCGGATTGCGCCACGATCTTTCAGTGCAGATGGCTGATCTGATCGCGCCCGCTGCGTTCTATGTGATGTATGGCCAGTCGGAAGCCGCCGCGCGGCTCGCGGTGCTGCCGCCGGATCAGTTGAAAGTGCGCGAAGGCTCGATCGGCAGGGCGCTATCCGGCGTCGAACTGGCGGTGCTGGATGAATCCGGCCGGGCCTTGCCGCAGGGCGAAGCCGGGATGCTGTGTGCACGCGGCCCCAATGTCATGCTCGGCTACTGGCAGGATGATGCCGCGAGCGCGGAGGCGCTGAGCGACGGTTGGCTGCGCACCGGCGATCTCGCTCGTGCCGATGCGGACGGCTATTTCTACATCGCGGGCCGCGCCAACCTGCTCGTCAAGGTGCAGGGCTATCGCGTCCATCCCGCCGAAATCGAGAGCGTGGTGGAGGCGGCGTTTCCGGGCGTCCGCGCCGTGGCGGTGCCGATGCAGCATGCCGGGGAAACCCGCTTCGCGCTGTTCGTGGCACCGCAGGGCGGGGTGGCGGTCGATCTCGCGGCCCTGCGCGCGGTCTGCCAGCGCGAACTGCCGTCCTATAAAATTCCCGTGCATGCCGAGATTCTGGAAGAGCTGCCGCTGACATCCGGCTACAAGGTGGACCGGGCGGCGCTGACCCGGCGGCTGCCGGCCGGCTGAAGCGGTACTTTTCCTTGAAATTGGGCTATGAGAGGCCTCGCGCAGCCGCGCGGGGATTGAGTGGAGATCGCGTGAGATGACGCCGGAGCGGACACAGGTCGAGGCCGATATTCTGAAGTTCGTGGCGTCGCGTTGCCCGAATTATCCCGGCCTCGCGCTCGACACCGATCTGCTGGAGGAGGGGCTTCTGGATTCGCTGCTGCTGATCGATGTGATTTTTCAGATCGAGGAGCGCTACGGCATCAAGCTCGGCGGCGAGCATGTTGGGCCTGCGCATTTCCGTTCGCCCGCAGCGATCGTCGATCTGGTGATGAGCCAGGTCGCGTCGGCGCGGGCATAAGGGCCGCGCACCGATGAAATGGCCTCTCGTCAGCCGCCCGCTGCCGAACGCGGACATCCCGCTCTACAACCGCTATTACCTGCACGCGCCGAAGGCGAGCCATGTCGATCCGGTGATCGTGATGGGCACCGAATTCGAGGCCGATGCGCTGCTTGCGTTTCTTCAGGAGAAGAATCGCAAGGGCGGCACCATCCTGACCACCGCGCATGCGCTGATCCGCGCCACCGGCCTTGCACTCGCGCAATTCCCCGAGATGAACACCCGCGTCGTCGGACGCCGCGTCTACCGCTTTCGCGATATCGGCATTCGCATGGCGTTCTTCCATCGCAAGGCGGGCGAAATCGATCTGCTGCTGGTGACGTCGCCGGACAAGAAAAGCGTCGAGGAGATCGCCGCCGAAGTCTGGCGGCGCTTGCTGGAGGCCGCGCGCGGCAACGGCGGCCGCGACCGCGATCTGGCGCGGATGCGCAAGGTGCCGGCGTTCTGGTTTCGCCAGATGATGCGTTTCTACGGCTTGCTCGACCGCCACTTCCATCTGCCGGCGGTCAGCCGTCTCGACGAACTGCGCGGCGGCAGCGCCATGGTGAACGATCTTTCGCACGCGGGCTCGCCGCCGATGCGCAGCTACAAGCCGAGCCGTTTCGCCGATGGCAGCGACTCGCTCAACCTGACGCTGGGGCCGGTGGAAAAGAAACTGGTGATGCGCGACAGCGCGCCGGTCGAAATTCGCGTGATGCCGCTGTTCATGCGCGCCGACCACCGGCTCGCGGACGCCTATCAGATCGGGCGCTTTCTCGCCGCCATGCGCGAAACGCTGCAAAATCCCGAGCGGCTTGCGGTCACGCCAGCAGATCAGTAGATGCCCGGCACCACGCGCGCGGTCCGTTGCATGTAGGCGCGATATTCGTCGCCGAAAGTGTCGAGCATCATCTGCTCTTCGCGCCCGACGCGCATGAAGAACAGGGTTCCGAAACCGATCAGGCCCGCCGGGCCAGCGATCCAGTTCGGCAGCAGGAACGCCTGCGCCAGCGCCCACAGCCAGAAAGCGGCGTACATCGGGTGGCGAACGCGGTTGTAGACGCCTTCGGTGACGAGCCGGTGTTGCTCGCGGACTTCGAGCGTGACCGACCAGTTGCGGCCGAGATCCTTGTGGGTGCGATAGAACATCCACAGCGCGGCCGCGAAAATGAGGCCGCCGATCACGACCTGAAGCGGATGCAGCGGGTAATCGGCGAAGCGGAAGGCGTGGCCGAACACATAGAGCGCGGGCAGGATGCCGAGCCCGGTGGTCGAGGTGCCGAGCAATAGTTTTTCGCGCAGTCCCGAGGCGTTGCGGGCTTTCGGCGTGCGCTTCGAGCGGCGATCATGCGGCAGGCGGATGATGAACCATCCCACCACGCCGATGGCCCAGATAATCTTGCTCGCCAGAAGAAGCACGGTCGTCCTGTTCTGCCCAAAAAGGTACCAAATGAAACGGGGCTCTATCCCATACTCCGGCGCTGAAAGCCACCCGCAGGGCGTTACCGGAATGTCGCAAAGTCCGACCGATTCGGTTCCCGGGTGAGCGAATTATGCAACACGCATGGCGATAAAGACGGACATGCGGCGGAACGGCGGCGGGCGGCTTGATTTCACGCCGTCGGCTATTTTAAGTGACGCCCGTTGGGACAACCCCTTTTCATGACGGTGGAAGATGCGCACGTTCTGGTTGGCGATTGTTTTTGCAGTCGGATTGATTTTTGCTCCGGTGAGCGCCCAGGCGGCGCCGGGCCATGTGTATTTGCTCAAGGGCCTTGCGAACGTGTTTTCGACCGGCCTCGATAATTACGCGGCCGAGCTTAATCGCCGCCACATTCCGGTGACGGTCGCCAATCACAGCGAGGCTGCTGGCCTCGCGATCGAGGCGGCGCGGCTCTACAAGGCGGGCAAGGGTCCCATCGTCATCGTCGGCCACTCGCTCGGCGGCGCGGCCTCGACCCAGATGGCCGAGATCATGCAGCAGCAAGGCGCCAAGGTGGCGTTGATCGTCAATTACGGCCCGCCCGGCAACCAGGTGATTCCGGCCAATGTCGCCCGCGTGGTGAACTATTACGGCGTCGTGGGCGGCATCGCGGTGCGCGGTCCGGGTTCGCGCGCGGCGATCACCAACGTCAATCTGAGCCAGGACCCGAACATCAATCATTTCAACATGGACAAGTCGCCACGTCTGGAAGCGAAGACGATGGGCCAGATTCTGGCGGCGCTTCGCGGCGGTCATCGCGCGCCGAAGGTTGCTGCCGGGGCGCATCAGCATTCCGCGTCGGCAACGCCGGCCATTCATTAAGTTCTGCTCAACGACGACGATCCGCGCGGGCGCAATGCGTTCGCGCGGATTTTTTTATGCCTCGCCGATTGAGTGGCGGCGGTGACGATCGGTTTCCTCGGCATAGCGGCGCAACGCATGCGCCTCCGTCAGGATACCGATGACGCGGCGCGTATCGGCCTTGTCGATCACCGCGAGCGATTCCGCCTCGGCGCGGTCGAACGCCGCTACCGCATCCTGCGCGTTCATCTCGGGCAACAGGCAGGCGCCCTGATAGCGGATGATGTCGCCGACGATGTCGGCCGGCGTGTCGAGTGAGGCATAGGCGTCGGCGACGAAGACGATGCCCGCATATTTCTGCCCGGAATCCACCGCGATCACCTGTGTTTTCGAGCCGAGCGGGTAGCTGTTGCGGAAGGTCTCGATCGGCATCGCTACCGGCACGGTGGTGATGTCGCCGCGCATCATGCGGCCGACAGTGAGATCGCGAATCCATCCGATGTCGGCGGCGCTGCGGATGGTTTCGCCGCGCAGATGGAAGCGCCATGTCGCGAAGGAGTAGCCGAACAGTTCGCGCGTGACCTGTGTCGAGACGATGACCGCGATCAGCACGGCCGTCGTCAGCCAGAGATTGCCGGTGGTCTCCAGCGCGATGAAGGTCATGGTCAGTGGCCCGCCGACCACGGAGGCCGATAGCGCGCTCATGCCGATGACGGCATAGACGCTGATGTCGAGGTGCAGCGACGGCACCAGTGTATTCATGGCCGCCGCGAACAGGTGGCCGCCGAGCGCGCCGGTCAGGAGCGAGGAGAAGAACAGGCCGCCGCGAAAGCCCGAGCCGAGAGAGATCACCGAAGCGAGAATTTTGAGCGCGAACAGGAACGCGACCATCAAGACCGGCAGCGTGACCACATTGGTGGTATGCAGCGCGCCATGGCCCGAGGACATCACCTGAGGGGCCTGTAGTGCGAACAGCCCCATGACGAGGCCGCCGAGGGTCGGACGCAACGGCAACCACAGCCGCGAGCGTGACATGACCATGTCCCATATCGCGACCGCGCGCATCACGGCGATGCCGGCCAGCGCGCAGAGAAAGCCGAGCGCCAGGGCGATGGCAATGTCCTGACTGGTAACCGTTCCGACCTGGCTGAGAATGATGCCGGGGACGGTCGGCGCGAGCTGATGGGCCACGGCATAGCCGATGACCGAGGCGACGCCGATCGGGGCGAGGCTCGCGGGCGTATAGCCGCTGACGATCAGTTCAAAGGCGTAGAAGGCTCCCGCCAATGGCGCGCCGAACGCGCCCGCGATGGCGGCGGCGGAGCCGCATCCCACAAGGATGCGCTGGTCGGAGCGGCGCAGGTGAAACGCCTGTCCGAGCATGGAGGCGGTGCCGCTCGATATCTGGGTATAGCCTGCCTCGGTGCCGACCGAGGCGCCGACGCCGCTCGACCAGATGGTTTGCAGGGCGACGACGATGCTGCCGCGGAACGACATCTTGCCGCCATGCAGCGCATTGGCTTCGATGGGGTCGATCTCCCGGCCGGGCCGCCAGCGATGCAAGGCCAGCAACGACAGGCCGAACAGGAGGCCACCCAATGTCGGCATGAGTACGGCGCGCATCGGCTCCAGGACCGACTGGGACGACAGCCGTTCGCCATGGGGAATGTTGAAAAGGACCTCGTGCAGCAGGCCGACGGAACGGCTCATCAACGCCACGAAGAGGCCGCCCAGGATGCCGACGATCGCCGCAAGAACGATCAGGCTCGATTCCCGCGCGCGGACCAGTGCCCGCAAACGGCGCGGCGCTTCCAGATACAATTTCGAGGCAGGTGCCGTCATGATTCAACGCATGCGCCCCGGCGCCGTGCCGGGGTTTTGCGTTCTCTACAGCAACGAAAACGGCATGGGAATGGACTGGGATTGAATTGCGAAATTGAAGTGACCGCTGGCGGTGGTCATTTCGGAAACAGGAATAAACGCGCAGTCTGTCCGGCGATGCGGGTCGGTGCCGGTTTGGAATGCGCGACGGCCGGGGCTATCGCCAATCGCGCAGGCCGCTCCAGCGCTGGCGCCGCCATGCCGGCGGACGGTTGATCAGCAGAGCGAGCGCGAAGCCGGCCGCGCCGGCGGCAAGAAGCGCGCCCAGCGGCTGATGCCTGATGGTTGAGGCGATGGCGCGATTGCCCTGCCGGTAATATTGCCCGGCTGTTTCGGCCGCCTGCGAGGCGAGATCGGACGCGGTATCGCCAAGATTGTCCGCGGCATCCGCGACGGCATCCCTGGCCTGTCCATAAATCCGCTGCACGGCGCCGGCGGCCTCGCGCGCACCGCCCTTCGCCTGCGCCGCCGCATCGCCCGTCAGCCGCCCATATGCTGCTTCGGCCTTGCCCGCGACCGAATTGGCCGCGCCTTCCAAACGCTTTTCGTCCATGACGTGCTCCTTGTTCGACCACGCCAACGGCCTGATGCCCCGCAGGTTCCGGCTGTCCCGCCGGAACATCCCTTGCCGCAGGACATTGCCAATGAAACCGCACCAACTGAATTGCAGGCATTCAAGGAGAGCGCGATGGACGACAAATTCGATCCGGCCCCGCACGACAAGCACGCCGACAATCCGCACAAGGCTGCGGCGGAAGATCGCCGTGCGAAAAAGGAGCTCGACAAGGGGCTGCGGGATACGTTTCCGGCATCCGATCCGGTGAGCGTCACGCAGCCGACGAAAAAAGCCGGAGCGCCGAAGAAGCCGGGCTAAGGGGTAATCGTGTCCGGGAAGCTGACGAAGGGGCATCTTTTCAAAAGATGAAACTATCTTGCGCTGCCCTGCAAAAATTGCGACGAAAGTCGAAAGCAGTTTTTGAGAGCGCATCCCCCAATGTCGTCCGACGTCTCGGCTTTCGAGCGAAAGCCTGTTTCACGCCCCAGCGATCTTCCCGGCCGGGAAGACGCTTCCTTGTCCGAGGCCGACGCTCAATTGCGCGCGGAAATCCGGCTGCTGGGGCGCATTCTGGGCGACACGGTTCGCGATCAGGAAGGCGATGATGTCTTCGATCTGGTGGAAAGCATCCGCCAGGCATCGATCCGCTTCCATCGCGACGAGGACATCGGCGCCCGCCATGAACTGGAGGCGATGCTGGACGGCCGTTCCATCGCCGAGACGGTGCGGATCGTGCGCGCCTTCAGCTATTTCTCCCACCTCGCCAACATCGCCGAGGACCAGAACCACATCCGCCAGACCCGCATCCAGAGCGGGGCGGGGCTGGCCACGGCGGCGACGACGCTGGCCGGAACGGTGGAGCGCGCCCGCGAGGCGGGCTTCTCGACGAAGCAGTTGCGCGACTTCTTCGACAATGCGCTGGTGAGCCCGGTTCTGACCGCGCATCCGACCGAGGTGCGCCGCAAGAGCACCATCGACCGCGAAATGGACATCGCGGCGCTTTTGGAAGAGCGCGACCGCACCCAGATGACGGCGGAGGAGCTTGCCGACAATGACGAGCAACTGCGTCGCTGCGTGCTGACGCTGTGGCAGACCAACCTTCTGCGCCGGACCAAGCTCACCGTGCTGGACGAAGTGCAGAACGGCCTGTCGTTCTACGATTACACCTTCCTCAAGCAGTTGCCGCGCCTGTTGAGCCTGCTGGAAGACCGCCTCGGCGCCGGCGAGGACGGAAAAGAACTGGCCTCGTTCCTGAAAATGGGAAGCTGGATCGGCGGCGACCGCGACGGCAATCCGTTCGTCACCGCCGACGTCTTGCGCGGCACGTTGCAACTGCAATGCGAGCGGGTGCTGAATTTCTACGTGGACGAACTGCGCAAGCTCTACGGCGAATTGTCTCTCGCGGTGGATCTCGTGAAGGTGACGCCGGAATTGCTGGCGCTGAACGAGCGCTCGCCTGCTGTTTCCGCGCATCGCGATCGCGAGCCTTATCGCCGCGCCGTGAACGGCGTTTTCGCGCGGCTGAAGGCGACGGCGCGCGAATTCGGCGTGCGTGTCACCGGCCGCCCCGTCCCGGACGGGGTACAGCCATACGAAAGCGTCGAGGTCCTCCGCGCCGATCTCGACATCATCAACCGTTCGCTGATCGAAAACGGCTCAGGCGTGATCGCGCGGGGCCGCTTGCGGCGGATACGTCGTGCGGTGGATTGCTTCGGCTTCCATCTCGCGAGCCTCGACCTGCGGCAGAATTCGGCGGTGCACGAGCGCACCATCGCGGAATTGTTCGAGGTGGTCGCGCCGGGCACGAACTATCTGAACCTGTCGGAAGATCAGCGTTGTGCGTTGCTGGTGCGCGAACTTCACACCGCGCGTCCGCTGGTCTCGCCCTTCGTCAACTATGGCGAGGAGACGAGCGGCGAACTCGCGGTGCTGCGGGCCGCCGCCGAGGCCCATGCGCGGTTCGGGCGTCAATGCATTCCGCAGAGCATCGTGTCGATGTCGGAGGGCGTTTCCGATCTTCTCGAAATCGCGGTTCTACTCAAGGAAGTCGGCCTGATCGACACCAATGGCGCGAGCCACATCAATCTGGTGCCGTTGTTCGAGACCATCGAGGATTTGCGCAATTGCGCCGGCATCATGGACCGCGCGCTGTCGCTGCCGGAATATCGCGGTCTGGTCGATAGCCGCGGCGGCATTCAGGAAGTGATGCTGGGCTATTCCGACAGCAACAAGGATGGCGGTTTCGTCACCTCGGGCTGGGAATTGTACAAGGCCGAAATCAGCCTCGTTGAGGTGTTCGCGAAGCATAACGTGCGGCTCCGGCTGTTTCACGGCCGTGGCGGCTCGGTGGGTCGCGGCGGCGGCCCGAGCTACGAGGCGGTTCTGGCGCAGCCGGGCGGCGCGGTGCAGGGACAGATCCGCATCACGGAGCAGGGCGAGATCATCTCGTCGAAATACACCAACCCGGAAGTCGGCCGGCAGAATCTGGAAATCCTCGCCGCCGCGACGCTGGAAGCAAGCCTGTTGCAGCCGCAGCACTCCGCGCCGCGCCAGGAATATCTCGCCGCGATGGAGGAATTGTCCGCGCTCGCCTTCGCCTCCTATCGGGGACTCGTCTACGAGACGGAGGGCTTCGAGGAATATTTCTGGGCCTCAACCGTCATCAACGAGATCGCGTCGCTCAATATCGGCAGCCGTCCGGCGTCACGCAGCAAGACGCGGCGGATCGAGAACCTACGCGCGATCCCGTGGGTGTTCTCATGGGCGCAGTGCCGCCTGATGCTGCCGGGCTGGTACGGCTTCGGCAGCGCGGTCAGCGAGTGGATCGGCAAGAACCCGGACAAGGGCTTGCCTTTCTTGCGCGAACTCTATCGCGAGTGGCCGTTCTTCGGCATGCTGTTGTCGAACATGGACATGGTGCTGTCCAAGAGCAGCATCGCGGTCGCCTCGCGCTATGCCGAACTGGTGCCGGACAAGACGCTGCGCGACACCATCTTCCTGCGCATCCGCACCGAGTGGCAGAATTCGATCGGCTGGCTGCTGAAGATCATGGAGCAGGACCGGCTGCTCGGGCACAATCCGCTGCTGGAACGCTCGATCCGTCACCGCTTTCCCTATCTCGATCCGCTCAACCATGTGCAGGTCGAGTTTCTCAAGGCCTATCGTTCCAAGAACGAGGACCCGCAGGTGTTGCGCGGCATCCAGATCACGATCAACGGCATCTCGGCGGGATTGCGCAATAGCGGCTAAACCTCACCGCCCCATCGTCCGGCGGAAATAGGCCTCGGTGTCGGTGAGGCGCTGATGGCCGCGGCGCACCAGAATATTGCCGGTGCGCAGATCGCGGTTCGCCATGTGCAGGAGCCTGCGTCCTTCGCCGACCAGCGCGCGGGCCTGTCGAATCTGTTCCTCGAATGACACGCCTGTCGCAACAGGTTTGGTGACGGTCTGGGCGGAGGTCATGATGCGGCTCCGTATGTGTTTGGTCGGCTGCGTTCACCTCAACGCGCAGGTTGCCAAATCGTTCTGCCCTTGTCCGCCGGGAATTGTGGATTCGCGCCGTCGTCCACAGGCGTGTGGCCGCAGACTTCTTTACAGAATCGTGAATCTCAGCGCGGCGGCGTCTGCGTCAGCCGCGCGATCATGGCCTGGATCAACGGCTTCATGAAGAACGCATCGCCTGCGGGGGAGATATCGGTTTGCAGGCCATAGGCTTGCAATTCGTTCGAGACGACCGGCCCGATGGAGGCGACCGGCGTCAGCGCCAGTCCCCGCCGCAACTCCTCCTCGGCTCCTTCCGTGCACGCGGCTTCCACCAGCCGCCGGACCTGACCGGAACTCGTCAGCGCGACGGCATCGACACGGCCCGCCGCGATCTCGCCGATGGCGGCGGCGATGTTCGGTTGCGCCGCCTTCGTGTCGTAGACGTAAGGCGCGACCGGAACGGGCATCGCGCCAGCGTCGCGCACCGCCGCGAGCAGGGGACCGTGATCCTTCTCCGGATAAAGCTGCAAGCCGACGCGGTGACCCTTGAGATCGGCGCGGGCGAGCGTGGCGATGATGCCTTCGGTGGTCGGCGGCTCCACCACTGTGTCTGCAAGGAGCCCAAGCGGGCGCAGCGCATTCACGGGCTTGGGGCCGCGCGCGAATTTGCGGGGGCGGGCGAGCGCGGCAATGAATTCGTTTTCCAGCCCCAGCCGCTTCGCCGCTGCCACCAGCCGTCGCACGCCTTCGCCGGTCATCAGCACCAGATCGTCGAACGGCTGATCGATCGCGCTCCTGATCCATGCGCCGACCGCGTTTTGATCGGGCGTGTCCTCGATGGTGAACATCGGGCACTGAAGCACGTCCGCGCCCTGATCCCGCAGCAGGCGGGAAAACTGCGCCTCCTCGCGGGTTTCCAGAATGAGGATGCGGTATCCGCTTAGTCTGCCGGCCATTGTGCCTCAAGGAAATGACTTGGGTATCTTTCCTTCATCATGTCGGTGCGGACAGGATTGGCGCAAGGGGAGGCGGGTGCTAGAGCAAGGTTGTTTTCGTCCCCTCTGTCAAAGATCAGCCCTATGCCCGCCCAGCAATTCGTCCTCACCCTGTCCTGCGCCAACCGCCCCGGAATCGTCTCCGCCGTGTCCACCTTCCTGTTCGCCAGCGGGCAGAACATTCTCGACGCCCAGCAGTTCGACGACACCGAGACCGGCCGTTTCTTCATGCGGGTGACGTTCAACACGGTGGACGGCTCGTCCGACCTCGCGACGCTGCGCGGCGGCTTCGGCGCCATCGCGGTGCCGTTCAACATGACCTGGCAATTGCGCGACCGCAGCGAGCATCAGCGCGTCATGCTGATGGTGTCGAAATCGACGCACTGTCTGGCCGATCTGCTGTACCGATGGCGCTATACCGACTTGCCGATGGTGCCGACCGCGATCGTCTCCAACCATCCGCGCGAGACTTATGAGGGCATCGAGTTCGGCGACATCCCGTTCCATTACCTGCCGGTGGCCCGCGACACCAAGGCGGAGCAGGAAGCGCAGATCTGGAAACTCGTGCAGGAGACGAAGACCGATCTCGTCGTGCTGGCGCGCTACATGCAGGTTCTCTCCGACGACCTCGCGTCCAAGCTGTCGGGCCGCTGCATCAACATCCATCACTCGTTCCTGCCGGGGTTCAAGGGCGCCAAGCCCTACCATCAGGCGCACACGCGCGGCGTGAAACTGATCGGTGCGACCGCGCATTACGTCACTGGCGATCTCGACGAAGGCCCGATCATCGAGCAGGATGTCGAACGCATCAGCCACCGCGATCCGCCCGAGATTCTGGTGCGTAAGGGCGCGGACATCGAGCGGCAGGTGCTGGCGCGCGGCCTGCGCTATCATCTGGAGGATCGCGTCATTCTCAACGGCCGCAAGACGGTGGTGTTCAAGGATTGAGCGCGATGGCGTTGTCGCTGCGGACCATCTTCTGCGTTGCGTTGGCGGCGTTGACGCTGGCCGCACAACCGGCCGCCGCCGCCGAGCCGACGCTGAAGGTCGGCCTCGTGTTGCCGCTGTCGGGCCCGCTCGCAGGGACGGGCACGCAGATCGACAACGCGCTGCGGCTTTATCTTGAACAGAACGGCGACACCATCGAGGGCACGCGGATCGAGGTGATCGTCCGCGACGACGAGGGCAATCCCGATCGTACCCGCGATGAGGTCAAGGGCCTTATCGAGGAAGACAAGGTCGATGTGCTGGCGGGCTTCGGCACATCGCCCGCCGCCGCCGTTGCCGCGCCATTCGCGACCAACGCGAAGATTCCGATGGTGGTCATGGGCGCGCAGACATCGCTCGTCGCCACGCGCTCGCCCTTCATCGTGCGCAGCGGCGCGACGCTCGCGCAGTCCGCCGCGACGCTCGGCAAATGGGCGGCGAAGAACGGCATCCGCAACGCCGCCGCGCTGATCTCCGATTACGCGCCGGGCAACGACGCGCTGAGGGAGTTCTCGAAAGCGTTTGTCGGTGACGAGCGTATCGTGAACGACGAATACAGGATTCCGCTGACCGAGGCCGACCTTCGCCCACCGCTGATGCAGATCAAGGGCACGAAGCCCGACGCGCTGTTCGTGTTCGTGGCGCCATGGCAGGCCCGCGAGGTGCTGGAGGCCATCGCCGCGCAAGGACTTGCGAAAGACGGCATCAGACTGATCGCGACAGGCGATCTCACCGACGATTCCATGCTGAAGACCCTCGGCCCCTCCGCGCTCGGAATCGTGACCGCGCATTTCTATTCCGCCGCGCACCCGTCGCGCGCGAACAAGCAATTCGTCGAAGCGTATCGCACGGCCTATGGCGAGACGCCGGGCGCGATGGCGGTGAGCGGTTATGACGGCACCCGCCTGATCTGCGAGGCGCTGCGGGCCACGAAGGGCGAGACGAACGGTGAGGGCCTTCTCAAGGCCATGAAGGGAGCGGAGTGGAAAAGCCCGCGTGGCCCGTTTGCGATCGATCCGCACAGCCGCGAGGTGGTGCAGAACATCTATATGCGCAAGGTCGAGGACGTAGGCGGTGAAAAGCAGAACGTCGAGTTCGCAACCTTCGAGAATGTCAGAGACCCGAACAATTCCGGCCGCGAGCGCTGATCCGCGCGGCAGCCCGCTGCCTAGTTCCGCAATTGCGACTCCGGTGCCGTGATGGCGAACGCCTTCGCGACATGCCGCAGCTTGTCGGGATTGCGGGTGATGTAGACGGTCACGATCTTGCCGTCCTCGATCTCGAAAGCCGTGGTCTGGAAGACGTTGTCGCGCTCATAGCTGACATAGCCCGGCAAGCCGTCGATCCGCACCGGCTTGTAGAAGCCGCCGTCCCTGACGCCGAGCTTCCGCGTCAGGCCTTCATACATCCGCAGCACGGCGCTCAAGCCGACAATCGGATTGAGGAAAGCGTGAACCTTGCCGCCGCCGTCGGAGCGCACCACGACATTCTGCGCGAGGAGCGCGCGCAGTCCGTCGGTGTCGCCGCTGCGCGACGCCGTAAAGAAAGCCTCGGCGATGCGGTTGCCCTCGTCCTGCGCAACCGTGTAACGGGGGCGTGCGTCCTGAACGTGCTGGCGCGCCCGTGTCGCCAGTTGCCGGACGGCGGCGGGTTCGCGTTCGATGGTGGTCGCGACTTCGTCCAGCGCGACGCCGAACACGTCGTGAAGCAGGAAGGCCGCGCGTTCGAGCGGCGAGAGCCGTTCCAGCGCGAGCATCAGCGTGAGCGTGAGATTGTCTTCATCCGGGCCGTCATCCTCCTCGATCACCGGCTCGGGCAGCCACGAGCCGACATAGGATTCGCGGCGCACGCGCGCGGATTTCATCACGTCGAGGCAAAGCCGCGTGACGATGCGCGAGAGAAACGCGGGAGCGGATTCGACCTTGGCATGGTCGACATCCTGCCAGCGCAACCATGCGTCCTGCACCACATCCTCGGCTTCGGCGAGCGAGCCGAGCATGCGATAAGCGAGACGCACCAGCCGGGGCCGCTGCGTCTCGAACAGGCCGGTTATGCCGTCAGGCTGCCGCACGTTCATCCCTTCGGGTGCTGCATGCGCAGCCCGATCGCAAACCTGTTCCACGCGTTGATCGCGCCGATCAGCAGCGTGAGGTTGACCTGTTCGGCTTCGCTGAAATGCGCCTTCACCTCGTCCCAGTCTTCATCCGGCGCACCGGTTTCCGAAATCAGGGTCAGTGCATCGGTCCAGGCCAATGCGGCGCGCTCGCGCGGCGTGTAGAGGGAGGATTCATGCCAGGCGCTGAGCAGATAAAGCCGCATCTCGGTCTCGCCGCCCTTGCGGGCGTCGGTCGAGTGCATGTGCAGGCAGAAGGCGCAGCCGTTGATCTGCGACGCGCGCATCTTCACGAGTTCGATTAGGGCAGGCTCGAGAGTGCTGGCCTTGATGGCGGCTTCAAGCGCCATCATGGCCTTGATGGCGTCAGGCGCCGGTTTGTAGGGGGCTTCAATGCGAGGTGTCATGCTCATCACGGTCTCCTTTTGGGTAACGGTCGTGTCAGTCAGCCCGTAATCGGTTTCATTTCGTGATCGGTGTTGTCAGGACCTTTTCATCGGTGTTGACAACGAATACCGCGAGCAGGCTCGCCGGTTCGGTGTCGCTTGCGTTCTCGCTGACGCTATGGCGATCACCCGGCATTTCATAGAAACTCTCTCCTGCGTGGTAGGTTTTTTCCGGTCCGCCGTTCACGCTGCTCCGGATCGCTCCTTTCAGGATGGTGGCATAGATGAAGGCCGATTTCGGATGCGTGTGCGCGGGCGACGAGCCGCCGGACTGATACTCGACCAGCACACCCTTCATGCTCTTGCCCTTCACATTCGGCAATATGTGGTCGAACACCACCGTGACCTTCGATTTGTCGTCGGTCATGTCGTGAGCGGTTGCGGCCCCTGCAAGCAGGAAGCTGATGGCGGCAGCACAAATAAACGTCTTGATCATTGTCATACTCCTGTCGGGTGAAGTGCGGATTACACGGCGGCGGCGTTCTGCCCGCGCTGCAACCATTCCTTGAACGTGATGGTGCCGAGACGGGCGCCGGCATCCGGCGTCAGCGAGCGGTCGTCGAGCCTGATGCCGAAATAGCGTGCGTCGGGATCGGTGATGACTGTTGTACCGTCCTTTTTCGCGCTCAAATATTTGCGGACGAGTTGGTCGAGTTGGAAGGATTCCGGCCCGCCGATCTCGATCATCCCGTTCACGGGCTCCGCAAGGGCCGCATCCGCGACGGCGGCGGCGACATCGTCGGCCGCCATCGGCTGGATCTTCGCGGGCGAGACATGGACGCCATCGTCCCGCGTCGCTTCTTGCGCGATGCCGCCGACGAATTCGAAGAACTGGGTGGCGCGGACAATCGTGTAAGGCTGGCGTGACGCTTCGATCAGCAGTTCCTGCGCGAGCTTGGCGTGGAAGTATCCGAATTCGAGCAGGCGTTCGGTACCGACCACCGACAGCGCGACGTGGTGCTTCACGCCCGCGGCCTTTTCCGCCGTCAGCACGTTGCGGCCCGAAGCCTCGAAGAAGGCCATCGCGGCCTTGTGCTCAAAGGACGGAGAGTTGGCGACGTCGATCACGACCTGCGCCCCGGCAAAAGCCTCGGCGAGCCCTTCGCCGGTGACGGTGTCGATGCCGGTGGACGGCGAGGCCGCAAGGACCTCATGGCCGCGCTGGCGCAGCCGGGCCACGACCCGGGAGCCGATGAGGCCGGAGCCTCCGATGACGACGATCTTCAATGGTGCCTCCTGTGTGTTGCCGCCGAAGCGGGGGTGGGCAGGGATGGCCGTCCGCGAGGGGAGGGGCCGTTGTGCCCGTTCGCTCTCAAGACGAGGCAGGAGGCCCGGGAAGTGACATGCCCCCGAAAAAATCGGGGTGGCTGCCAAAATCCCCGGAAACCCGTTCAAAATTTCCGTGATCTGCCGAAGAATCTGGGCCGGCTGGGTTTCGCCTATGGGCAGATGATGGTAGGAAGCTGGATCAAGATCATTCTGCCCACCCTATCTTCCCGCGCGAGCCTCATGAAGAACGAAGCCCTTTTGGCTGAGATTTCAGACTATTGCCGCCAGGCAGGCCTGGCGGAATCGACGTTCGGCCGCCGCGCGGTGAACGACGGCAAGCTCGTGACTAGGCTGCGCGAGAACAAGCGCATTACCGTCGATACGCTGGAACGTATTCGCGCCTTCATGGCCGACGGAACGCCGGCGCGGCGTCTCCCGGAGCCGCCCATCGAGAAGCGCGACCCGGCGGGCAACTTCCGGTTCTTCGAGAACCGGCAGAAATACCTGTTGTTCGTCCATACGTGCAGCGAGAAGCGCGTCATTGCCCAACGGGTGGCGCTGGAGCTTGGGAGCATCCACCCCAGCCCACCGGCCTTGCGGGTGTTCGACGCCGGGGTGGGCGACGGTACCGTGCTGTCGCGGGTGATGCGCTCGATGCACGTCCGTTTTCCGCACATGCCGTTCTATGTCGCGGGCAAGGAAATCAGCTTCGAGGACGTCAAGCTGACGCTCGACAAGGTGCCGGACCGGCTGTTCGAGCATCCGGCGACCGTGTTCGTGCTGACCAACATGAACTACGCCGAGGCCCCGTGGCTGACGCCGAAATCGGCCGCCGCCGCTGCCGGGATGATCTGGAAAGAAGTGGTGCTGACCGGCTCATCCTCGGGCGAGTTCGAGGCCCAGATCGCCGAGCTTGAGCCGTTCCTCGAGGAGAACTGGCGCGCCAACGTCTCGCCGCGCTCGGGCATGCCGGTCTATGAGCGGCCGGTCGCCATCGTGATCTATCGCAACGATCACCGCTTCATGCTGGATTCGGTGATCCCGCGCGCGGGCAAGGTAGAGGCCAATTTCGATCTTGTCATCGCCTCGCAGCCTTACCGCGCCAAGTCCTCGCTGAACTTCCGCGCCAAGCGCATCATCGGCCCGCTGGCGCGCTCATTGCGGCCCGGCGGACGGCTGATCGGCATCCATTCCCACGGGCAGGACCCGGGGATGGAGGTCATCCAGTCGGTCTGGCCGGACGAAAATCCGTTCTCTCTCAACCGTCATGAGGTGTTGCGGGCGGTGAAATACGAATTGGGCTCGGCAGGGCGCGATCTTAACTTTAACGCCTACGCCGATAACCGCTCGATTTTCCGGTATGATATGGAAGCCCTGCCCAACGAGGTCACCGGCGCGATCGGTTCCTCGACCGCTTTCGCGGCCTGGAACGCGGCGGTCTATGTCGCCCAGATCGAGGATGAGCGGCTGGCCGGCATCACCGAAAGCGGCCGCTATCTCGAAGCCACGCGCGAGGTGCTGCGGCGGCATAACGGACTGTGGTTTTACGATGAATCTTACGTCATTTCGCGACGCCGCGATTGACGCCTCCCATGGAATTTCCCAAACAACCGCCAGCCAATATCGAAGGAAGACAAGATGCGTTCGTCCTATCTGTTCACCTCTGAATCTGTTTCCGAAGGCCATCCGGACAAGGTCTGCGACCGCATCTCGGACGAGATCGTCGATCTGTTCTTCCGCGAAGGGCCCAAGCAGGGTCTCGATCCGTGGCAGATCCGCGCCGCCTGCGAGACGCTCGCCACCACCAATAAGGTGGTGATCGCGGGCGAGACGCGCGGCCCCAAGGTTCCGGCCGAGCAGCTTGAGCAGGTCATCCGCGATGCGATCAAGGACATCGGCTACGAGCAGGATGGTTTCCACTGGAAGACCGCCGACATCGACATCTTGCTGCACGAGCAGTCCGCCGACATCGCGCAGGGCGTCGACGCCCAGCAGCCGACCAACCGCGAAGAGGGTGCGGGCGATCAGGGCATCATGTTCGGCTACGCCACCAACGAGACGCCGGAGCTGATGCCCGCGCCGCTGCACTACGCGCACAAGATTTTGCGCCTGATCGCCGAAGCGCGACACAATGGCACCGAGAAGGTGCTTGGCCCCGACTCCAAGAGCCAGGTCACCGTGCAATACGAGAACGGCAAGCCGGTCGCGGTGCGCGAGATCGTCGTCTCGCATCAGCACCTGATCGAGGACATGACCTCCAGCCAGGTGCGCGAGCGCGTCGAGCCGTATGTGCGCAAGGCGCTGCCGGAAGGCTGGATCAACGACAAGACGATCTGGCACATCAACCCGACCGGCAAGTTCTTCATCGGCGGTCCCGATGGCGACACCGGCCTGACCGGCCGCAAGATCATCGTCGATACCTACGGCGGCGCGGCCCCGCATGGCGGCGGCGCGTTCTCCGGCAAGGACTCCACCAAGGTGGATCGCTCGGCCGCCTACGCCGCGCGCTATCTTGCCAAGAACGTCGTCGCGGCGGGCCTCGCCGACAAGTGCACGTTGCAGCTCGCTTACGCCATCGGCGTCGCGCGTCCGCTGTCGATCTACATCGACACCCACGGCACCGGTAAGGTCTCCGAAGACAAGCTGGAGCAGGCGGTGGCGCAGTCGATGGATCTGACGCCGCGCGGCATCCGCAAGCATCTCGATCTCAACAAGCCGATCTATGCGCGCACGGCGGCCTACGGCCATTTCGGCCGCGCGCCGGACAAGGACGGCGGCTTCTCCTGGGAGAAGACCGACCTCGCCGAAGCGCTGAAGAAGGCGGTTTGATTTTCACGACGTCATTCTGGGATGCGCGCTCTTCGCGCGCAGACCCGGAATCCCGAACTTCCAGATTCCGGGTTCGCTCGCTGCGCTCACGCCCCGGAATGACATGACAGAGACAGGAACACTCAACATGACCACCGCCAAGGATTACATCGTCGCGGACATCGGCTTGGCCGATTTCGGCCGCAAGGAATTGTCGCTCGCCGAGACCGAAATGCCGGGCCTGATGGCGACGCGCGAGGAATATGGCCCGAAGCAGCCGTTGAAGGGCGCGCGCATCGCGGGCTCGCTGCACATGACGATCCAGACCGGCGTTCTCATCGAGACGCTGAAGGTGCTCGGCGCCGACATCCGCTGGGTGTCGTGCAACATCTATTCGACGCAGGACCATGCCGCCGCCGCGATCGCCGCCGCGGGCATTCCGGTGTTCGCCGTGAAGGGCGAATCGCTGAAGGACTACTGGGATTACACCGCGAAGCTGTTCGACTGGCACGGTGGCGGCCACCCGAACATGATCCTCGATGACGGCGGCGACGCCACGATGTACGTCCACCTCGGCCTGCGCGCCGAGAACGGCGACGTAGCATTTTTGGACAAGCCTGGCTCCGAGGAAGAGGAAGTGTTCTTCGCGCTGCTGAAGAAGCAGCTCAAGGAAAAGCCGAAGGGTTACTTCAAGGCGATCGCCGACAGCATCAAGGGTGTTTCGGAAGAAACCACCACGGGCGTGCATCGCCTCTACGAGATGCAGAAGGCCGGCACGCTGCTGTGGCCCGCCATCAACGTCAACGACTCGGTCACCAAGTCGAAGTTCGACAACCTTTATGGTTGCCGTGAATCGCTGGTCGACGGCATCCGCCGCGGCACCGACGTGATGATGTCGGGCAAGGTCGCGATGGTCGCGGGCTTCGGCGATGTCGGCAAGGGTTCGGCGGCGTCGCTGCGTCAGGCCGGCTGCCGCGTAATGGTGTCCGAGATCGATCCGATCTGCGCGTTGCAGGCGGCGATGGAAGGCTATCAGGTCGTGACCATGGAAGAGGCCGCGCCGCTCGCCGACATCTTCGTCACCGCCACCGGCAATAAGGATATTCTCACGCTCGACCACATGCGCGCGATGAAGGATCGCGCCATCGTCTGCAACATCGGCCACTTCGACAACGAGATTCAGGTCGCCAGCCTGAAGAACCTGAAGTGGACCAATATCAAGCCGCAGGTGGACGAGATCACCTTCCCGGACGGCAAGCGCATGATCCTGTTGTCCGAAGGCCGCCTCGTGAATCTCGGCAACGCGATGGGACACCCTTCATTCGTGATGTCGGCCTCGTTCACCAACCAGACGCTGGCGCAGATCGAGCTGTTCGCCAACAATAAAGACGGCAAGTACAAGAAGGAAGTCTACGTGCTGCCGAAGTCGCTCGACGAAAAGGTTGCGCGTCTGCATCTCGCCAAGATCGGCGTGAAGCTCACCGAACTGCGCAAGGATCAGGCCGACTATATCGGCGTGAAGCAGGAAGGCCCGTACAAGGCGAGCCATTACCGGTATTGATACCGGCACATCATTCCGGGATGCGCGTTCTTCACGCGCAGGCCCGGAATCTCGAACTTCTGGATTCCGGGTTCGCTCGCGTTGCTCGCGCCCCGGAATGACACAGTGAGAAACACAAAAGTCCCGGAGCAATCCGGGGCTTTTGTTTTATTCCGGGCCGTTAAGTCAGCCGGAGGCGGTATATCGCCTTCCAATGACCATAATTGAGCCCTTTGGCTTCGGCGTGGGCCGTGCTATGGACGCGCCATATTCGATTGCTGGCCCCTTCTTTTGTTAACGCGCCGCCAGGCTCCTTTCCCAAAGACGATGCTGAAAATTGGATGCTTCGCGCAATGGTGCGCGAAATGCGCCCTAGCGCGCCTTTAGGAAAGATAGAGACACATGGCTCAAGGTACAGTGAAGTGGTTTAACAGCCAGAAGGGTTTTGGTTTCATCGCCCCGACCGACGGCGGCAACGATGTGTTCGTTCACATCAGCGCAGTCGAGCGTGCGGGCCTCAGCAATCTCGCCGAAGGGCAGAAGGTTGAGTTCGAAGCCAAGACGGACAAGATGCGCGGCAAGACCAGCGCGGAAAACCTCCAGCTTCTCTAAGCCAATTATCGGCGGCTGCCGTCATTCTTGAAGAATGACGCGGGCGCCATGCAGGGATTCAAAAGCGCCGTCACCGCGGATGTACCGGGACACGCTTTTAGAGTTTCACGCCTCGTTTCACGGATGTACTGAAACGAAGACGTTCAGGGGCCTCGTCAGAAATGACGGGGCTTTTTGCTGTGTGCGCCACGATGTCGGAAAGGCGCGGGAGTAAGGGCGGTCCGTTAACGGCTTTCACCTAGACTGGCGCAAACCGGAGATTGCCGATGAAGCACATTGCATCGATTGCCGTTGCCGCCGCCGTGGCGTTTGCCGCCGTGCCATGCCGTGCCGAAAGCCCGCGCGTCGAGGTGGCGGCCAAGCCCGTTATGGTCCGCCCGGTGATGTCGGCTACAGAGACGTCCAGCGGCCAGCCCATCGTGCTGCCGCAGAAGGATGCGCAGGTCATCGTCTCCACTTACGAGATCGCGCCCGGCGCGGTGCTGCCGGTGCACAAGCATCCGTTTCCGCGTTACGCCTATGTGCAGGCGGGTAACCTGCGCGTCACTAACAACGACACCGGCAAGAGCGAGGATTTCAAGCCCGGCGATTTCATCGTCGAGGCGGTCGGCCAGTGGCACTTCGGTACCAACACCGGCAAGGACGTGGTGAAGCTGCTCGTGATCGACATGGTGGAAAAGGGCAACGCCAACACCGTGCTGCGCGACGCCCATTAAGCCCGGGCAGTCGAAAAACCCCTGTCAGCCCTGCATTTTGCTGCGGACGCACATGGAACCGCGGGTGTAGCATCGCATTGATTGACAGCCCCTTTGGGAGTGCTGAGCGATGCGGATCGAACCATTCCGGGACCCTCGCGAAAGCGATCAGGGCTGGCGTGCCAGACGCCTCATCGATATCGGCAGTATCGTCGTGCTGCTCGCCGTGATGCTGGCGGGCTATTACTATTTCACCCGCCCCGAGATCGCCCCGACGCAAACGTCCTTCATCGTGCCGAGCCAGCACGTTCACTGGTGAACGGCGGCGCGCTTCGCTTCAGGCGATATTGACCGACAACGGCTCCAGCCCCTCGACGCCGCATTCGATGCGGTCGCCCGGCGCGATCGCGGCCACGCCCTTCGGCGTGCCGGTCATGATGATGTCGCCAGCGCCCAGCGTCACCTGCAATGACAGCCGGGCGATGATCTCCGGCACGTTCCAGATCATCTGGTTGAGGTCGCCGGTCTGGCGTTCCTTGCCGTTGACGTTGAGCCAGATTTTCCCCTTCGCGGGATGGCCGATCTCGGAGGCCGCCCGCAGCGCGCCGCAGGGCGCGGAGTTGTCGAACGATTTGCCGATCTCCCATGGCTGCTCTTTCTTGCGCGAGGCCATCTGCAAGTCGCGGCGGGTGAGGTCGATGGAGACGCCATAGCCATAGACGTGATCAAGCGCGGTCTCGGGCGAGATATTGGCGCCGCCGGACTTCAGCGCGACGATCATCTCGACTTCGTGCTGGCAGTCTTTGGTCAGGCCGGGAAAGGGAATGGTCGCGCCGCTTTGCACGATCATGTCGGCGTGCTTGGCGAAGAAGAAGGGCGGGTTTCGCTCGTCGTTGCCGAGTTCGCGGATATGCTCGAGGAAATTGCGTCCGACGCACCAGATCCGCCGCACCGGAAATCTCTTCGTTGTGCCGGCGACCGGCAGCATCGGATAGTTAAGCGCGGGGATCACGGTCTCGGGCAGGCTCATGGGATGTCTCTCGGAAAAATCTAGGCGTTGGCGGCGAGTGGCGTGACGTTGTCTTCCTCGCGCTGTTGCAGGCGGAAGAACGAGGCGTAGCGCCCGTTCGCGCGCAGCAGGGCGTCATGCTGGCCGGTCTCGACGATCTCGCCGCTTTCGATCACCAGAATGTTGTCGGCATGCATGATGGTGTGCAGGCGATGCGCGATGACGATGGTGGTGCGGCCCCGGCAGAGGTGGCCGATCGCCTCCTGCACGTATTTCTCCGATTCCGAATCCAGCGCGGCGGTGGCTTCGTCCAGCAGGATGATCGGCGCGTTCTTGATGAGCGCGCGGGCGATGGCGATGCGCTGGCGCTGGCCGCCCGACAGTTGCGTGCCGTGCTCGCCGACCGGGGTGTCGTAGCCCTGCGGGAAGCCCATGATGAAATCGTGCGCGAACGCGGCCTTGGCGGCGGCGACGATCTCGTCCTCGGTCGCGCCGACGTGGCCGAAGGCGATGTTTTCGCGCACGGTGCCACGAAACAAATAGACGTCCTGCCCGACATAGGCGGTCTGCTGGCGCAATGAGGCGCGCGAGCAGTCGGAGATGATCTGGTTGTCGATGACGATGGCGCCGCGATCCACTTCATAAAGCCGCAGCAGCAGCGCCAGTACCGTGGACTTGCCGCCGCCCGAGGGGCCGACCAGCGCCGTGGTCTGGCCGGGCTCCGCGACGAAGCTCATTCGCTTCAGCACCGGCTCGTCGTCGCGATAGGAGAAAGTCACGTCGCGCAGTTCGACGCGGCCTTGCGTGAGTTGCAGCGGCGGCTTGTCGTCGTCGCTGGGCTCGGAGGCGGGGCTGTCGATGATTTCCAGCAGTTTGCGCGCGCCGATCAGGAGACCGTTGAGGTCGATGTTGAGGCGTGCGAGCCGCTTGGCGGGCTCATAGGCGAGCAGGAAGGCGGTGATGAAGGAGACGAACTGGCCGGGGGCGGCGTTGGTCGCGATCACGCGATAGCCGCCATACATCAGCGCTCCGGCGATGGCGATGCCGCCCAGCATTTCCATCAGCGGACCGGAGCGATTGGAGACCCGCGCCATCTTGTTGGAATAGTTTTCGACGTCGGCGATGCTCTTGTTGATGCGGGCCTGCATCGCGTCCTCGAGCGTGAAGGCCTTCACGGTGCGGATGCCCTGTAGCGACTCCTGCACCGTCTCCATGATGTCCGTGGTGCCGGTGAACTGGTCGTGCGCAAGGCCACGGATGCGCTTGACGAGCTTGCGGATGAACAGGAACGCCGGTGGCGCCACCACGAAGCTCAGCAGCGACATGATCGGGTCCTGCACGACCATCACCACCAGAAGGCCGATCAACGACAGGAAGTCGCGCCCGAGCGATGTGACGAGGAGTGCCAGCACCTGCGTGACGGCGGATGCGCCGGTCGAGAGGCGGGCGAGAAATTCGGAGGAGTGACGCTCCGAATAGAATGTCAGGTTCTCGCGCATCAGCTTGGCGAATAATCTGCGCTGGTTGTTGGCGAGAATGGCGTTGCTGATCCGCGACATGATCACGGCCTGCCCGTAGGTCGCGGCACCCTTGATCGTGAACAGCGCGATGATGATCGCGGACAGGGTGACGATGCCCGAGATGCTGCGGTTGACGTAGGCCTGGTTGATGACCTGCCCGAGCAGATAGGCCGAGCCGGCGGTCGCGGCCGCGGACAATCCCATCATGCCGAAGGCGACCGCATAGCGCCGCCAGTAGGCGAGGCCCTGTTCGGCCACCAGCCGCTTGATCAGGTCGGCTGCGCCATAGGGGTCATCGGTGATTTTGCGGGGAACCTTGCTCATTCCCATGCCGCGCTGCAATGAAACATGCGTCTCATTGCCCGCAATGGCGGGGGTTTTCAAGCCAAAACAAGGCTTGAAACTTAAGCCGGAACCGCGTCCTGCCGGTTGGCGAGGCGGTCCTGAAGCAGCTTTTCCTCCCAGGCGAGGGCGTGGGCGGCGATGGTGTCGAGGTCGTCGTAGCGCGGGGTCCAGTCGAGCGTCGCACCGATCCGGGTGGTGTCGGCGATCATGGTCATGATGTCGCCGGAGCGTCGCGGGCTCATCTGGACCGCGAAGTTGCGGCCCGAGACGCGGCGGACGGCTTCGATGGTTTCAAGCACCGAGTAGCCACGGCCGTATCCGCAATTCAGTGTCACCGACGTGCCGCCCTGATTGAGATAGGACAGCGCGGCGAGATGTGCCTGCGCGAGATCGCTGACGTGGATGAAGTCGCGGATGCAGCTTCCGTCCGGCGTCGGATAATCGGTGCCGAACACGTCGATCTTGGCGCGCTGGCCGGTGGCGGCCTCGACCGCGATCTTGAGCAGGTGCGTCGCTCCGGCGGTCTGCAATCCGATGCGGGCCTGCGGGTCGGCGCCCGCGACGTTGAAGTAGCGCAGCACGACATAATTCAGCTCATGCGCGGTCGCGACATCGTGCAGCATGATTTCTGTCATCAGCTTCGACGAACCGTAGGGCGACAGCGGCCGCGTCGGCGCGATCTCCGGCACCGGCATCTGCTCGGGATTGCCGTAGACGGCGGCGGTGGAGGAGAAGATGAAATTCTTCACCTGACCCTTGATCGCGGCATTGAGCAGGTTGCGCGTGGTCATGGTGTTGTTGCGGTAGTAGGCGAGCGGATCGCGCATCGAATCCGGCACCACCACCGAGCCCGCGAAATGGATGATCGAAGTGACCCCGTGCGCGGCGATCACGCCTTCCACGAGGTTCTCGTCGGCGGCATCGCCGATGAACAGCGGCACGCCTTCCGGCAGCGCGGTCGAGAAGCCGGTGGAGAGGTTGTCGATCACCACCACGCTTGCGCCGGATTCGACCAGAGCGAGAACGGTATGGCTGCCGATGTAACCGGCGCCGCCGGTGACGAGAACGGTCATGATCGTTTCCATCGTTCGTTGGCCGCTCGTGACGGCGGCCTTTGTCTGACACCATGGTGTCGCGCATGCGAGGTATGGAAGTCTTAAAGCTGCGGGTTTCATGGCCGTTTTCGTGGCTTTTCCTCCGGGAAACTGCTTTATGGTTTCCAAACCGTAAGACTAATTCCCGAAACGGCGCTCGTTCGATGACAACCGTTCTTGTCGTGAAAACCTCCTCGCTCGGCGATGTCGTGCACCAGATGCCGGCGATGACGGACGCGCGGCGGCACCGTCCCGATGTGAGACTGCTGTGGGTCGTGGAGGAATCCTTCGCGCCGCTGGCGCGGCTGCATCGCGGCGTCGCCGACGTCATCGCCGTCGCGACGCGGCGCTGGCGCTCGCAACTGTTCTCGTCCGGGACGTGGGAGGAGATCGGCGATTTCAGGATGCGGTTGCGCGACGCCTCGCCGGAGATGGTGATCGACACGCAAGGGCTGATCCGCTCGGCGCTGATCGCGCGCATGACCCCCGGCCGGCGCCATGGCTACGACCGGTCCAGCATCCGCGAGCCGCTCGCGTCGCTGTTTTACGACGTGAAGCACAGCGTCTCCCGTGCGCAACACGCGGTTGTGCGCAACCGCGCTCTCACCGCCCTCAGTCTCGGCTACGCGGTGGATGACGCGCCAGATTACGGTCTGGTGCGGCCGCCTGCGGACAAGGGCAAGCGTTACGCGGTGCTGCTTCACGGCACCTCTAAGGCGACCAAGGAATGGCGCGAGAGCGAATGGATCGGTCTCGGCAAATGGCTGCGCGGGCAGGGGCTCGACGTGGTGCTGCCATGGGGCTCGGAGCGCGAGCGGCTGCGCTGCCAGCGTCTGGCGGGCGGCATTCCGGGCAGCCAGATTCTGGAGCGGCAACCGCTGGATGAAACCGCGAAGGTGATCGCCAATGCCGCGCTGGTCGTCGGCGTCGATACGGGACTTCTCCATCTCGCCGCGGCCTATGGCGTGCCGCTGCTCGCGGTGTTTCTCGCGACCGATCCGGGTCTGACCGGGCCGGTCGGTAGCGGACCGATCGTCATTCTCGGCGGCAAGGGCGCGCAGCCCGCGTTCGGCGAGGCGATCAGGGCGGTGGAGGAGAAGGGGCTGTTGTCCGTGCGCGCCTAGGCGCGCTTCGCCAGAATATCCGCGACGAATGCATCGAGATCGCCGCCCTTGAACAGATGGCCCGCGATGCTTGCCGCTTCCGCAGCCTCCATGTCGCTGTTCTTGTCGCCGATCACGAAACTGCGCTCGGCATCGACCGGCCAGTGCACCATCAGATCGAGGATCATGCCGGGCTTGGGTTTGCGCCAGGGATGGTCGCCGCAGAATTCGGGAACGCTGCCTTCAACATGATAGGGGCAGTAGCGAATGTCGTCGATGCGCGCGCCCTCGCGCGACAATTCCTCGATCATCCATTGATGCAGCGCGCGGACATCCTCCTCGGTGAACATGCCGCGCGCGACGCCGGACTGGTTGCTGACGATGAAGACGAGATAGTCCGCCTCATTGAGGCGACGGATCGCGGCGGCCACGTTCGGCATCCAGCGCACGCGCTCGCGCGTGCCGATATAGCCGTCGTCGTGGTTGAGAACGCCGTCGCGGTCGAGAAATGCCGCCGGGCGGCGCGCGGCCGTTTCCTCCTTCATGCCTTGCCGGATGCGTTTATCAGCGCACGCTCGACGTCGTCGCAGATCGCATGCGCCGCGACCATGTGAATCTGCTGGATTACCGGCGTGTCGTCGCTCGGCGCGACAAGGAGATGATCGCAGATCGGGCGCAGGCTCTCGCCCCTGGTGCCGGTGAAGCCAACGGTGGTCGCGCCGATGCCGCGCGCGACATGCAGCGCCGCCAGAATGTTCGGCGAGCGGCCCGAGGTGGTGAGTGCGATCAGCACGTCGCCCGGCTGCGCCAGCCCCTGCACCTGACGGGCGAAAATCTGCTCGATGCCGTAATCGTTGCCGATGGCGGTGAGCGCCGAGGTGTCGGTGGTGAGCGCGATGGCGGCCCAGGCCGGACGCTCCAGCTTGTAGCGGCCGACGATCTCGGCGGCGATGTGCTGCGCGTCGGCGGCGCTGCCGCCATTGCCGATCAAGAGGAGCTTGTTGCCGTTGCGCAGGGCCCGCGCGATGGCGTCGGCGATGGTTTTGACGGTCGCCTGCAACTCGTCGCTCTGCGCGGCGCGCGTCAGCCCGGCGAGCGAGTTCTGGAAGTGATCTGCAATCGGATTCTGGCTCACATGTCACCTTGGTCGATAGAGGCTGGCGAACGTATATCGCAAAAAGCGCTCAGGTTGATACCGGCACCGGCCGGTTCTGGGTTTTCTCCGCGATCACTTTCAGCGCCGTCTCCACTACCTCGCTCGTGGTGATGTCACGCATGCAGGCATGGTCGTTCGCGGTGCAGACCGGCTTGTGGCAGGGCTGGCAGGGCAGGTTGACCGCGCGCTTCATGGTGGCTGCGAGTCCGTTCAGCGGCGCCCAGTGATAGGGACTGGTCGGCCCGAAAATCCCGATCGACGGCGTGCCGATCGCACCCGCGACATGCAGCAGGCCGGAATCGTTGGAGATCACCTCCGCCGCCGCCGCCAGCGCCAGAATGCCGTTGCGCAGATCGGTGCCGGTGAGGTCGCGTACGCGCGGCCCTCCTGCGGCGACGATATCGGTGGCCTGTTCCTTCTCGCCGGGGCCGCCGACGATCCAGACCTCAAACCCGCGCTGGGCCAGTTCGCGCGCCGCTTCCGCGTAATAGGTCCAGCGCTTGGAAGGGCCGACCGCGCCGGGCGCGAGCGCGATGGCGGGACCGTCGCCAAGATTATTTTTTGCACGCCATGCCGTGATCTCGGCTTGCGGCACCTCAAGCTGCGGCATCGGCCAGTCGCGGGCCTCGCGCACGGCGTTGGGCGGAAAGGTCAGCGCCGCCATCTTGTCCACCATGCGCGGCAGGGCGCGCTCGCCCCGGCGCAGATCGTTGATGACGCCGAACCGCGCCTCGCCGAAAAAGCCGATGCGCTCCGGGATACCGGCAAGGGTGGGGGCGAGCGCCGACTTCCATGTGCGCGGCATCATCAGCGCGGTCTGGTAATTTTGCTGGCGCAGGCGGGCGGCCAGTTCCTTCTGCTTGTCGAGCGCGATGCGGCCGCGCGGCAGGTCATAGACGATCGCCTGCCGGACTCCCGGCATGTAGTCCGCGAGCGGCGCGCACAATGTCGTGCTGAGAAGATCGACCGGCCGGTTCGGCCAGCGCGCCTTCAGCAGCCGGACGGCGGTGTGCCCCCGGACGAAATCGCCGATCCACATATACGGCACGATCAGGATCGGGCCGGTCTGGGTCGGGTCGGGCCGGATATCGCTTATGGTTGAATTTTGATTCATTCTTCGGGTGAGAAGCCTGCCAAAGACGGCCATTCCGGGGTATCGCTTTCCCGAAAGGCCGTCTAGAAGCGTTTTCTGAATGGCCGCACAAGGCTGGGGCTGGTTCGCCGGGCGCGTGGCGAAGCCCGGTTCCTCCGCAGAGGGCGGCCACAGCCCAATATAGGATGTTTCGATGTTTCTGGTGACCGGGGGCGCAGGGTTTATCGGCTCCAACATCGTCGCGGCCCTGAACGAGGCTGGCCACGCGGATGTCGTGGTCTCGGATTTTCTCGGCGACGAGGGCAAGTGGCGCAACCTCGCCAAGCGGCAGATCGCCGACATCGTACCACCGGATGAACTGATGGCGTGGCTGCGCGGGCGCAGGCTCACCGGCGTCATCCACATGGGCGCGATTTCCGCGACCACCGCGACCGACGGCGACCATGTGTTCGAGACCAATTACCGCTTGTCGGTGCGGCTGCTCGACTGGTGCACGCTCAACCCCACGCCCTTCATCTATGCCTCCTCGGCCGCGACCTATGGCGACGGCGAGCAGGGCTTCCGCGACGACAACAGCCTCGATGCGCTGAAAGCGCTGCGGCCGATGAACCTCTACGGCTGGAGCAAGTACCTGTTCGACGTCGCGGTGGCGACGCGGGTGGCGAAAGGCGAGAAGCTGCCGCCGCAATGGGCGGGCTTGAAGTTCTTCAACGTGTTCGGCCCGAACGAATACCACAAGGGCGCGATGATGAGCGTGCTGACCAAGACCTTCGACGACATCAAGGCGGGAAAGACCATCCGTCTGTTCAAGTCGCATCGCGACGGCATCGCGGATGGCGACCAGCGGCGCGACTTCATCTACATCGACGATGTGCTGCGCGTCGTGATGTGGCTGGTGCAAACTCCCAGCGTCAGCGGCATCTTCAATGTCGGCACCAGCCATGCGCGCAGCTTCCGCGACCTGATCGTGTCGGCCTATGCGGCGCTCGGCGCCAAAGAGAACATCGAATATGTCGACATGCCCGAGCAGATTCGCGGCAGCTACCAGTATTTCACGCAGGCCGATGGCGAGCATCTGCGCCGCGCCGGATATAATGGCGGCTTCACGTCGCTCGAGGATTCGGTTGCCTCTTACGTGAAGACTTATCTCGATCGTCCGGATCGTTATCGTTGAGTGACACATGATTGATTTCGATACGCTGTCGGAGCGGATGTCGCGCCAGACCGTTTTGTGCATCGGCGACCTGATGCTGGACGAGTTCGTCTATGGCGAGGTTTCGCGCGTGTCTCCCGAGGCGCCCGCGCCGGTGATCGCGGCACAACGCAGCGAATTCAATATCGGCGGCGCGGGCAACGTCGCGCGCAATATCGCGGCACTTGGCGGCCGCTGCATCTTCGTCGGCCTGATCGGCGAGGACGCTGCGGGTGCGACGCTGAAAAGCGAACTGGCGAAGGACGCCGCCATCGAGGCGCATCTGGTTGTTGACGCGTCGCGGCCGACCACGCGCAAGGTACGTTTTGTTTCAGAGCACTACGCCACGCACATGCTGCGCGCGGACTGGGAGGTGGCGCAGGCCGCTTCTCCCCAGACCGAGACGACGCTGATCGCGGCAATCAAGGAAGCGCTGCCGCGCGCGGATATCGTGCTGCTGTCCGATTACGCCAAGGGCGTGCTGACCCATCGCGTGATCCGCGAGACCATCGACGCGGCGCGCCAGATGGGCAAGCGCGTCATCGTCGATCCGAAGAACCTGAATTTCGCGGTCTATCACGGCGCTTCGATCCTGACGCCGAACCGCAAGGAGTTCACCGAGGCGACCCGCAGCCGCGCCCGCACGCCGGAGGAAATCGGTGTTGCCGCGCGCGACGCCATCGCGACGGCCGGGTGCGAGGCGATGCTGGTCACGCAAAGCGAGAACGGCATGACGCTGGTGGCGAAGAATGGCGACGTGCTGCATGTGCCGGCCTATCCGGTGAAGGTGCGCGACGTCTCCGGCGCGGGCGACACGGTGGCTGCGGCGCTGGCACTGGCGCTGGCGAGCGGTGTGGCCGAAGAAGATGCGGTGCGCGCGGCTTCGGCTGCGGCGGCGGTCGCGGTCGGCAAGCGCGGCACCGCGAGCGTGACGCAGGCCGAATTGCGCAAGAAGATCCTGCCGCATGCGGTCCTCACGATGGAAGAGAAGATCGTGCCGGACTGGAAGGACATCGATGCGCGCCTCGATGACTGGCGCCGCGAAGGTTTACGGATCGGATTCACCAATGGCTGCTTCGACATTCTGCACCCCGGTCATGTCCGGGTGCTGACGCAGGCCCGCGCAACCTGTGATCGACTCGTGGTCGGCCTCAACAGCGATGACTCGGTCCGGCGGCTGAAGGGCGAGAGCCGCCCGGTGCAGTCGGAACTGGCGCGCGCCGAAGTGCTGGCGGCGCTGGAGGCGGTCGATCTTGTCGTGATCTTCGGGGAAGACACGCCGCTCGAATTGATCCGTCAGGTCAAGCCAAGCGTGCTGGTGAAGGGCGGGGACTACACCCGCGAGCAGGTGGTCGGGCACGAGTTCGTCACCGCGCATGGCGGCGAGGTCGTGTTGATCGACATCCTTCCCGGCCACAGCACCACGTCGCTGGTGAACCGGGCGCGAAGCAATCAGCCGTAACGGCCGAGTTAATCGAGCCGGGGCACGACTGCCGCCGCTTTGTCGTGCTTCTCCGGGCTCGACACCCAGACCAGTCCGCCCATTGCGCCGACGATGAAATAAACCATTCCGAACAGGATCGACACCACGGTGCCTTCGCTGGTCATCAGGCCCGCATAGCCGAAAGCCACCGTCATCGATGCCTCGCGCACGCCCCATCCCGCGATCGAGATCGGCAGCATGGTGATGAGCATGATCGGCGGGATCAACAGGAACACTTGCCAGAACGACACGGACGCATGAATGGCCATCGCGCAGCACCAGGCGATGACGACGGCGAGCACATGGATCGCCAGCGACAGCACCGCCACCATCGGGCCTGATTTGGCACTGAACAGGACCTTGTTGGCGATTTCGCCGCAGGCATGGACGTGCCGCAGCGGCCACCAGCCTTTCAGCCATGGCCAGGACAGGGCTCCGACGAGGAGAAAGCCGAGGCTGGCCGCAAGCGCCACCGAGCCGATGACGACCAGCGCCACTTGCCCATCCCGGTTTGTTATCAGCGGATAGCTCCACGGCAGGCTACAGACGATGATGGTCGCGAGCGCGATCAGGCCCATGGCGCGGTCAACCAGCACCGAATAGGTTGCCTCCCGCCAGCCCGCGATGCGGCCGAGCAGCCAGAGCCGCATGGCGTCCCCGCCGATCGAGGAGGGCAGGGTCTGGTTGAAGAACGTGCCGATCATGTTGAACTTGATCGCACGGGCGTCATCCAGCGGCGCGTCGCAGCGCCTGGTCACTTCGCGCCAGCGGACGGCGCTGAGGACGATCTGAAAGAGGGTGACCAGAATGGCGAGCGCAAACCAGCCGAAGCCGAAGTCGCTGAGGCGTGCCCGCACGGCGTCGAAGGCAATATTGCGAAGCGACAGATACAATAGCCCGGCCGACATCAGGATGCGGATGAGAAGGAAAGCGGTGGGGCGCATCGGGGCCGGTCTGCCGGGTGTGAGGAAAACGTATCGTGAATTTAGCTGCGGTACGGATATATTTTCGCTGCGTGGTATGGTTTTACACCGCAACTGGCAATAGGAAAGCCGACAAGCTGCTGTCTTTTCCCTCAACCGTCCGAAATCAATGTCCAGGCAAACGATCCTTGTCACCGGCGCGGCCGGGTTCATCGGCTTTCATGTCTCCCAGCGTCTGTTGCAGCGGGGCCATCGGGTCGTCGGGCTCGACAGCATCAACGATTATTACGACCCGAGCCTGAAAGAGGCCCGGCTCGCCATCCTGCGCAACGACCCGAACTTCTCCTTCGAGAAGATCGATCTGGCGGACCGTGCCGCCACCCGAAACATATTCGAGCGCCACCGCTTCCCGGTCGTGATCCACCTCGCCGCGCAGGCGGGGGTGCGCTACTCCATCGATCATCCGGCCGTCTATATCGATGCCAACCTCCAAGGGTTCGCCAACGTGCTGGAAGGCTGCCGGCATAATGGCTGCGAGCATCTGCTGTTCGCGTCCTCGTCCTCGGTCTATGGCGCGAACACCAAGCTGCCGTTTTCGGTGCACGACAATGTCGATCATCCGATCAGCCTCTATGCCGCGAGCAAGAAGGCCAACGAGTTGATGGCGCATTCCTACAGCCATCTTTACGGGCTGCCGGCGACGGGATTGCGCTTCTTCACGGTGTACGGCCCATGGGGCCGCCCGGACATGGCGATGTTCCTGTTCGCGAACGCGATCATGGCGGACAAGCCGATCCGCCTGTTCAACAACGGCGACATGATGCGGGACTTCACCTACATCGACGATGTGACGGAAGCAGTCGTGCGTCTGGCGCAACGTCCGGCGACGCCCAATGAATCATGGGATGCACAGCACCCCGATCCCGCGTCGAGCCGCGCGCCGTGGCGAATTTATAACATCGGCAACAACAAGCCCGAGAAGCTGATGGATCTCGTCGGCGCGCTCGAGAAAGAATTTGGCCGCACCGCGCGCAAGGAATTGCTGCCGATGCAGGCGGGCGACGTCTATGCCACCTACGCCGATATCGATGATTTGCAGCGGGAGGTGGATTTCCATCCCTCCACGAAACTCGCTGACGGCGTCGCTCGCTTCGTGGCATGGTATCGCGAGTATCACCGGGTCTGATCGCACAGAATTTCAGAAAAGCGGTTTTCGATGGCGCAGCGTATCGTCCCGTTGATCATGTGCGGCGGTGCCGGAGCGCGGCTCTGGCCCGCGTCGCGCGAGAACCGGCCGAAGCAGTTTCTGTCGCTGTTCGGTGGCCGCTCGACGTTTCAGGATACGCTTGCGCGGGTCGGCGACGGCGCGCTGTTCGATCGCCCGATCGTCATCACCAACGCAGCCTATCGCTTCACGGTGCGCGAGCAACTCGCCGAGATCGGGCGCGATGCGGACATTCTGCTTGAGCCTTGCCGTCGGGATTCCGGCCCCGCGATTGTTGCGGGCGCGGCATTCGCCGCGGGCCGCGATCCGCAGGCCGTGGTGCTGGCGCTTGCCGCCGATCATGTGGTGGGTGATGAGGCGGCCTTTGTCGCGGCCTGCCGCCGGGCGGTCGAGGTCGCGGCCTCCGGAAAGATCGTGACATTCGGCATCAAGCCCGAGCGCGCGGCGACGGAATACGGCTATATCCAGGCCGGCGGCAAAATCTCGGGCGACGTGTCGTCGGTCGCGAAATTCATCGAGAAGCCGGACGAGGCGGCGGCAGCGGCTTACGTGCGGGACGGCTTTCTCTGGAACAGCGGCAACTTCATGTTCGGCGCACGGGCGCTGCTCGATGAGTATGGACAGACCGACGCCGCCAGTGTCGCGGCTGCGTGCGAGGCGGTGACGCAGGCGGGCAGCGATCTCGGCTTCGTGACGTTGCAGGAAGACGCCTTCGCGCGCGCTGTGCCGATGTCCATCGACTATGCGGTGATGGAGAAGACCTCGCGCGCGGCGGTTATCCCGGTGTCGTGCGGATGGTCGGATATCGGCTCGTGGCATGCGGTGTGGGAGTTGTCGCCGAAGGATGAGGATGGCAACGCGGCACAGGGCGCGGCGGTGTTCGAAGGCGCGAAGAACTGCAACGTCTCCTCCGACAAGACATTGGTGGCGCTGGAAGGCGTCGAGGATGTCGTGGTGGTGGCGACGCAGGATGCGGTGCTGGTGTCCCGGCAGAAAGATCCCGGCGCGCTCAAGCGGCTTGTCGCCAAGCTGAAGAAGGTGCGTCCGCAGGTGACGGAGGATCACCTCAAGGTGCATCGCCCGTGGGGATCGTATCGGTCGCTCGATACCGGTGAGCGGCATCAGGTGAAGCAGATCGTCGTCAAGGCGGGCGAACGCCTGTCGCTACAGAAACATCACCACCGCTCCGAACACTGGATCGTGGTGCGGGGTGCGGCCAGGGTGACGATCGATGCCCTTGAGACAATCGTCCACGAGAATGAATCGGTCTACATTCCGATCGGGGCGCTGCATCGGCTGGAGAATCCCGGCCAAACTCCACTTGAATTGATCGAGGTCCAGACCGGCAGCTATCTCGGCGAGGATGACATCATCCGCATCGAGGACGATTATCGCCGTTAACGGATTTTGGAGGCATTCCAGCCCCAAACGCGATCTGGCGCTGACATCTTTTGAATCAAAACGTGTTCTGACACCCCATCCAAAGGGTCGGCGGGGCGATTTCGCCGTGCTAGGAAAACGGCGCGGGGTTCCGCGATTCAGGGGTAAAAAGATCAATGACTTCCAGGAATTCGACGCGCGGCAACGGGGATTTGCGCGTGGGTGTTATCGGCGCGGGCGTGATGGGCAGCAACCATGCGCGCGTTTTGGCGCAACTGCCCGGTGTGAAACTCGCGGGCGTTGTCGATCCTCTGGCCGAGAGCCGTTCGCGCATCACCGGCTTCGTCGATTGCCCGACTTTCGCGACCGTCGATGAACTGCTCGCGGCCGGTGTCGATGCGGTGACCATCGCGGCGCCGACCCACCTGCATCGCGACGTGTCGCTCGCCTGCATCGCCCACGGCGCCCATGTTCTCGTCGAGAAGCCGATCGCGACCACCGGCGCGGAGGGACGCGAGATCATCGATGCCGCCCGCAAGAAGGGCGTGACGCTGATGGTCGGTCATGTCGAACGCTTCAATCCCGCCGTCGCCACGATCAAGGAAGCGATCCGGGGCGAGGAGATTCTGTCCGTCGCCATCACGCGCGTCGGCCCGTTCCCGCCGCGCATGTCGAATGTCGGTGTGGTGATCGACCTTGCCGTGCACGACATCGATCTCATCCGCTGGTTCACGGGGTCCGACATCGTCGAGGTGCAGCCGCAGCTCACCAGCGCGGTGGCGGAGCGCGAGGACATCGCGCTCTTGCAATTCCGCACCGCCTCCGGCGTGCTCGCGCACATCAACACCAACTGGCTGACGCCGTTCAAGGCGCGCACGGCAACCATCGCGACCCGCAACAAATACATCCAGGGCGATCTGCTGACGCGGCAGGTGACGGAGTGCTTCGGCTTCCAGCGCGATGGCAGCTATTCGATGCGGCATCTGCCGGTCGGTCATGACGAGCCGCTGCGCGCCGAGCTGATGGCGTTCATCAAGGCGATCAAGACCGGGAGCGCGCCCGCGATCACCGGTGAGGCAGGCGTCGCCAGCCTCGAGATCGCGATCAAGTGCCTCGAGACACGGCCCAAGCCCGTGGCGGCGCCTCAGCCGCACGCGGCTTCCAACTAATCGCTTCTCCATTTTCCTTTTTCGATTGGTGACATTCCATGAATCCACGCCCCGATCCTGTCGCGTTTATCGATCTTGGCGCGCAGCGCCGCCGGCTCGGCTCCGCGATCGATGAAGCCGTCGGCCGCGTGCTGACGCATTGTCAGTTCGTCAGCGGTCCTGAAGTCGCGAAACTCGAAGCCGATCTCGCGGCGTTCTGCGGCGCGAAGCATGTGATCGCCTGCGCCAGCGGCACCGATGCGCTGCTGATGGTTCTGATGGCCAAGGAGATCGGCCCCGGCGACGCCGTGCTGGTGCCGTCGTTCACCTTCTGCGCCACCGGCGAAGTTGTGGCGCTCACCGGCGCGACGCCGGTGTTCGTCGATGTCGATGAGGCGACTTTCAACATCGATGTTGCCTCATTGAGGCGCGGCATCGCGACCGCCCGCAAGGCGGGATTGAAGCCGAAGGCGATCATTCCCGTCGATCTGTTCGGGCAGAGCGCCGATCACGATGCGGTGGCGAAGGTCGCCGCCGAAGAGGGCCTGTTCGTGCTGGACGACGCCGCGCAGGGATTTGGCGCGACCTACAAGGGCAAGCGGCTCGGCACCTTTGGTCTCGCGACCGCGACGAGTTTTTTCCCGGCCAAGCCGCTCGGCTGTTTCGGCGACGGCGGCGCGATCTTCACCGACGACGCATCGCTCGCGGAGAAACTGCGCAGCGTGCGCGTGCACGGGCAGGGCAGCGAGAAATACGACAATGTGCGGCTTGGTCTCACGGGACGCCTCGACACCATGCAGGCGGCGGTCCTGATCGAGAAGCTGAAAATCTTCCCCGACGAGATCGAGGCACGCAACCGCGTCGCCAGCTATTACGCCAGGGGCCTCGATGGCGTGGTGAACGTGCCGAAGGTGCCGGAGGGCAACATCTCGGTCTGGGCGCAGTACACCATCCGCGTCAAGGACGGCACCCGCGAGGCGTTCGCCGAATCCTTGAAAGCCAGGGGCGTGCCGACCGCGATCTACTATCCGAAGTCGATGCACCAGCAGACGGCCTACCGGCATTTCCCGGTCGCGGACGGCGGCCTGCCGGTCTGCGAGATGCTGTCGCGGGAGTGCATCAGCCTGCCGATGCACCCCTATCTGGACACGGCGACGCAGGACCGCATCATTTCGGCTGTGCGCGACGCGGTTGCCGGCTGACATAGCCATTTTGCGGCGGCGGCCGATGCGCTAGAAGCGGCGGATGCTCGGCCGGATATTCACCGTTGGCGGTTATACGCTGCTGTCGCGCCTGACCGGGTTCGCGCGCGACATCATGCTGGCCGCGATTCTCGGCGCGGGCCCGCTGGCGGACGCCTTCTTCGTGGCGCTTCGGCTACCGAATCATTTCCGGGCGATTTTCGCCGAGGGCGCGTTTAACGCGGCTTTCATCCCGGCCTACACCCATGTGCAGGGCAAGGGCGGAGCGGACGCGGCGCGGCTGTTCGCCGACCGCATCTTCACGTTGCTGTTTTCGAGCCAGCTCGTGCTGCTGGTGGTGGCGTGGCTGTTCATGCCGCAGGCGATCTCGCTGCTCGCGCCGGGCTTCTCGGACGATCCCGGCCAGCGCGAGCTTGCGATCGAACTGACCCGGATCACCTTTCCGTATCTGCTGCTGATCACGCTGGTCACGCTCTATGGCGGCATTCTCAACGTCATGCATCGCTTCGCCAGCGCGGCGGCAGCGTCGATCTTCCTGAACCTGTCGATGATGATGACGCTGGCGCTCGCGGCGTTCTTCCCGACCGCCGGCCACGCGGCGGCGTGGGGCGTGCTGATTTCCGGCTTCCTGCAATATTTCCTGCTGGCGGGAGACGCGGCGCGGACCGGCGTGCTGCCGCGCTTCGCCAGGATCAAGTTCGACGAGGATGTCACCGGGTTTTTCCGCACGCTCGGGCCAGCGACGGTCGGCTCGATGGGCACGCAGATCGCGCTGTTCGCCGACACCATCATCGCGACCTTCCTCGCCTCCGGCGCGCTGTCCGCGCTTTATTATGCCGATCGTCTGAACCAGTTGCCGATCGGGGTGATCGGCATCGCCATCGGAACCGTGCTGCTGCCGGACATGGCGCGGCGGATCAGCGCCAACGATCATGCGGGTGCGATGGCGGCGCAGCGGCGCGCCTTCGATTTCACGCTGCTGTTCTCGGTGCCGTTCGTCGCGGCGTTCCTCACGGTGCCCGATGTCATCATGCGCGCGATGTTCGCGCGCGGGGCCTTCACCAAGGCCGATGCCGCCGCCGCAGGCGCGACGCTCGCGGCCTATGCGGTCGGGCTTATTCCGTTCGTGCTGATCCGCAGCGCGGTCGCGACCTTCTACGCGCGCAAGGATACCGCGACCCCGGTGAAGTCGGCGCTGACGGGGATCGCCGTCAATCTCGCGCTGAAACTCGCGCTGGTCGGATCACTGGCGCAGATCGGCCTCGCGCTGGCGACGGCGGTCGGGCAGTGGGTCAATCTGTTGCTGGTGGTGGGCTTCGCGATCAGGCGGGGCTTTCTCGACATGGACCGCGCCTTCGTGCAATCGCTCGCGAAATTCGCCGTCGCGGGAATTGTGCTCGCCGCTGCCTTGTGGGGGGCATCGCGCGCTTCGGCGCACTGGATCGCGACATTCCCCGCCGCGCGCGACGAGATCGCGCTGCTGCTGCTGGTTGTTGTCGGGGCCGTTGTTTATGCAGCGCTCATCGGCGCGCTGTTCGGCATGCGCTGGCTGAAGGCACTGGTGCGGCCGTAGGGTAGACGTTTCCGTCATTGCGAGCCAACGGGTCCGCGCAAAGCGCGGCCCGATGACAGGCTCCGCGAAGCAATCCAGCTTTTGAAGAACTGGATTGCTTCGTCGCATGCGCTCCTCGCAATGACGGCGAGACTTACTTCACCTGCGCGCGGATTTCACCGCCCGGATGCGCCTTGGTGTGGATGTTGACGTACATCTTGCCGTCCTTGAGGGCGGCAGCCTGTGCATCCGTCAGCGTGGCGCTGCCCTCTGCGCCGCTCGCGATGTCCTTGAACGGAACCATGATGCCCGCGTTCTTGCCGGGCTCGGCCGGGCCGTGGAAATGGGCCATGGTGGCGGGGCCGGTCAGCCCGGAATAGGTCACTTTCCAGTTCAGCATTTTGGAGGCGGTGTCGTAGGTGACATCGGCGGTGCCGGTGGCCTTGCTGTCGTTGGGCGGCACTTCGTTCGCGCCGGTGAGATTGAGCTTCATGGTCATCTTTTCGGCGCTGGCCGGAGAGGCCAGCGCAATCGCTGCGAGCATCACGGCTGCGGCTCCAATGGTTTTGCCGTACATGGGATTCTCCTTGGCAAGGGAATGAAACGATCGATCCGATAACCCCGGTCGGTACGATTTGGTTCGCTGCTGGCGGAAGTTTGATCGGAGGACTAATATTGGCCGATCAGCAGGGACTTTTGGACGATGGCTTTTCCGGTGGCGTTGACGATTGCGGGCTCGGACACGATTGCCGGTGCGGGCATTCAGGCCGATCTGAAGACGTTTTCCGCGCTCGGCGTCTACGGCACCACCGTCATCACGGCGCTGACGGCGCAGAACACCAGGGGGGTTTCCGCGATCAACGAAGCGCCGGCTGATTTCGTCAAAAGCCAGATCGATGCGGTGATGAGCGATCTGCCGGTCGGCGCGGTCAAGATCGGCATGACCGCCTCGCAGCCGATCATCGAGGTGATCGCGGAGCGGCTGGCGCACTGGCAGGCGAAAAATGTTGTGCTCGACCCGGTGATGATCGCGACCTCGGGCGACCGCCTGCTGGCGGATGGGGCGATCGAGGCGATGCGCACCGTGCTGATGCCGCGCGCCACGCTGGTGACGCCGAACCTGCCGGAAGCCGCCGCGCTGCTCGACGAGCAGATGGCCCAGACGGAAGACGAGATCGCCGATCAGGGCCGCCGCATCCTGAAGCTCGGCGCGCCTGCGGTTCTCATCAAGGGCGGTCACGGTGCGGGGCCTTCGAGCATCGATTATCTCGTCACCGCGAATGGCGTGGTGTCTTTCGTTGCACCTCGCATCAATACGAGGAACGTACACGGCACCGGCTGCACGCTGTCGTCCGCGATCGCGGCGGGGCTGGCCAAGGGCGAGGGGCTTGAGGCGGCGGTGAGGCAGGCGAAGGATTACGTCAGCGCCGCCATCGCCAATGCGGACCGGTTGCAGCTCAGCAACGATCACGGCCCGATCCATCATTTTCACACCTTCTACTGAGCGCGATACCGCGCTTGTCGTCGAACTGTCGCATGGCGCTGTTACCCCCGATCCATCGTAACTCTCCGATTCCCGGAGCCTGTCTGGATCGCCACGATGAACACGGACCTCGATCGATCGACCGTTGAAACCGCTTATGCCCGCTGGGCGCCGATCTATGACGCGGTGTGCGGACCTGTGATGGTCAAGGGGCGCCGCGCGGCGGCGGCCGCGGCCTGCGCCATCGGCGGCAAGATCCTCGAGGTTGGTGTCGGCACCGGGCTGTCGTTCGACGATTACAACGCCGCGACGGAAATCACCGGCATCGACATGAGCGCGCCGATGCTCGCCAAGGCGCGGGCGAAAATGGCGAGCGGCCGTTATCCGCACGTCAAAGACGTGTTGCAGATGGACGCGCACAAAATGTCGTTTCCCGATGGAACGTTCGATTGCGTCGTGGCGCAGTTCGTCATCACGCTGGTCGCCAATCCCGAGCAGGTCCTGTCCGAATGCCATCGGGTGGTGAAGCCGGGCGGCCGGATCATCCTCGTCAATCACCTGTATTCGGAAAAGGGTGTCGCGGCGGCGGTTGAGCGCTGGGCGGCGAAGCGCACCCGCGCGCTGGGCTTGCGGCCGGAATTCCCGTTCTCGCGGCTCGCCGCGTGGGCGCAGAACGACAATGCGACCCTCATCGAGCGGAGGAAGGTCGCGGCTTTCTACACGCTGGTTTCCTTTGAGCGGACGGGGCCGGTCGCGGCCTGAGGCCGAGCCTGTTTCGTCATTGGTCCGTCACACAAATCTGCTAGCTGCACGCCCATGGAAAAAGCCCTCATCTCCGATGGCGCTCCGGAACGAACCTTCCGAACTCTGTTCATTTCGGATGTGCATCTGGGGGCAAGGGGATCGCAGGCCGAGCGGCTTCTCGATTTCCTCCGCGTGCACGACGCCGAGACGATCTATCTGGTCGGCGACATCATCGATGGCTGGGCGCTGAAATCGAACTGGCACTGGCCGCAATCGCATAACGACTTCGTGCAGAAAATGCTCCGCCGCGTCCGCAAGGGCGCGAAGGTGTTCTACATTCCCGGCAATCACGACGAGTTCCTGCGCTCCTATTACGGCACGCATTTCGGCGGCATCGAGGTGGTCGAGCAGATCATCCACGAAGGACTCGACGGCAAGAAGTACCTCGTCATTCACGGCGATCTGTTCGATCTGGTGGTGCAGAACGCGCGCTGGCTCGCGCATCTCGGCGACAAGGCTTACGATCTCGCGATTCAGGCCAACCGTCTTGTGAATGTGTTCCGCCGCATGTTCGGCTCGCCTTACTGGTCGCTGTCGCAATGGGCCAAGCAGAAAGTGAAGAACGCGGTGAACTACATCGGCGCGTTCGAGCAGACACTGGCGGCGGAAGCGCGCAGGTATGAGGCGGATGGCGTGATCTGCGGCCATATCCATTATGCCACGATCCGCGATTACGACGGTATCCGTTACATGAATTGCGGCGACTGGGTGGAAAGCTGCACCGCTTTGGTCGAGCATCACGACGGCCAGTTTGAAATCCTGACCTGGACCGTGCCGCTGCGGCAGACCGCTTCTGCACCCGCGATCAAGGCACAGGCCGCCTGATGCGCATTCTGATCGCGACCGACGCCTGGCACCCGCAGGTCAACGGCGTTGTCCGCACCCTGACGATGATGGCGGATGCGGCCCGCGATCTCGGCGTCGATGTCTCGTTTCTCACGCCGCAATCCTTCGCCACCGTCGCGCTGCCGAGCTATCCCGATCTGCGCGTCGCCATTCCCGGCCCGGCGCGGATCGCCAGACTGATCGCGGATGCGCGCCCCGACAATATCCATATCGCGACCGAAGGCCCGATCGGCTTGCTGGTGCGCCGCTATTGCCTGAAGCGGGGGCTGCCGTTCACCACGAGTTTCCACACCCGCTTTCCGGAATATGTGTCGGCGCGCTCGCCGATCCCTGAATCATGGGTGTGGAGGGGCCTGCGGCGGTTTCATGCGGCAAGCCAGGCGGTGATGGCGGCAACGCCCGCGCTGGCGGAAGAATTGCGGGAGCGCGGTTTTTCCCGTGTGGTGCTGTGGCCGCGCGGGGTGGACACCGACCTGTTTTCGCCGCGGCAATTCGATCTCGGGCTGCCGCGTCCGATTTTCCTGTCGGTCGGGCGCGTGGCGGTCGAGAAAAATCTGGAAGCGTTTCTCTCGCTCGATCTTCCCGGCACCAAACTTGTCGTGGGCGATGGCCCTGCGCGTCACGAACTCGCGCGTAAATATCCGGATGCGATTTTCCTGGGCGCCTTGCAGGGCGAGCAGCTCGCGCAAATCTATGCCACGGCGGATGTGTTCGTTTTTCCCAGCCGCACCGATACGTTCGGGCTGGTGCTGCTGGAAGCGCTGGCGAGCGGCGTGCCGGTAGCGGCGTTTCCCGTCTCCGGCCCGAAGGATGTGATCGGCGATGCGCCGGTCGGAGTTCTCAGCGAAGACCTGGGTGCTGCCTGCCGCGCGGCTCTGGCCATCTCTCCCGAGCAATGCCGGGCGTTTGCGCTGAACCACACCTGGGAGAGCTGCGCGCGCGCTTTCATCGACAATATTGTCCACGCGCGCCGCGACAGCCAGCATTCCACGCGCACGGCAGCGTGAAGCCGCGCGCCTTGATCGGCCATGGCCCGCCGCGATAAGACGGGAGCATGACCGATCCTTCCTTGCCCGTTTATGCCGACATCGAGGCCGCCGCACGGACGCTTGCGCCGGTCGCCGTCAGAACCCGCCTGTTCAATTCGCCCGCGCTCGATGCGCAGACCGGCGCGCGCGTCTTCATCAAGCCGGAAGTGCTGCAACGGACCGGCTCGTTCAAGTTTCGCGGCGCCTATAACCGGTTGTCGCTGATTCCGCAGGCGGATCGCGGGAAGGGCGTGGTGGCGTTCTCGTCCGGCAATCATGCGCAGGGCGTCGCGGCGGCGGCACAGTTGCTGGGCTTGCCCGCGACCATCGTGATGCCGGCGGACGCGCCCGCGTTCAAGCGCGAGAAGACCAGAAGCTACGGCGCGCGCGTGGTGCTGTACGACCGCGACCGCGAGAGCCGCGAGGAGATCGCGCAGCAGATCGCCTCCGAAAGCGGAGCGACGCTGGTGCCGCCGTTCGACGATCCGCGCGTCATCGCGGGGCAGGGCACGGCGGGCCTCGAGATCGCCGAGGATCTGCGGGCGCTCGGTGTTGCCCCCGACATCGTGTCCGCACCGGCGTCCGGCGGCGGGCTGATGGCGGGCGTTGCACTGGCGATCCATCATCACTTTCCGCAGGCGAAATTCCTCACGGCCGAGCCGGAGGGATACGACGATCATGCGCGCTCGTTCGCGGGCGGGCAGCGCCAGCGGCATCACGCGCAGAACCGCACCTTCTGCGACGCCCTGATGGCGCCCGAGCCGGGCGTACTGACATTCGCGATCAACCATCGGCTTGGCGCTGGCGGCGTCACGGCGACGGATGCCGAGGTCACGCAGGCGATGGCGTTTGCGTTTCGCGAACTGAAGCTCGTGGCCGAGCCGGGCGGCAGCGTGGCGCTGGCGGCGCTGCTGGCGGGGCGGATGGACGCGCGGGGCAAGACCGTTGTGATCGTCCTGTCCGGCGGCAATGTCGACGCCGGGCTTTATGCCGATGCCATTCGCGAGAACGCGGGTTAGCTGAAAAACGCGATCCGCTCGGCGTGGCTCATGCGACGGATTGGCGCAAGCAGGTCCGCCCGGCCGTTGGACGGCCGCGTCACGACACCCTGTGCGATCAGGCTGGCACCAAGGGATGCCTCATGCACCGGGTCGAAGGGCGGCAGCGGAGCGATCTCGGCTTCGATGTCGGCCCAGAGATCTTCGGAGCCGCCGCCTTCCGCTTCGGCCGCCACCGTGCTTTCGGGCGCGGGTTCGGTGGCTGAAGCGACATGCGGCAGGCTCGCCGCCGTCGCCACGGCCGGGACTTCGGCAGGCACGGGCTCGGCCATTGGCTGAGGGGCCGGTTGCGAAGCCGAAGCCGTCATGATCGAGCGCGGCGCGGCGGCCACGGGAGCAGGCTCGTCTTGCGCCGGAGCCGGCTCGGGTTGCGGCAGTTCTGCAAACGGTGCGGCAGGCGCAGCTTCGACGGCGGCCTCCAGAAGGGCCTCGGGGATCGAAGCAACGTCTTCAAGAGAGGCGACTTCGGGCGCGGGGATTTCAGGTGCAGGGGCCTCGGGCGCGATGGCTTCCATCGCGGCCTCGATCTTCGCGGTCACGGCTTCCGCAACGGCCGTTTCCACAAGGGGAGGCTCCACAGCGGCAGGTTTTGCAATAACAGGCTCTGTAACGGCGACCTCAGGCTGCGGTTCAGGCTGGAGAACTTGAGCAGGGGCAGGCGCTGACTCAGCCATGATTTCGGATGCGTGAGGGCTGCCTGCGCTCTCGGCTGTCGCCGGGGCTGCGTCACGGTCCTGCGAAACTGCGGTGTCGAGGGCCGCCAGCATCCGGTCGCGGATGGCCTCCAGAGGGAAGTCGTCGCAGGCCGCCTCGATGGCGCGAACCTGTCCGTCGAGGATGTTGCAGATACGCGGGTCCGCCCCGGATTCCCGCAAGCCCCAGATGATCTCGCGAATGATCCGGGCGCTTTTGCGCCACGGCAGCAGCGTATGGTCGAATCCGGTTTCGGTGAACTGCTCGCGGATCGCCGTCCTTGCCTTCTCGAGCGTTGTTTCCAGCAGGGCTTCTGAAGGGGCCGAAGTTGCGGCCTCGTGATGCGCCGCACCAATGCTTTGCTCGATCCGCGCCACGGCTTCCAGCACCATGGCGGTATCGGCGTTGCGGTTGCGCTTGGCGTATTCGGTCAGGAACCAGCGTCCGCGCGCGGTTTCCATGAAGGCTTCGCGGATAGCGTGATAATCGGCTTCGGTGGGGACCGCAGCGCTCGCCGAGATGGGCGACAATGCAAAGGCTTCTTCAGCCATGGACGTTACTCACACTCGCCCGCGCAAGTGATAAATCCAAGCGATGACACCAGCTCGCGGGGAAACGGTTCCAGATCGGACAGGTGCATCGAATCTGATTTGAATGAGGCGGGCAATTGGCCAGACTGAGTTATCGACCGACTTATTTTCGCACTACCCCCACAGGGCCGCTTCCGGCGGGTGGACGGTCGAGCCTTCATAGTGCAGGGCAGGCTCGCGGTCCCTGGCCAGCAGCAGCGGGCCGTCGAGATCGACGATGAAAGCTTGCTGCGCCGCGATCAGGGCCGGGGCCATCGCCAGCGAGGTCGCGACCATGCAGCCGACCATGACTTTAAGCCCAAGCCGTTCGGCCTCGCGGCGCATCGCCAGCGCCTCGGTGAGGCCGCCGGTCTTGTCGAGCTTGATGTTGACCGCGTCGTAGCGGCCCGCCAGTCCCATGAGTGAAGCGGTGGCGTGCGCGCTCTCGTCCGCGCAGACCGGGATCGGCCGTGAGATCCGTTCAAGGGCGGCATCCTGCCCCGCAGGCAGCGGCTGCTCGACCAAAGCGACGCCCGCTTCGGCGCAGGCATCGAGGTTGCGTTGCAGGTTGGCGTCGGACCACGCCTCGTTGGCATCCACGATCAAGGCTGCGTCAGGTGCCGCGCGGCGCACGGCAGCGATCCGCGCCTCGTCGCCTTCGCCGCCGAGCTTGATCTTCAGGAGCGGACGATGCGCGGCGGCCGATGTGGCCTGCGCCATCTCCTCCGGCGTGCCGAGCGAGATGGTGTAGGCGGTGGTGAGAGGGCGCGGCGCGGGAAGGCCCGCAAGCTCCCAGACGCGCCGCTTCGCCTCCTTCGCTTCCAGATCCCACAGCGCGCAGTCGAGCGCGTTGCGTGCGGCACCCGGCGGCATCCGCTCGCGCAGCGTCTCGCGCGTGAGTGTCGTCCACTGGCCGACCGAATGTATCGCATCGGCGGCGGCTTCCGGCGTCTCGTTGTAGCGTGGATAGGGCACGCACTCGCCGCGTCCGGTCACGCCGTTGCGGCTGATCTCGACGACGACGACGACGGCTTCGGTCTTGCTGCCGCGGCTGATGGAGAAACGGCCCGCGATCGGCCAGCGCTCGACGTAGACTTGTAGCTGGAAGGGAACAGGGATCATTGAAATGTGACGCTTGGTTGATGACGGGCTTGCCGTTGTGCCACAATTATGGCTCTTAGGAAGTTCTCCGTACAAGCCGGATCGGGAACCGAACGCTCGCGTTGTGTGGCGTAAAAATGCGGGAGCCTTTCGTGAACGGGAATCCAACCCTCGAGCAGACGCCGCTTGGCGCCGGTGTGGCGTTGCGCGCGGCCGGGGAATGGACAGTGCACCATGCGCCCGCGCTCGAGAAACTGGTGGAGCATACCGAGCGCTCCCGTGACGGCAGCCGCGCGGGCCTCGTCATCGACGTCTCGCAGATTTCGCGGATGGATACGTTCGGCGCATGGCTGATCGAGCGGTTGCGCCGTGGTCTCACGCGCGGCGATACCGCGCCGATGATCGCGGGCCTGTCGCCGGATTACGCGAGTCTTGTTGAAGAAGTGAAGCGCGTGAAGGCCGTGCCGGAGCCGGCGAGAGTGCCGTTCGGTCCGATCCGTGCGGTCGAGGCGGTTGGCCGCACCGTGGCCGGAGTCGCCGAGACGCTGCTCGGTCTTCTCAACATGACGGGTTCGATCCTTCATGCGTTCTGGCGTGTGATTCTGCATCCGAGCCACTTTCGCCTGACGTCGACTGTCCATCAACTTGAGCAGGTGTGCTGGCGCGCGGTGCCGATCGTGGTGCTCATCACCTTTCTGATCGGCTGCATCATCGCCCAGCAGGGCATTTTCCAGTTCCGCAAGTTCGGCGCGGACGTGTTCGTGGTCGACATGCTCGGCGTGCTGGTGCTGCGCGAGATCGGCGTGCTGCTGGTCGCGATCATGGTGGCGGGCCGTTCGGGCAGCGCCTACACCGCCGAACTCGGCTCGATGCGGATGCGCGAGGAGGTCGATGCGCTACGCACGATGGGGTTCGATCCGACCGAGGTGCTGATCCTGCCGCGCATCCTCGCGCTGGTGATCGCGATGCCGATCCTGGCGTTCCTCGGCGCGATGGCGGCGCTTTACGGCGGCGGTCTCACCGCGTGGATTTACGGCGGCGTGCAGCCGGACGCTTTCCTGTCGCGGCTGCGCGAGGCGATCTCGATCAACCATTTCACCGTCGGCCTCGTGAAGGCGCCGTTCATGGCGCTGATTATCGGCATCATCGCCTGCGTCGAGGGCGCGGCGGTGCAGGGCAGCGCGGAATCGCTCGGCAAGCACACCACGGCCTCGGTGGTGAAGTCGATTTTCTTTGTCATCGTCGTCGATGGCCTGTTCGCCATCTTCTTCGCCTCGATCGGAGTCTGAGCGATGGCGAATGCGGCGAACGACGCGATCATCCGGGTGCGCGACCTCACGGTCGGGTTCGGCGAAAGGCTGATCCTCGACAGGCTCAGCCTCGACGTGAAGCGCGGCGAAATCCTCGGCTTCGTCGGCCCCTCAGGTGCCGGCAAGTCGGTGCTGACGCGCACCATTCTCGGCCTGATGCCGAAGCGCTCGGGCACCATCGAGGTGTTCGGCGTCAACATGAACGAGGCCGACGACAAGACCCGCAGCGCCGTCGAGCGCCGCTGGGGCGTGCTGTTCCAGCAGGGCGCGCTGTTCTCCTCGCTGACGGTGCGCCAGAACATCCAGTTCCCGGTCCGCGAATTCATGAAGGTGTCGGACCGGCTGCTCGACGAGATCGTGGTGGCGAAGCTCACCATGGTCGGATTGAGGCCGGAAACCGCCGACCTTTATCCGTCGGAGCTTTCGGGCGGCATGATCAAGCGCGTAGCGCTGGCGCGTGCGCTCGCGCTCGATCCGGAGATCGTGTTCCTTGACGAGCCGACCTCGGGCCTCGATCCGATCAGCGCCGGCGATTTCGACGAACTCGTCATGACCTTGCAGCGTGCTTTGGGGCTGACCGTTTTCATGGTAACGCATGACCTCGACAGCCTGAAAACCGCATGCAACCGGATCGCCGTGCTCGGCGACAGGAAAGTGCTGCTCGTCGGCACCATGGACGACATGCTGGCGTCGCAGCATCCGTGGTTGCGGGAATATTTTCATGGCAAGCGTGCGCGTGCCGTTGTTGCGTAGACCGGAGTTTGGGTAATGGAAACGCGGGCGAACTATCTTCTGATCGGTGCCTTCACGCTGGCCGTGATCGCGGCGGCGTTCGGCTTCGTGTTCTGGTTTCAGAACCTCGGCGCGGTGGCGCAGCGCTCGCCCATCCGCATCATCTTCGAGGGCGCGGCCTCGGGTCTGCGCACCGGCGGCAACGTCAATTTCAACGGCATCAAGATCGGCGAGGTCACCTCGATCAAGCTCGACGATCCGAAGCGCGTGGTGGTGATCGCCTCGGTCGACAAGAGCGCGCCGATCCGTTCCGACACTCTGGTCGGGCTGGAGTTCGCGGGCCTCACCGGCGTGTCGGCGGTGTCGCTGAAGGGGGGTTCGCTGGAGGCGGGTGGCATTCCGGTGGCCGATGACGGCGTGCCGACGCTGACGGCCGATCCGAATGCGATCATGGATATCGGCGAGGCGGTGCGGGCGACGTTGCAGAACGTCAACAAACTCGTGACCGACAATCAGGCAGCGCTGCATGACAGCATGGAGAACCTGAAGACCTTCTCCAAGGCGCTGGCCGACAATTCCAGCCGCATCGACAGCATCATGGTCGGCGTGGATTCGCTGATGGGCGGCAAGGACGGCGAGGGCGGCGAGTTGCAGAAGGCCGCGCGCTCGTTCCGCGAACTGGCGGACAACCTCGACAAGCGGACGGCGGTGCTGACGGCGGACGGGCGGGCGCTGATTTCCGACAGCCGCCGTACGCTCGGCGACATCAGCCGCGCGGTGAATAATTTCGACCGCAATCCGACCCGCGTGCTGTTCGGCGCCAGCACCACCGACAACCGCGCGGCGCCTGCGCAAGCGCAACCGGCTCCATCGCCGGCCCGGCCGCATCGTCCACCGGCGCGATGAACGTCACGGCGCGCGCGGGACTGGATGACCTGCGGGTCATCGGAGACATCGGCGGCACCCATGCCCGCTTCGCGCTGGCGCAGCATGGCGCGTACAGCCATGAGCAGCGCAGCGATGTCGGCAAATACAACTCGCTGTTCGAGGCGATGCAGGATTATCTCGCGGCGCTGCCGCCGGGTTTGAAGCCATCGACGGCGGTGATCGATGTCGCGGGGCCGGTGCGCGGCGACGAGATCAGGATGACCAATCTTGCCTGGTCGTTCTCGGCGACCGACATGAAGCAGCGGCTTGGCCTGAAAGTCTTCCGCGTGCTCAACGATTTCGCGGCGGCGGCCTCGTCCATTCCCCATTTGCCGAAGGCCGATTGCTTTGCCATCGGGCCCGATCTGCCGGGCCTGAACGGGCCGGTCGGCGTGATCGGTCCCGGCACCGGCCTCGGCGTCGGCGCGCTGGTGCCGAACGGCGAGCGCTGGACGCTCATTCCGGGAGAGGGCGGGCATGTCAGCCTGCCGCCGTCAGATGCGATGGAAGACCGCATTCTCGTCATCCTCCGCAAGCGGTTCGGCCATGTATCCGCCGAGCGCGTGTTGTCGGGCGCGGGTCTCGTCAATCTCTATCAGGCGCTGTGCGAGATCGACGGCGTGGCGGCCGCGCCGCTGACGCCCGCCGATGTCACCGACCACGCCATGCGCGGCACCGACCCGGTTTGCATGAAGGCGTTCGGGCATTTCTGCGAGATGCTCGGCACCGTCGCGGGCGATCTGGCGCTGACGCTCGGTGCGACCGGCGGCATCTATATCGCGGGCGGCATCCTGCTGCGCTTCAAGGAGGCTTTCGCGGCCTCCGGTTTCCGTGCGCGGTTCGAGAGCAAGGGCCGCTTCCGCGACTGGCTGCGGACCGTTCCCACGCCTTTGATCCTGGAAGAATCCCCGGCGCTGCTCGGGCTTGCGAACGTGCCGATCGAGACGGATGCCTGAAACAAAATAAAAAAGCGGAAGCCTGAGGCTTCCGCTTTTTTTATTTCATTCGTTCGCGCGGCTGTCAGCCGAGGCGGCCCGCGGCGTGGGCGAGCAGGGTGTAGACCAGCCCGGTCTCCGAGGTCAGATGGCCGCGCAGCACGGTCGGGCCGCGTTCGTCACGCGATACGTCATCCAGCAGCCGCTCGAACTCGTTGATGTAACGGTCCACGGTCTGCTTGAAGGCGCGGTCGGCGCGATACTTGCGGGCGACCTCGTCGAACGCCTTCTGGCCCGCGGGCGTATAAAGGCGCTTGTTGAAGGCCTTGCGCTCGCCGCGCTGGTAACGGTCCCACATCTCGGCGGCGAGATCGCGATCCACCAGACGCGAGATGTCGAGCGACAGGGCGTCCAGCGGATTGCCGCTCGGGGCGCGGGCCGGCTGAGAGGAGCGGCCGCGTTCGCTGACAGTGGCGTCGGTACGGTTGAGGAGGTCCGAGAGCCAGCCATCGCGCGCCTGATCGGAGCCTGCCGGGCTGACGGACGGCGCTTCGGTGCGGCGGCCGTTCGGCGCGCCGAGATCCGGCGGCGGCAGGCTGGAGGCGCTGCCATTGCCATAGTCGCGGCCGCGCGAGGCGGGCGCGGCGGCGCGGCTGCTGGCCACCGCCATCGCCGGTTCTTCCTCGCGCTGGCGCGTCGTCGATGCAACGTCGAGGCCGCGGCCATGGCGGGCGACGATGCGGTTGAGTTCGGCCAGGGCTTCGATCTGGTCGACAATGACCTTGCGCATCTGCGCGGTGCTCTCGGATGCCTCCTGCGGCAATTCCAGCACGCCGCGGCGCAGATCGGCGCGGGTGGCGTCGAGTTCCTGATGCAGTTCGGCGGCCATCTGCTTCATCGAATGGACGATGTTGCCGAACTTGTCGGATGCTTCCGCGAACATGCTGGCTGCATCCTGGGTGCCGCGATCGTAAATCTCGCCCATCGCTTCGAGCGTCTGGCGGCGCTCGTCCTCGACGGCCATGCGCACGGCCTCGAACTGGCGGCCCACCGCGGAGGAGCTTGCCCCGGCGCTTTCGGCGACGACGCGGGCGATGTCGCGCGCGCGCAGTTCGGCGGCGTTGAGCGATTCCTCAAGCAGGCTGACGAAGCGGCTGAGGCGCTCGTCGAGGTCGAGGGTGCGGGTGTCGATGGTGGTGGTGAGCTGCTCCAGGAGACCCTGACGCTCGGCGACGGACTGGGTGGTCCGTTCGTTGCTCTGCTCGACCGTGCGGACGGCCTCGGAGAGCATGCGGCCATGGCTCTCGAACTGGGTCGAGAGGCTGCTGAGGCCCTGCAACGCGCCCGTGGTGGATTCGTTGAAGGTGCGCAACTGCTCTTCCAGCGCGCTGGTCGAGGCGCTGTTGCGGCTGGTGACATCGTTGAGCGCGGTGACGAAATCGGCCACGCGGGTGACGAGCGCGCGCTCAAGCGAGTTGAGGTTTTCGTGAGCGCCGGTGAGCACTTCCTGCAACAGGATATTGCCTTCACGCAGCCGCTCGAACAGCGCGACGGTATCGGTGCGCAGGATCTTGCTGGTCTCCTGCATTTCGGTGACGGCGGCGGTCGCGACCTGGCGCGACTGGTCGATCGCGGCGCGGGTGCTGGTCTCGACATCCTTCAGCGCCTTGCTGACGGAGCCGGTGGCCAGTTCGCTCGCGGCGGTGATCTGGCGCGAGATGTCCGAGCTCTGATTCATCAGTTGCACGGTGAAGTCGCCGCTCTGGGTCTCGATCGCCTTGAGCGCGCTGGTGGTCGCGCCGCTGATCGTATGGGCGAACTCGTGGGTCTTGGTGCCGAGCGCCTCGACAAGCTGCGCGCTCTTGCCGTCGATCATCAGGCTGAGCTGGCTGCTTCTGTCGGCGAGGGTCGTCGCAAGCTGCCCGCTCTTGTCGCCGAGGATGGCCGCGAGCTGTTCGGTCTTGGCGGCGATGACATCGGCGAGCGGAGCGCGCTTTTCATCGAGGATGGCTGCGATGCGGTCGGTCTGCTCGCGGACGCCGCCGGTGATTTCCTCGACCTTGTTGTTGAGGGACTGGCCGAAGTTTTCGGTGCCGGTGGCGATGGTGCGCTCGATCTCGGCTGAAGCCGACTTGATCTGGGCGCTGGCGTTGTTGGAAGCGAGAAAGAGGGTGCTCTCGCTCTCGCGCGCACTCGTCTGGATGGTGCGCTCCATCTCGGTCGTGGTGGCGCGCAATTGCGAGCCGACTTCGCCGGACAAGGCGAGCAGCGACTGCTGGGCGTTGCGCGCACCGCTCTGGATAGCCTCGCTGGTTTCCACGGCGAGGTTGGCCAACGAGCGCTCCGAATCCTCGACGCGGGCCTTGATGCTCTGCGTGATTTCCTCGGTGCGCGAAATCAGGGCCTCGCTGGCCTTCTGTCCGCTCGCCTCGACGCGGCTGGCGGCGGATTCGACACGGATGTCGAGCAGGTTCTCGAAACGGACGACGCGGGCCTCGATATCGGAGGCGACCGAACCAGCGTGGTTCTCGATGCCCTGCTGCATCTCGCCGAAGCGGGTGGAGAGGGTATCGGCGAGCGCCGTGCTCTGCGCGTCGATGGTCTGGGTGACGGCTTCGGCGCGCCTGTCGAAGGAGTTTTCGAGCGCGGAGAGGCGCTGGTCGATGGTGTTGTCGAACGACTTGATCGTGGTGTCGAGCGACACTTCCAGCGTGGTGACGCGGGAATCGAGGGCGTTCTGGAAGACGCCGAGACGCTCGTCGAGGTTGTCGCGGATCTGCGCGCCGTGCGAGGTAACGCGGGTGTCGAAGGTGTCGACGTAGTTTTTCAGATTGTCAGCGATGTTCTGGGTGTGGTTGCCCATGCGCTCGACGATTTCGCCGCCATAGGTCTTCACGGTGCGGTCGAATTCCGCGACGTGACGCGTGATGAGCGCGCCGAGCGTGCCGCTGTCGCGGGCGAATTTCTCGGCCAGCTCGCCACCCTGTTCGCGCATCAGCGTCTCGAACGAGGCGATGTGGGAGGAGAGGGCTTCGTGCGAGCTTTCGGTCTGGCTCGCGACCTTGGCGACCAGCGTGTTGATGGTGACGTCGAGCGATTCGCTGACCTTGTCGCTGCTGGTGAGAATGTGGTCCGCAAGGCGGGTGCTGGCTTCGTCCACCTTCGCGGCGAGGTCGATGGAGCGCAGGTCCATCTCGTTCAACAGCGAGTCGCCGGAATTCTTGAGGGTGTCGTGAACCTGCTCGGTGCGCATCGTGATGCCATCGACGATGGCGTTGGCGCGCTGTTCGAAGTCCCCGGTGATGCGCTCGACGCGGTCGTTGAGCAGTTCATGGATGTTGTCGGCGAGTTCGGCGAATTCGTCGTGGATATGGCTGGTCTTGAAATTGAGGTTGGCGGTGAGCTGTTCGCTCGCCTCCATGACCGCGTTGGCGGTCTGGTTGCTGGCTTCCTCGAGGCGGTCGAGCAGGTCGCCGCCGCGCTCGCCGAGCGCGATGATCATGTTGTCGCCGGCGGCGGCGAACGCGCCGGTGATGTGATCGCTGCGTTCTTCCAGCATGTGGGTGATGTTGTTCGTCACCTCGTCAACGCGCGCGGCGATGGCGTCGCTGATGATGGCGATGTCCTGGCGCAGGTCGATCTGCACGCCCGAGATCGCGTTGCGAACCTGCTCGGCCTGACCGACGAGGTTGTCGCGCTGGGTGGAGATGTCCTGAAGCAAAGCGCGGATGCGGACTTCGTTGTCGCTGTAGGCGCGTTCCAGCGCGGAAACCTCGTTGGTGACGAGGGCTTCGAGTTCGCCCGCGCGCGCGATGGCGCGCTCGACGCCGTCGCCCATCGCCGCGACTTCGCGGCGGATCGCCTGACCGACGGTGACCATGGCATCGCTGGCGACATGCTCGGGTTCGGAGAAGCGCACGGCCATCTGCGCCATCGACTGAGCGATCATGCTCAGTTCCTGGCTGCGCGATGACACGCTGGCGAGGAAATAGAACAGCAGCAGCGGCGTGACGAAGACCAGGGCGAGGCCGACCAGCGCCAGCGCGCCGCCGTTCGAACCGATCATGGCTTCGAGCGCGGGCAGGAAGGAGACGATCAGGAAGCCCGCGGCGGCGATCCATAGTCCGGAGAAAATGGCGGCGAAGGTATAGGCGCTGCGGCGGGGGCGGCCGCGCTGAAGCGATTGCAGGACCGTGCCGATGGCTTCGCGGTCGTCATTGGCGGCCTGACGGCCGAAACGGGCGTCGCCGAAATCGTTTTCGGGTGCGCGAAGAGGTTCGTTGGACAGGGACGAGGGGTTGTCGGCCGCATGCGATGGATCGGAGATGTTCAGCGCTTCCTGAATCGCGGAGAGGGCGACTTCAGTTGGGTCTTTGACCTTCGAATTTTTCGCCATTTACTGGTACGCCCTTGTTTATTCACGCACTTAAGGAAGGGAGCCGCGGCCATGTGCCGCCACGCCAGCCCGTCCTTGCCACATCGCGCAGGCCATGACTGCCGCGGATAGTGGCTTGTCCCCCATTTCCGCCAACATCCTATTGGCTGATTGGATCGAATGAAATGGCCCGCGTTAAGAACATTTTAATCATCGTTAACACGACCCGCGCCATCCCTTTCAAAGCCGCTGTTTTAGCGGCCGTCTGAAATTGTGGCGAAATCGTGTTGCTGGGGACAGAGCCGGTTTGGAAAGATTGCGTTAACCGAATCCGTGTTCGCTGGCGGTCCGGCCGTCCTGCGGGCAGGGTGCGATGCAGTTTTCGATCGAACAGGTTCCCTGGATGCCTTCGCCGCCGCTGGTCCCGACGCCAATGCCTCTCGACTTGTCCTATCTGCGCAGCATGACGCTCGGCGACGCGCGGCTCGAGCGCGAAGTGCTGGAGATGTTCAAGGCGCAGACCCGCGACCTGCTCGCGCAACTCGCGCCGCGACCTGAAAATGCCGCCGAGCTTGCGCATACGCTGAAAGGCTCCGCGCGCGCGATCGGTGCCTTCGAGGTCGGCGAGGCGGCTTATGCGCTCGAAAGCGGACTTGACGCGCGCGGCGACTTCGCGGCCGTGTTCAAGCAGCTTCAGGGCAGCGTCGACGAGGCTTTCGAGGCGATCGACGCGCATCTCGCGGGCGGCAATTAATCCAGATAATCCGCGGCTTGACGCTGGTATGACGCTGTTGGAGCGGCTATAGACTGCTGCGAACTCACTGCCGCATCCAAGAGATCCATGGTCAAAATCAACTTCATCGATCACGCCGGCACCACCCGCACTGTTGACGTCGATGCCGGCGCGACGGCGATGGAAGCCGCCATCCGCAACGCCGTTCCCGGCATCGATGCCGAATGCGGCGGAGCGTGCGCCTGCGCCACCTGCCACGTCTATGTCGACGAAGCCTGGCAGGAGAAGGTCGGGCCGCCTTCGCCGATGGAGGAAGACATGCTCGATTTCGGTTACGACGTGCGTCCCAATTCGCGCCTGTCCTGCCAGATCAAGGTCACCGACGAACTGGACGGTCTCGTGCTGCGAACGCCCGAGCGGCAGGCCTGAGCGGCCGCCGACTGATTAGAATTTCTCTATTCCTACAGTCTGTTAGCCGCATAGCTGGGGGTGGTATTTTAGCCCTTTCCCCGGCGGCGATCCTTGGCTAGACAGACGCCGACAGCGGCCGCCATTTTGGCCCGGGCCGCTTCCATTCCATTTTACGGCGACGAAACACCATCATGAGCGAAGCGATCAAGACCGATGTGTTGATCATCGGCGCAGGCCCCTGCGGACTGTTTGCGGTTTTCGAACTCGGCCTTCTCGACATGAAGACTCATGTCGTCGATATCCTCGACAAGATCGGCGGCCAGTGCGCCGAGCTTTATCCCGAGAAGCCGATCTACGACATTCCCGGCATTCCGATGGTGACGGGACAGGGCCTCACAGAGGCGCTGATGGAGCAGATCAAGCCGTTCAATCCGACCTTCCATCTCAACGAGATGATCCAGAGCGTCGAGAAGATCGGCGATCCCCTGTTTCGCGTCACCACCGATGCGGGCAAGGTGTTCGAGACCAAGGTCGTCGTCATCGCCGCGGGCGGTGGTTCGTTCCAGCCCAAGCGTCCGCCGGTGCCGGGCATCGAAGCCTATGAAGGCACCTCGGTGTTCTATGCCGTGCGCAAGATGGAGCAGTTCCGCGACAAGGAGTTGCTGATCGTCGGCGGCGGCGATTCCGCGCTCGACTGGACGCTCAATCTTCACCCGCTCGCCAGGCGCATCACGCTGCTGCATCGCCGCGACGACTTCCGCGCCGCACCGCACAGCGTCGAGCAGATGCGCAAGCTCGTGGCGGACGGCAAGATGGATCTCAAGATCGGTCAGGTCACCGCGCTCGAAGGCGAGAACGGCGTGCTCAAGGGCGCGCAGATCAAGGGCGCCGACAATGCGATGTCGGCCATCTCCTGCGATACGATCCTGCCGTTCTTCGGTCTCACCATGAAGATCGGTCCGGTCGCGGAGTGGGGCGTGACGCTTGAGAACAATCTGATCCCGGTCGGTACCGAGACGTTCGAAACCAACGTCCCCGGCATCTTCGCCATCGGCGACATCAACACCTATCCCGGCAAGCTGAAGCTCATTCTCTCCGGCTTCCATGAAGGCGCGCTGATGGCGCAGAAGGCCAGCCGTTACGTATTCCCGGAAAAGCGCGTCGTGTTCCAGTACACCACGTCGTCCTCGAGCTTGCAGAAGAAGCTCGGCGTGAATTGAGGCTGCGCGGATCAAGTCCGCGCATGACGCCTTGTGTTTTTTGTCACGGTTTCCGCCTGGCAATGACGCGCATCCGCGCGCGCCCATGCATTTATTGTTTTGGCTCGATCGGCTCGATGGGCTCGCGCGTGACGTCGGCTTCCAGCGGCGGCAGGCCGAGGATCGCGGCGGCGGCGGGCCACGCCGCATCCGCCATCGCGGCATGGCCTTCGGCGGTGGGATGGATCGCGCCGCCATAAACCGCCGACAGCACGCCCCATGTCGCGTCGTGAATGTCGGTGGGTTGGCTCGATGTCCGCGTGGCGAGCGGATAGGTCATCGCGGTGAAGTAGCTGTCGTCCGCGTCCCTGATCCAGCGCGCGCGCGGCAGGTAAGCGCGGAATTTACTTGCGCCCTGGCCGCAGGTCAGCGGGCTGGAGGCCGCCGTCACGATGTCGGCGTTGAAACTCTTGCCCTCGGCGGAAAAGCACTGCTGATCGAACGCGGGATCGGTGGTGGCGCGGGCGCAGAAGCCGTGATTCTGGAACGCGACCTGATGCTGGTCGATGAACGTCATCGCATCGCGCGGCCCGTTGCAGATGGTGCCGCCGGTGCACAGCACGATGTTCTTCAGCTGCGGCAGGAATTCGCTGTCGACGAACTGCGACGTCTTGGCGAGGCGCTCGGGTGCGGCGTTGAAGGCGGGATGGATGTCGAAACCGGCGAGGCCGCCGGGGCATGGCGCGCCGCCCATCAGCGTCGGATTCGCATAGGATACGAACACCACGCGCGACAGGTCGCCGCCGACGAGCGGCTTCAGGGCGGTGCGCAGCCGCTGGAAGTTTTGCGGCAGCGTGTGCGCGAGCGTGCTGCGTGAATCCTCGACGCTGCCGATCATGCCGCTGCGCTGGAACAGCGTGCGCTCGGTGGCGCTGTCCACGATCACATCGGCGACGAGGCCCGAGAAGTTGATGTCATTGGCGCCGACCGACAGGAAGACCAAATCGAGCTGGCGCCCGGGCTCGCGGCGCTGCGCGGCGGCAAGAGCCTCCTTCAGTTCGGCTACCTGCGAGCCGACGGTGCCCGCGCAGTTCATCGATGTCTTCGTGATGAGGCATTCGCGCGCGCGCAATGAGCCGAGCAGCCCTTCGTCGATCGTCGCGCCCGAGCAGGCGAGCGGCAGATAGGTGACCGCGATATGGGTGTACTGCACGGCAAGCGCGAGGGCTGCGCGGGTCTGATAGCTGTAGAGCGAGCGGTGGCAGGCGGCGTTGAACCATTGCGCGCCGAATTTCTGCCAGGCGAACAGTTCGTTCGAACCCGCCGCGCTCTCGCAGGCGCGCGCGCCTTTATAGCCCTTGCGGCTTGGCCGGTAGTACTGGCCGGCCGAGCCGCCTTCGAGGTACGAGCGGAAACAGAATCCGTCGTCGGCCAGCGCCACCGGCCGATCCGGGTTGCCCTCGCCGGATGCGATGGAATCGCCAAGACCGGCGATCAGGATGTCGCGCACCGCGATCTGGGTGGAATCGTGCAAGGGCGTATCGCTGCCGCCGCTGGAGACATCGACGCTGGCGATCGTGGTCTTGCCGGAGCGAACACGGAAATTGATCGGCTCGGAGCAGTCGAGCGTGGTCTGGATCGGCGGGCCTTCATTGTCGTTGAACGACCATGCGCACACCGCGCCGACCGGCACCGCGCCGGTGAGGCGAATCGTTACCGCGTGATCCACCGGCGCGAGATAGTCCTCCTTCACGCCGTCGCGCGTGCAGGGATTGCTGACGTGTCCGGCAGAATCGATGCAGAGCCTGCCGACCGTGTTGCGCGCCCAGCCGCGGCCGTCGCTCTGGATTTCAAGCGCGTCCTCGGCGGCGAGCACGCTGCGTCCGGACGACATGGCTTCGACCTGAAGGGCGAAATCGCGCTCCTCGCGAAACAGCCGGAAGCGGTTGCGCACTTCCCATGAAATCTGGATGCCGCTGTCGGACGGCGCGGATGTGGCGGCGGACGGAGGCGGCGGCGCGGCGGGGCCTTGCGCGCGTGCGTCACCGGCCCACGAGGTCAGGGCGAGGAGAAGGGCAAGAAAGGCGGCGGTCTGGCGGATCATGAGATTGTTTCACAGCGGATTGTCGGAGGACAATGCGCATCAGCCGTTTCGGTTCTGCGGCGGCGGCGCCACCGCCGGCGCCGGGCTCATCGGCGGCGTTTTACGCTTGTGCTGCCACGGCAGGATGACGCTGAGCCATAATTCGCGCGTTCCCATGATGGTGATGGCGATCGCGAACGGAATGAAGAAATAAAGCATGCGGAAAATCAGAAGCGAGGCCAGAAGCTGCTCATGGCCGAACTGGTTCAGTCCGACCAGCATCGCGGCATCGAACACGCCGAGACTTCCCGGCGCGTGGCTCGCGAAACCGAGCAGGGTGGCGAGAATGAACACCACCGCCATCGACATGAAGTCGATCGGCGGATTGTTCGGAAGCAGCAGGTACATCGCCAGCGCGCAGAAACCGAGATCGATGACGCCGATCAGGATCTGCACCAGCGTCAGCGGAGCCGAGGGCAGTACGACTTTCCAGCCGTCCCTGCCGAGTTCGCGGCGGTTGCGGCCAACCGCGAGCCAGCACAGATAGGCGGCGATGCCCACGATCAGGCCGGCGCCGATCAACTGATTGACCAGTTGCGGCAGCAGCACGATGGATTCGGCGGCTGCGGGATGCCAGATCAGGCCGATTCCGAGCACGAAGGTGTTGCCCAGCCAGAACGTCAGGCCGGAAATAAAGCAGATCTTGGCGACGTCGATGGCGGTCAGATTCCAGTCCGAATAAATGCGGAAGCGGATCGCGCCGCCGGTAAAGACGGTGGCGCCGATGTTGTGGCCGATGGTGTAGCTGGTGAAGCTCGACAGCGCCGCGATGCGGTAGGGCACATGGAATTTGCCCAGCGTGCGCAACGCGAACAGGTCGTAGAAGGTCAGCGTGCAGAACGCGCCGAACACGCACAGCGCGGCGAGGGCGATGTGGTGGAAGGATTTGTCTTCCAGGGCCGCCAGAACCGCCGAGGTATCGATGCCTTTCAGCGTCTTGACGAGATGCAGGACGGCAATGGTGACGATGGTCAGGCTGGCGAGAATGCCGAGCCGTTTCCATCCGATCCATTTGTCGAACACGCCCCGTGACGCGCTAAGCAAACCTTGCATTCATCCTCCGGCGACCGTCATGAGCCGATTGGGGGACACGAACGCAAACGGCTAAGCCGGATACTCATATGGCAAATCATCAATCGGAAAAACAGGCCATTTTGGCTTTGCATAGCAAGCCTTAACGGACAACATGACGCAACAGGCGGGCGGGGACTTCGGCGGATCATCGTGGTCTGCGACATATCGGTGACAAAAACGGCTCAATTACGCCCAAACCGCGACCTGTCGTGGCCGCATAAAAAAGCCTGTTCTGTCAGAAACCTGCTGCCGCGGCTACCGTTGAGCGAACAGTTCACACCCGGCGGCGGCGCCAAGGCACCGTCGCCGACCTCAATCGAAGGAGCCGACGATGGGACTGTTCAGCAAGGACATCAAGACACTCAACGATCTGTTCGTGCATCAGCTCGAGGATATTTATTACGCCGAGAAACAACTCGTGAAGGCGATTCCGAAGCTGGCCGACAAGGCGACCAATCCGCAGCTCAAGCAGGGCTTCCTGTCGCATCTGGAAGAAACCAAGGGCCATGTGACGCGGCTGGAGCAGGTGTTCAAGATGCACGGCGTCGAGGCGAAGGCCGTCAAGTGCCCGGCGATCGACGGCATCATCAAGGAAGCCGACGAGGTGTCGGGCGAGGTGGCCGACAAGGAAGTGCTCGATGCCGCGCTCATCAATGCGGCACAGGCGGCGGAGCATTACGAGATGACCCGTTACGGCACGCTGGTCGCATGGGCCAAGCAGCTTGGCCGTGACGATTGCGCGTCGGTTCTGCAAAAGACGCTGGACGAGGAGCATGCGGTGGACAGGAAGCTCACCTCTCTCGCCGAGTCCAGGATCAATCTGAAGGCCGCGAGCTGAGGCTTTTCAAAAAAAACGCCACGCGAGACATCGCGTGGCGTTTTTAATGCCGGGCCAGCGCGAAATGCGCGCCGGCGAACGCCATCGCGGCGCCGAGCATCAGCGCGACGATGCCATTATAGAAGCCGTGTAGCGTCGGCACCGGGCTTGGCCCGGAAGCGGCCTGTCCGGCCGCGATCAGAAGCAGCAACCCGCCCGCGATCAACGCATGTTGCAGGCGGCGCGGCAGATGGCCGGATGCGGCGCTGAACAGCAGCGACGCCGTGACGTATCCGCCGACAAAGGCCACCGCCGCGATCAGCCACCAGGCGATGGCGGCGGTTGCGGGAATGATGCCGTTGGGTGTGCCCCACAGATCGCCGAGATCGAGCCCGAAACGCTGGCCGAGAATATGGATGCCGAGCGCCAGCAGCATGCCGAACATCGCGGCGGCGCCGAGAATGAGGCGGGGAGAGAAATAGGGCGTGCCGGGCATGACGTGGATCGTTCCGTTTGCGCGGTTGTAGGATGGCGCTCGCGGACAGGCAAGCGCGCGCGGCTTTCCGCCTAGGGCGCGTCGCTGTCGGCCTTGAGTTGTTTGGGGGTCATGAATTTCCGCAGCGTGTTGGTCTGCAATGCGAGATTCGACCACGCGGAAATCGGGCAATCGAACACCACGGCGCCGCAGGTCGGCAGGTTCTGGCCGAGGGCCGTATGTTCGGCGGTGGGCGCTTCGCCGATCAGGTTCCATGCGAGTTCATGCAGGCCGGGGTTGTGGCCGAGTACGAGCAGCGTGGTGACGGAATCCGGGGCGCGGCGGATCGCCTTGAAGATTTGCATCGGATTGGAAAGATAGAGTGCATCCTGAAATTCGGCGCGGCAGCCGGGAAGGTGCGGCGCGACGATGTCCCATGTCTCGCGCGCGCGGACGGCGGAAGACACCAGCGCAAGCTCCGGCGTCACCGGTTGGCTGGAAAGCCATGCGCCGGTCAGCGCGCTGTCGATCTGTCCGCGCTCGTCGAGGCGGCGGTCGTAGTCCTCGCCGCTCGCGGAATCTCGTTCGGTCTTGGCATGGCGCAGCAGGATTAAATGACGCATTGGTCTCCCGGGGGCAGATAATGGGTGTTGTCTGGTGAGGGCCCATCGTGACAAGCATGGCGTCCGCCACTAAATAAATCCAATGACAATTCCTTCCTCCGAGACACCTGTCCACGTCCTTTGGGGCGATTTGCCTGCGGCGGAGCCGCGCGCGGCATTGTCGCTCGATCTCGATACCGATGTCTGCGTCGTCGGCGGCGGCTTCGCGGGGCTGACGGCGGCGCGGGAAGCGGCGCGGCGCGGCATGAGCGTCGTGGTGCTGGAAGGCCATCAGATCGGCTGGGCCGCCTCCGGCCACAATCTCGGCTCGGTGCTGCCGGGCTATGGCGTGCCGATCGAGGATCTGATCGCACGGGTCGGCATCGGGCATGCCCGCGACTTGTGGAAACTGGCGGAAGAGGGCGGCGGCTACATCCGCGACACCATCGCCACCTCCGTGCCGGACATCGCGATGACGCCCGGTGCGCTGGAGGTCTCCACGACCGATGTCGGCGAGCGGCTGATCGGCTGGCTGCAAACCATCGGCGGGGAGTTCGGCACCGAGGTCGAGGGCTGGCAGATCGAGCGCGTGCGCACGGAGCTGCGGACGCGCCGCTATTTCCACGCGCTGCATTTTCCGAAAGCCTTCCAGATCGACGGCGCGCGCTATCTGCGCGCGCTTGCGGCGCTCGCGGAAGATGCGGGGGTGCGCATCTTCGAGAACACGCCGGTGGTCAGCATCGATTCCGCGGGCATCCGCAAGCGCATCGTCACGCCTTCGGCCAGGCTGCGCGCCGGGCATGTCGTGCTGGCGGGCAACATTCACATCGGCACGCCGGCGCTGCGGCTTGCATCCACCCTGATGCCGCTGTGGCGCTACGCGGCGGTGACCGAACCGCTCGGCGATCTTCTCAACGAGGCGATCGCCTATCGCGGTTCGGTGCTCGACGATGACGGCATCGATCATTTCCGCGTCGTCGATGGCGACCGCCTGTTGTGGTCGAGCCCGGAGACGACGTGGCGCGGCAAGCCGGAGCGGTTCGGCCGCCTGATCCGCCGCCGCATCGCGACGGTGTTTCCGCAGCTTGCGCAGGCGAGGATCGAGCGCGTGTTCTCGAGCGCGTTCGGCCAGACCGTGCACGGCATGCCGCAGATCGGGGAGATGCGGCCGGGCCTGTGGGTCGCGAGCGGCTTCGGCCGTCAGGGGCTGAACACCAGCGCGATGGCGGGCCGCCTGGTCGCGGCGGGCATGGCGGAGGGTGACGACCGCTGGCGGCTGTTTTCCCCGTTCGAACTGGTCTGGGCGGGCGGCAATGCGGGCCGGGTGGTCGGCCAGTTCGCCGATGGATTGTCGCGCGGGCGTTCCGCCGCCGCTGGCCTTCTGGCGCGCTGGCGGGAACGGGCCGTGGCGCGCGAACGGCTGCGCGAGGAGCGCCGCAGCGCGCGGATCGCGGCGGTGCTGGCGCGCACCGAGCGGGTGTCGCAGGACTTCGGGTCGGACCGGCACTAGCCGGAGCAGATAATGTGCAGGCGCGAGGTAACGCCGGGTCCGCCGGTTCGTACCTTGAACAAACGGCGCACTTACGGAGGTATGGCCATGATCGACCGGCGTGTTCTTTTGTCCACGGCAGCGGGGCTCGCGGCGGGCTGGTTTTCATTTGCGGGCAAGGCCCGGGCGGAAAAGGCGTCCGGAAAATTCGCGGTCGAAAAGACCCCGGAGGAATGGAAGCGCCAGCTCACGCCCGCGCAATACCATATCCTGCGCGAGCAGGGCACGGAGCCGGCTTATTCCAGCCCTTTGAACAATGAGCATCGCAAAGGCACGTTCGCCTGCGCCGGTTGCGATCAGGCGTTGTATGCTTCTGAAACCAAGTTCGAGAGCGGCACCGGCTGGCCGAGTTTCTATGACCACCTGCCGAACGCCATCGGCACCACCTCCGACCGCAGCTACTTCATGGTGCGCACGGCGGTGCATTGCAGCCGCTGCGGCGGGCATCTCGGTCACGTTTTCAATGATGGCCCCAAGCCGACCGGCCTGCGCTATTGCATGGACGGCCTCGCGCTGACTTTCAAACCGGCCACGCCCTCGGCGTCCTAGGCGACTGATCGCTCTGGCAAGGGCGCTGCGGAAGCAGGCTTGCAAAGCCCGGGTATCTGCTGTACTCATATATTTCAATAATTATTGAAATATAGGATCATCAATGGATCAGCATCAAGCGATCTCCGCGTTCGGTGCGCTCGCGCAAGACACGCGTCTTGCGATCGTCCGCATGCTCGTTAAGGCCGGGCCGCTGGGCATGGCGGCAGGCTCGATTGCCGAAAGCGCAGGTGCCGCCGCATCCAATGTATCGTTTCATCTGAAAGATCTCGAACACGCAGGTCTTGTGAGTTCGCGGCGGGAAGCCCGCTCCATCATCTATTCCGCGAATTTCGAGACGCTTCGCGGCCTGATCTCCTTTCTGATGAAGGATTGCTGCGGCGGTCATCCCGAAATCTGCGACCCCGTGCAGGCCAGCGCGCGCTGCGTGCCCGTCAGTAAAAAGACCCGGCGAAAAGAACGTGTGTGAGGCTCCCATGACCGATCGGATTTATAACGTCCTGTTTCTCTGCACCGGCAACAGCGCCCGCTCCATCCTCGCCGAATCGATCTTGAGAAAGGACGGGCAGGGACGATTCCGGGCGTTCTCGGCCGGGAGCACCCCGAACGGGCGCGTCAATCCGCTTGCGATTCAGACGTTGGAGAATTTCGGCTACCCTGCCGAGGGGCTTCGCTCGAAGACGTGGCTGGAGTTCGCGCAGCCTGACGCTCCGGTGATGGATTTTATTTTCACCGTTTGCGACAACGCCGCCGGTGAGGCTTGCCCCGTTTGGCCGGGCCAGCCGGCAACGGCGCACTGGGGCATAGAAGACCCCGCAAAGGTAGCCGGGACCGAGTTCGCAAGACGCGCGGCGTTCGTTGCGGCGTTCGGCTTCATGAAGAAGCGGATCGAGGCGTTTATCAGCCTGCCTCTTGCGAGCATCGACAAATTGTCGCTCAAGACGAGGCTGAACGACATTGGAAAAATCGAGGGCGGCACGTCGCGCCAAAACGATGTGGCCTGAATCATGAGCGTGTTCGAGCGTTATCTGTCGCTGTGGGTTGCTCTCTGCATCGTGCTTGGCGTTGGTTTGGGGCATTTCCTCCCCGGGCTGTTTGAAATTATCGCCGGCGCGGAAATGGCCAATGTCAATCTGCCCGTCGCGGTGCTGGTCTGGCTGATGATCATTCCCATGCTGCTGCGCATAGATTTCGCGGCTTTGGGAGAGGTGCGGCAGCACTGGCGCGGCATAGGCGTCACGCTGCTCGTGAACTGGGCGGTCAAGCCGTTTTCGATGGCGCTGCTGGCTTCACTCTTTATCGGCCACTGGTTCGCGCCGCTGCTGCCGGCCTCGCAAATCTCCTCCTATATCGCCGGGCTCATCCTGCTTGCGGCCGCGCCCTGCACGGCGATGGTCTTCGTCTGGTCGAATCTTTGCAATGGCGAGCCGCATTACACGTTGAGCCAGGTTGCGCTGAACGATGTGATCATGATCTTCCTGTTCGCTCCGCTGGTCGGCCTGCTGCTGGGCGTTGCGTCCATTACCGTGCCATGGAGCACGCTCCTGTTGTCGGTCGGCCTTTACATCGTCATCCCGGTGGTGATCGCTCAGGTCTGGCGGCAGTCCGTCATCGGACATGCGGGCCGTCTGGAGCGAACGCTGCGGACGCTTCAGCCTGTCTCGCTGATCGCCTTGCTCGCGACCCTGGTTCTGCTGTTCGCGTTTCAGGGCCGGCAGATCCTGTCCCAGCCGCTTGTCATCGCGCTGCTGGCCGTGCCGATCCTGATCCAGGTCTATCTCAACGCCGGGATCGCTTATCTGCTGAGCCGGAAGCTGGGCGTTGCATGGTGCGTGGCCGCGCCAAGCGCGCTTATCGGCGCGAGCAATTTTTTTGAACTGGCGGTCGCCGCCGCGATCAGCCTGTTCGGTCTAGGTTCTGGGGCAGCCCTTGCAACGGTGGTCGGCGTGTTGGTTGAAGTGCCGGTGATGTTGTCGGTGGTCAGGATCGTGAAGGCATCGCGGTCCTGGTACGATGCCGGAATGGAATTGTCGCGGGAGACGCGCTGACAAATCCGCGCGGGATTGTTACGGCAATTCTTGCCGGGGATAGGCAAGAGCGCCCCGGTCTTTCGGCCGGGGCATTTTCGTAACTCTTTGTGACACCTCGTTTTTCTCTTTGGCACGAGGCTTGCGACTCCTTCTTCGAATGCGGCCTTTTCGGCACCCTGGCTGGCCGCCCGGATTTCGAAGCTGGAGACGATAGTAATGGGTATTTTCGGCGCTCTCACCACTTCCGTCGCAGGCTTGCGCACGCAGTCGTACGCTCTGGAGAACATCTCCGGCAACATCGCGAACTCGCAGACCACCGCCTTCAAGCGTATCGACACGAGCTTCCTCGACCTGATCCCCGATACTGGCGCGAACGCCCAGCTTTCGGGCAGCGTTGCGGCAAGCTCGCGCGAAACCAACACGGTGCAGGGCGACGTGCAGGCCGCCTCGGTCGCGACCTACATGGCGATCAATGGCGACGGCTTCTTCGCCGTGCAGAAACCCGGCAGCTTCACCGACAATAATCCGGTGTTCGACGGCGTCGATCGCTACACCCGCCGCGGCGACTTCACGCTCGACAAGAGCGGCTACCTCGTCAACGGCGCGGGCTACTACCTCGAAGGCATTCCGATCGACCCGACCACCGGCAACGTCACCGGCAGCGTGCCGCAGGTGCTGAAATTCGGCAACGACTTCCTGCCCGCGCAGCCGACCACGACGGTGACCTATCGCGCCAACCTCGCGAGCTATCCGCTCACCACCAAGCACGACACTTCGGTGCCGGGCTCCGAGCTTCTCAACGTCGGCGACTTCACGGCCAACCCGTTGATCGTCGGCACGCCCGCGCAGCCTTACGTCAACGGCGCCAAGACGGGCTCGGTGCAGAACAGCAAGCTGACCACGACCACGCATATCGGGCCGGGTACGGCGCTTTCCGGCGCGACCAACACCGATTCCATCGGGACTGATTTCGTCGCCGGCGACACCATCACCATCAACGGCACCACCACGATCACGTTCACGGCTTCGGGTGGCGCCAACGACGCCACGCATATCCCGGTCGATGCGACGATTGCCGATCTGCTTGCGAAGATCGATGCGGCCAACGGAAACGTGAGCAACCCGTCAGCGGTCAGCGGCGGCATCGTCACCCTGAACAGCGGCCTTGCCAGCAATCTCACGGTTGTGAGCAGCAACGCGGCGGCGTTCGCTTCGCTGGGCTTCTCGACATCGACAGTGACGGCCTCGCGCACCGGCGGCGGCACCGCGGGCACCGGCACGGTGATCGGATCGGACGCGCAGAACTTCATCGACGAGTCGGTTTCGGGTGGTGCCACCACCGCCTACGACGTGTCCGGCGCGCCGGTCAGCCTCCAGTTGCGCTGGGCGAAGACCGACAGCGCGAGCCTCGGCTCGGGACATAGCGATGTCTGGAACCTGTTCTATCAGACCAATCCGAATGCGACCGGCACGGATGTCGCGTGGCAGAACGTCGGCGTGAACTTCACCTTCGGCCCGAACGGCCAGATGAACCCGGCGGTGCCCTCGGTGACGCTGACCAATGCCACCATCGGCGGCATTGCGCTCGGCGACGTGACGATGAATTTCGGCGCGACAGGTCTTACGCAATTCGCCGACGCCAACGGCAACGTGCAGGTCAACCAGATCCAGAACGACGGCTTCCCGGCGGGCCAGTTGCAGACGGTGTCGATCTCCAACAACGGCCGCGTGGTCGGCAACTACTCCAACGGCCGCAACATCGACCTCGCCGCGATCACGCTCGCGACCTTCAACGGCCCGAACTTCCTCAAGCGCGTCGATGGCGGCGCGTTCGAGGTCACCGATGAATCCGGTCAGGCGTTGTACGGCAAGGGCGGCACCATCGTCGGCTCCTCGCTGGAAGGCTCCAACACCGACATCGCCGACGAGTTCACCAAGCTGATCGTCACGCAGCAGGCCTACTCGGCGAACACCAAGGTCATCACCACGTCGAACCAGATGGTTCAGGATCTCCTGAACGTCCTGCGCTAGCGCATATTCCGCGCGTTCGTAGCTGAGATGGGCAGTTAGTTATGGGTCTGACACAAGCTCTTGCTACCGCGATGTCCGGTCTGCGTGCGAACCAGGCCGCGCTCTCGCTCGTGTCCTCGAATGTCGCCAACGTCGAGACGCCGGGCTATGTCCGCAAGACCGTCAATCAGGTCCAGACCACGACGGGAACGGGAAGCGCCGGTGTGTCCGTCACCGGCGTCAACCGCGAGCTGGACGTCTATGTCCAGAAGCAGGTTCTCACCGAAACCTCGGGCGCATCCTACGCCACCACGCTGTCGAATGCCTTGCAGCGGTTGCAGGGGATTTACGGCGATCCCAGTTCGGACACGACGCTGGAGGCGGCGTTCAATCAGTTGACGGCGGCGTTGCAGGCGCTGTCCACCAGTTCGGATTCCCCGGCGGCGCGCTCGACGGCGGTGAACGCCGCGCAGTCGCTCGCGCAGATGCTGAATTCGACCTCGGCGGGCATTCAGTCGCTGCGCGCCGACGCCGAGTCGTCGATCAAGAGTTCGGTCGATGCCGCCAACAATGCGATGCAGCAGATCGCGACCATCAACAACCAGTTGCTCGGGACCACCGGCGACGACGCGGCCGCCGCCTCGCTGCTCGACCAGCGCGATCAGTACATCACGCAACTGTCGCAGTTGATGGACATCCGCGTTCTCACAAACGACCGCAATCAGGTCACGGTGTTCACCAATTCCGGCGTGCAGCTTGTCGGCAGCGAAGCGGCGAAGATCACCTTCGACGCGCAGGGCACGGTCACGCCCAATACGACGTGGAGTTCCGATCCGTCGAAAAGCACGCTCGGCACGCTGACGCTGACCTTTCCGCACGGCGGCGACATCGATCTGATCGCGACCAATTCGATCCGCTCCGGTTCGATCGCGGCGAACCTTCAATTGCGCGACCAGACACTGGTGCAGGCGCAGGCGCAGGTCGACCAATTGGCAGCCTCGATGGCGAGCGCGCTGTCCGATAAGGTGACGACGGATTCAACCGGCAATGGCGGCTCGCCCAACACGTTCTCGCTCGATCTGACCGGTTTGCAGAACGGCAACAACGTCCAGTTCACCTACACGGATACGGCGAACAAGAGCCACACCATCACGCTGGTGCAGGTCAATGATCCTTCGGTGCTGCCGCTGAAGAACAGCGCCACCAACAATCCCAACGACGAGGTTTTCGGCGTCGATTTCTCTCAAGGCATGGGACCGGCGCTCACGCAGCTCTCCGCGCTGCTCGGGGGCAGGGGCTTGCAATTCTCCAGTTCGGGCGGGCAGACGCTGCAAATCAGCGGCGATGCGGGCGGCACGGCGGTGGTCAATTCCGCGTCCTCGACGATCACCATGACGAATCTGACGAGCGGCAATCCGCAATTGCCGCTGTTCGTCGACAACGGCGTGCCATACACCGGCGCGATCACCGCGACCGGCTCGCAGCAGACCGGCCTTGCGGGGCGGATCAGCGTCAACAATCTTCTGCTCGCCGATCCGTCGCGGATGATCGTGTACGGCTCTGGGACGCAGTCGGGCGATACCACGCGATCCGATTTCATTCTCTCGCAGTTGACGAACAGCTCCTATTACGTATCGCCGCAGACCGGGATCGGTTCGAATGCGACGCCCTTCAAAGGCACGATGCTGAGCTTCCTGCAACAGTTCACCACGATGCAGGGGCAGGCGGCTTCCTCCGCCCAGCAAATGGCCGACGGCCAGAACGTCGTGCTCTCGACGTTGCAGAACAAGCTGAACGCATCTTCGGGCGTGAATATCGACGATGAAATGGCGCATCTGCTCGCGTTGCAGAATGCCTATTCGGCGAATGCCCGTGTGATGTCCACGGTGAAATCCATGTTCGATTCACTGTTGCAATCGGTGTGAGGCTGCCATGACTATTGACGGCGTAAGCGGACGGACATCCTATCTCGGCAGTTCGCTGCTCAACATCAAGACGCAGCTCGATACGCTGACGCAGCAATTGGCGAGCGGCAAGAAATCCACGACCTATTCCGGCCTCGGTCTGGACAGCGCGTTCGCAACCGGCCTGCGCTCGCAGATCTCGATGCTGTCCGGTTACCAGAACACGCAGACCAACGTGACGACGCGCATCAATGTCGCCAACCTGTCGCTACAGGGCCTCGTCGATATGCGCACGCAGGTGCAGTCGGCGGCCACCGGCGCCTCCCAGGTTCTCAACGCCAACGGCCAGACGTCGGGCCAGCAGATCGGTTATGCGTCCTTCACGCAGGCGATCTCGCTTCTTAACACGCAGTCCGGCGACCGTTATCTGTTCTCCGGCCGCGCGACCGACACGCCCTCCACGGCGGCGGCCGATGACATTCTCGATGGCGCCAACGGCAAGGATGGTCTGAAGACGGTGATCGCCGATCGGCTGATCGCGGATCAAGGCACAGGCAACATGGGCCGCCTCACGACCGATGCCACCACCACGCCCGGCGTGGTGACGGTTGGCGAGGACGCCAATCCCTCACCTTTCGGACTGAAGCTCAGCCGCATCTCGACGTCGATCAATGGCGCTGTGGTGACGCAGCCGTCGACCGCTGTGGCTCCGGCAACGTCATCCGAGACGGTCGATCTGAATGCCGCGACACCGAAGGAAGGCGACACCGTCACCTTCACGTTCACGTTGCCGGACCAGACCACGGAAACGGTGCAGCTCACCGCGACCACGGCATCGCCCGCGCCGGACGGTAGCTTCACCATCGACGCCGACCCGACGGTCACGGCGACGAACATGAAAAGCGCGCTCGATTCCTCGATCCAGACGCTGGTGAAGGGACCGATGGTGGCGGCCTCCGCGATGGCCGCCGGACAGAACTTCTTCGACAACCCGCCGCAGCGCGTCGGCGGCGGTTCGCCGGTTTCGCCGAACGCCACCACGCTGGTCGATGGTTCGGCCACGACCGTGCAGTGGTACACCGGCGAGCAGTTGACCAATCCCGATACCGATGCGCGCGGCACCGCGGTCGCGCAGGTGGATGGTTCTGTCTCCGTAAAATACGGCGCGACGGCGAACGAGAGCGCCTTCCGCAACCTGTTGCAGAACATGGCCGTGTATGCGGCGGTGACGACAACGGTCGATCCAAACGATCCGAACGGCCAGAACCTCGCCAACGCGCAGATCTCGGCGCTGAACGAGCGCGTCAACGCCAACCTCGCGGTGCAGCCCGGCACGACCTCGGTCGAGGACATCGAGGCGCAGTTCGCGGGCGCGCAGTCGGCGACGAAATCGGCCAGCACGCGGCAGACGCAGACGACATCGATGGCGCAGACGATGCTGGATCAGATCCAGGGCGTCAACGACGACGAGGTGGCGGCGAAGATACTGGCGTTGCAGACCAGCCTTCAGGCTTCGTACCAGACCACCGCTTCGCTCTATCAGCTCAGCCTGGTGAAATACCTGCCTGTCGGCTGACGGCAATTTTCGTCATGCGCTTTCGTCATTGCGAGGAGCGTAAGCGACGAAGCAATCCAGACTTCTAGAAGATTTAAAAGGAGCCTAGCAGCGGTGCTAATGCGGGCGGCGCGCAATTTCTGGATTGCTTCGCTGCGCTCGCAATGACGGAGAAAAATTCTCCAAATGAAAAAGGGCTTCCTTCTGGAAGCCCTTTTTTCATGACCGTGTGCAGGTCGTCAGGCGGCGCCTTGAAGTGATGAAGCCGAGGCGTTGCGGCGAGCCTTGGCGAGAAGCACCGCCTCGTGCGCGATCAGCTTTCGCGATTCCTTGAGCGCCTTGTAATAGTCGCCGCTTAAAATGTGGTTATTGATCTCCTGGATGATCTCGACGGAGCTTGGCATCGCGCTGAGGAGATCGCGCATCAGGTCGAAATAGACCGGATGATGATCCTGCGGATCGCGCGCCACATACATCAATTGCACGGCCAGATAGAGCAGCTTCGCCGGAGTGTCGGCGGTTTCCGGAGTCAGGATGTCTTTTTCACGCAAGATCGGAACCCGTTCGCCTTCGATCAGCAGCTTGGCGCGCTGGTCGGTGTTGGTGATGACGCAGGAGCCGATGATGATCTTTTCGTGCGGCTTCAATTCGACCTTTAGAGCCATGCTATCCTCCGGCTACTCGATCTGCTTGCGATGGGAAGCCCTGTAACGGGATGAATGCCGCGGCTGCCGCGCTCGCGCCAATCCTTTGCCGATCATGGTTAACGGGACGTAAACGATACCGCATGTCGTGCGGGCCTCGCGGAGGTGGCGAGGCTGCTTTCTGCTGGCGAAAACAACGGAAACCCCGATGTTTAACGGGCATTTACCAACATCTTTTCGCGCAATTGGCCGCGCTTCATTCACGTTTTTTTAGATTGTTGGTTTCAGTCTGTCGGGAACGCCGCCCTTAGAAGGGGTGACGTCACGCTCACACACGACGTGCTCTTACCAGAAAGGTTAGTACAATGTCAGATATCGTTCTCTCGGCGTCAGTCCGCCAGAACCTGCTGTCGCTCCAGTCGACCGCAGACCTGTTGTCCACCACGCAGAACCGTCTCGCCACCGGCAAGAAGGTCAACACTGCTCTCGACAACCCGACCAACTATTTCACCGCTGCTTCTCTCGACAACCGCGCGAGCGACATCAGCAACCTCCTCGATGGCATCGGCAACGGCGTGCAGGTTCTTCAGGCCGCCAACACCGGCATCACCTCGCTGCAAAAGCTGGTCGACTCCGCGAAGTCCGTCGCCAACCAGGCGCTGCAAGCGACCGTCGGCTACTCGACCAAGTCGAGCATTTCGGCGACGATCGCCGGCGCGACCGCCGACGATCTGCGCGGCACCTCCACCCGCACCGACGCGACGGCAACCGCTGGCGCCGCTATCTATTCGGCGTCCGCCGCAGTGGCAACCACCGCGACCGTCCTGTCGTCGATGACGGACTCGACCGGCGGCACCACGGGCACCGGTATCGCCAACGGTGACACGCTCACCATCAACGGCAAGACCATCACCTTCCAGACCGGTACCGCCGCGCTCGCGGGCTCGGGCAATGCCTACACGCTGGGTATCGGCACGACCGTCGGCGACTTGCTGGGTGCGATCAACACGTTGCAGGGCGGTAGCGCTGCCTCGACCTTCGCCTCCGGCCAGTTCACCCTCCACACCGGCACCGATGCCGATCTGGCCGTTACGGGAAGCGCCGGCGTGCTTGCCAAGCTGGGCCTGACCGCCGCCGCCGCTAACACGGCAACGCGCGGTACGAGCGGTGGTATCTCCGGTCTGTCGCTGTCGTTCGGCGCCGTCGGCTCCGGCACGGCGACCACCATCAACTTCGGTGATGGCACCGGCGGCACGGTCAAGTCGCTCAACGACCTGAACGCCAAGCTGTCGGCGGACAACCTGCTCGCCACGATCGACTCCAGCGGCACGCTGACGATCACCACCACGAACGATGCGGCTTCCTCCGCCATCGGCACCGTGACCGGCACCGCGGCCGGCGCTGGCAAGGCGTTCGAGAACGCTTCGACCGGGGCTTCCGCTGCTACGGGTGGCGCTCCGATCCAGGACGCTTCGGCCCTCGCGGTTCGTGCGAACCTGGTGTCGCAGTACAACAACATCCTGGACCAGATCACCTCGACCTCCCAGGACTCGTCGTTCAACGGCGTCAACCTGCTCAATGGCGATCAGCTCAAGCTGACCTTCAACGAGACCGGCAAGTCCACCCTGAAGATCCAGGGCGTGACCTTCAATGCCGCCGGCCTCGGCCTCTCGTCGCTGACCGCGGGCACGGACTTCCTCGACAACTCGTCGGCGAACTCCGTGATCTCGAGCCTCGACAAGGCCAGCTCCACGCTGCGCACCGAAGCTTCGGCTTTGGGTTCGAACCTCTCGATCGTGCAGATCCGTCAGGACTTCTCGAAGAACCTGATCAACGTCTTGCAGACCGGCTCGTCGAACCTCACTCTGGCCGACACCAACGAGGAAGCGGCGAACAGCCAGGCGCTGTCGACCCGCCAGTCGATCGCGGTCTCCGCGCTCGCCCTCGCCAACCAGTCGCAGCAGAGCGTGTTGCAGCTGCTCCGCTAAGCGAAGCGAACAGGCAGATAGAATCGAAGGCGGGGGAAACCCCGCCTTCTTTTTTTAACCCGTCATTAACCATAAAGGCCGCAGTTTCGGTTTCCGACAGCCCTTGAGGATCGCGAGCGAAACCGCGCCGATGAACCGCCAGCAGCGCCGAGCCGCCGCCAAATCCCATGCACCCGGTGGCCTTCAACCCGCGGCCGCATTGCAGCTCGGCATCGCGAGCCATCAGATCGGCCGTCTGGCCGAAGCCGAAGCCTATTATCGCGAAGCACTGGGCGGAGAGCGCCAGCAGCCCGATGCCCTGCATCTGATCGGCGTGGTCTTCATGCAGACCGGCCGGCTGCCTCAGGGCGTCGAATTGATCCGCCGCGCCATCCTGCTGAACGACACCAATGCCGAATATTTCTCCAATTTCGGTGCGGGCCTGAACCGGCTTGGCGATCTCGATGGCGCCGCGGATGCGTTTTGCCGTGCGCTTGAACTGAAACCGGATTTTGCGACCGCCTTTCACGACTACGGCAACGTCCTGTTGAAACAGGGGAAGCTGGAAGAGGCGCTTGTCTGTTTCACGCGCGCAATCGGGATCGATCCGTTTTATACCAACGCGCATCACCAGCGTGCGAAAGTCTTGCAGAGACTGGGGCGTCACGAAGAGGCGCTCGCGGCGTTCAACGAGGCGCTCGCGATCAAGCCGGATAATGCGGAGGCGCTGTGCCGCCGCGGTCTCGTTCTGCTTGCGATGAAGCGATTCGATGAAGCGCTCGCCAGTGCCGAGCAGGCGAAACGGATCGATCCGTCTTACGCCGAAGCCTTCAATGTCTGCGGCAGCACGCTGCATCGCATCGACCGTTTCGATGAAGCGCTGGTCAATTTCGACCGGGCGTTGTCGCTCGCGCCGGAGCGTACCGAAGTGCTGCTGAACCGCGCGGCGACGCTCGACGAGATGCACCGTTTTCAGGATGGCGCGCGCGATATCGCGGCTGCCTTGCGCAACAATCCATCCTATGCGGATATCCACTGGAACGATTGCCTGCATCGCCTGTTGCTGGGCGACTTTGCGGGCGGGTGGCCCAAGGCCGAGTGGCGCTGGAAGAGTCCGAGCCTGATGATGCGGAATCCCCACGCCGCTGCGCCGCAGTGGATGGGCGAGCCGATCGAAGGCAAGACCATTCTCCTCTACAGCGATCAGGGAATGGGCGATGCGATCTTTTTTGCGCGCTATGCGCCGCTGGTCGCCGCGCGCGGGGCGCGGGTGATCCTGCAAGTCGAGCCGCTGCTGATCGATCTTCTCAGGAATGTCGATGGCGTCGCCATGTGCGTCGAAAAGGGCGTTCAGCCGCCACCGTTCGATCTGCAATGCTCGCTCATGAGTTTGCCGCTCGCGTTCGGGACGACAGCGGACAGCATTCCCGCAAAGGCGCCTTATCTTCATCCGGCGATCGATCATGAGCGTTGGCAGGAGCGGCTCGCCGGCTTGCGCGCGCCGCGCGTGGGGCTGGTCTGGTCGGGTAATCCGAACCACATCAACGACCATCGCCGTTCGATCGCATTCGCGCAGCTTGCGCCACTGTTCAGCCTGCCGATGACTTTCGTCAGCCTGCAAAAGGATATCCGCCCGGCAGACCGCCTCGCGATGGCCAAGCATCCGCAGGTGCTCGATCTCGGCAGTGAAGTCGAAAATTTCACGGATACGGCAGCGGTGCTGTCGTGTCTCGATGTGCTGATCAGTGTCGATACCAGTGCCGTGCATCTCGCCGGTGCACTCGGCCGTCCGGTATGGGTGTTGTTGCCTTATACGCCCGACTGGCGCTGGCTGCTCGATCGGCAGGACTCTCCCTGGTATCCGAGCGCGCGGCTATTCCGGCAGGACGCGGCACGGGACTGGTCGGCCGTAATCGATGACGTTCGCATGGCCTTGCAGAAGTTGCGGCGCTGACCGCGCTTTGTAACGTAGTGTCAGGACATCAGTAATCTTATTTTAAGCCATTAAGTTTACAGATTTTAACAGAGATAACCAAGGCTGGGATCCTCGATGTCGAACGCCGCCAACGCTTACGCCCGTGTTGCTCAAACCACATCTTCTCCGCGCGAAATCGAGGCTCAGGCATTGCTCAAGGCGGCGCGCCAGCTTCAGGACGTAATGAGCAACTGGGGCAAGGCGGGCACGGACGTTTCCGGCGCGTTGCTGTTCAACCGCAAGCTCTGGTCGATCCTGCTCAGTGCCGTCACCAGCGACGAGAGCCCGCAGAGCATCGAGATTCGCCAGAACATCGCCAACATCGGCACGTTCGTGCTGTCGCAGACGGCGGAAATGCAGATCGCGCCGAAGCCGGAATTGCTCAAGCCGCTGATCGAGATCAACTGCAACCTTGCCGCCGGTCTGTCCGGCCGCGCCTGATCGCAGCGAGCGGAGACGCCCGTGGCCGACATCTACAGCATCATCTCGTCGAACTACGTTACGGTCGGCAGCAATATCGCTTCTTTGGCGAATGCGAATACGCCTTACGTTCCGGTCGATGCGAGCCTGTATCAGGGCTCATGGACCGGAGCCTACGCGGACAACACCAAGTTCACGATCCAGATTTCCAATGTGAGCGGCTTCCGCGCCAAGGTTCGCTATCAGAGCGGCTCGACGCTCAAATATCAGGACGTTCTGATCAAGAACAACTCGTTCAAGTTCGGGGATTCGAAGTTCACCCTGACGGATACGGGCAAGGCTCAGGTCAAGACCGTGATGACCAATGCCGCGACCGGCGCGCAGACGCTCGAGACGGCCTACGCCACGATGAGCTAAGAGCGGCGGGATTTTTGCGCCGATTTTCCTGCGAGAAGAGGGTTATCGTCATTCCGGACAGGACGCCGTAGGCGGACTGATCCGTAATCCCGGCGTTACGAGCGAGATTCCGGGTTCGCCCGCTGCGCTTGCGTCCTGGAATGGCTACGCCTGGCGGTCGGCGTGGCGTTGCGTCTTTTTCTCTTCCCTGGCTTCGTCCTGCGCGCGCAGATAAGCCCGCGCCCGCAGCCGCGTCTCGTCGGGATACTGGTTGACGACGACGTTGGTGCGGTTGTCCACCACCTGATAAACGACTTCGGCGGCCGCCCGATCGATCATGATCTGATGGCCGAGATTGGCGTTGGCGCGCGGGTCCGAACTGCCGGTCTGGACGTTCGCCGACGCGATCACGGCCTTGTCCGAATTGAGTTGTGTCGGAACAGCCGACTTCGCAGCGTCAGGCACCTGCTGAACGACAGCAGGCGTCACGACCGATGCCCCCACCGGCCTGATGCTGAAATCCGTGCTCATGGCAGCCTCCTGGCCTCCTGTGAGTCAAAATGCTTCCCTTTGCGGGGCACTTTGGACCGGGAAGTCTGAAAGCTGCACTAGGACGGGTATCGCAATTTAAATCGAATTGTATCGTGTGGGGATGACGTTCTATCCGGTCGTCCCCGCGAAGGTGGGGATCCAGTCCTTCAAGAATGGATTCCCGCTTTCGCGGGAATGACGGAGAAGATCTTACAACGAGCGGCTGACCGTGAGCGGCGCGGCGTAGCGATGGTTCGGCGCGGCGCGCTGGCCGGCGGCGGTGTAGCCTTGCGGGTTGCGGCGGCGCTGGATTTCGCCGTTGACGCCGCGAATGATGCCTTCCGAAACCGCGTGCGCGGTGGCGAGCACGGTGAGGTTGACCTGCAACATGGCGCGGAACGTATCGTGGTGGCGATGTAGCGCCGCCAGCAGGTCCGGCGTCGAACGCTTGAGATAGGCGGCGCTGTGCTTGATCTCGGACACGGCGCGCATGTAGTCGCGCGAGGCTTCGCCCTTCTTGGCCTCAAGCATCATCGCCTCGCGAACCTTGCCCGCGCGCACCAGCTCCGTTTCCCGCTCAACGATGTCGAGCAGGCTCGCCATGATGTTCATCAGCCCGTCCGCGAGCCGCCGCGCGTCGGCCGGCGTCGATGCCGGGACGATCGGTGCGGGAGCGGGGTTCTGGGAAGGAGCGGCGTTCATTTGAAACTCCCGGCGTTAGGCCGCCTTGTTGGCCTGTTGCGTGATCAACATGCGGTAGACTTCATTGCCGATGCCGATGCCCCCGGCCTTGGCGAAAGAGCGGGCGTACTGATCGACCATCATCGAGCGCCAGACCCCGGTGCTTTTGGTGTCGCCGAACGGGCCGTCGCCTTTCACGCCGGACATCATCTGCGAGAACATCGAGTTGAGGAACACCGCCTCGAAATCCTCCGCCTTGGTTTTGGCCTTGGCCTGATTTTCCGGCGAGACTTTCTCCAGCGCCTTGGCGAACACCGGATCGGGGCGGCCGTTGACGAGCGTGACGGAGGACGATGCGTTCATCACATCACCTCGATGTCGGCCTGGATCGCGCCCGCGGCCTTGATCGCTTGCAGGATGCTGATCATGTCGCGCGGGCCGATGCCCAATCCGTTGAGTCCGTCGACGAGTTGCTGCAACGAAACGCCGTCCTTCACCAGCGCGAGCTTCTTGCCGTCTTCCCGGACGCCGACACTGGTGTTGGGCGTGATCACGGTCCGCCCGTTCGCGAATGCATTGGGCTGGCTGACCTGCGGACTTTCCGAAATCGTCACGGTGAGGTTGCCCTGCGCCACGGCGACGGTGTTGACCCGCACGTCGCGGCCCATGACGATGATGCCCGAGCGTTCGTCGATCACGATCTTGGCGCCCATGTCGGGCTCGACCTGCAACTGCTCGATCTCGGTCAGCAGCGCGACGACGTTGCCCTTGAACTCCGCCGGAATGCTGAGCTGCACGGTCGAGGGATCGACAGGCTCGGCGACCTTGGTGCCGAGATAGTCGTTGACGGCGGCGGCGATGCGCTTGGCCGTGGTGAAGTCGCCGTTGCGCAGCGCGAGCCGCACATTCGGCAGCCGGTTGAGCTGGAATTCGATCTCGCGTTCGACCAGCGCGCCATTGGCGATGCGCCCGTTGGTCGGCACGCCCTTGGTGACGCTGGCCGCCTGGCCTTCCGCCTGGAAACCGCCGATCGCAAGCGAGCCTTGCGCGACCGCGTAGACGTTGCCGTCGGCGCCGAGCAGGGGGGTGACGAGCAGGGTGCCGCCTTGCAGGCTCTTGGCGTCGCCCATCGCCGAGACGGTGACGTCCATCCGCGTGCCCTGGGTGGCGAAGGCGGGCAGGTTGCCGGTCACCATCACGGCGGCGACGTTGCCGGTGCGGATCGTGGCGCCGCGGATGTTGACGCCCATGCGTTCCAGCATCGCTTGCAGCGACTGCTTGGTGAAGGGGATGTTGTTGAGGGTGTCGCCGGTGCCGTTGAGGCCGACAACGAGGCCGTAACCGATCAACTGGTTCTGGCGCACGCCTTCGATATTGGCGAGATCCTTGATGCGCGATGTCGCGCAAGCCGGCGCGATCGCGATCAATGCCGCGATGGCCGCTCCGCACAGCGCCTGAAATAGCCGAACCATCCTCGCTCCCCGCTGAGGTTCTGTCTCACTGGCCCGCCCGCTCCCACAGGAGAACCGGGAAGTGTCTTGCGAGAGCCGTGCCAGTTTGCGGCGAAGCTGTTGCTTTGAAATTGCTCGGCTTTTCGGGTCGGACAGAAGCCTCGGGCCGGGCGCGGCCGATCCGAACTTGCCCGCCCGGCAAATTCTGCCGGGGCGTTTAGGAATTCTTAACCATGAGGGCGCAAGGCTGGCGCCATAGCTCGTGTGTCCCTTCGTCGGGCTGAGAAGTTGCACAGCAACTAGGCCACCGGCCGAGCGAGACGACCATGCGAATCAACGGACCCAACGGCACCACTTTCGGCGCACCCGCATCGAGCGCGCGGCGCACAGGCGCGGGCGGCTTCACGCTCGACGAGATGACGACGGCGACCGAGACCCGCGCCGCGACCGCGCCGCGCGCCGCCGCCGGCATCGATGCGCTGCTGGCGCTTCAGGGCATCGAGGAAGACCCGACCCAGCGCCGCAGGAAATCCGTCGCGCGCGGCAGAAGCGCGCTCGATCTTCTCGACGATCTCAAGATCGGGATGCTGTCGGGAACGCTGGACCAGTCCATGGTCAACCGGCTGCGCGGAGCGGCGACCGACCTGAAAATGAGTTCGGGCGACGCCGGACTCGATCAGGTGCTCTCCGAGATCGAACTGCGGGTCGAGGTCGAGATCGCCAAAGCCGCGCGGTAAACCGGCCCGAAGGGAATGCAAAAGGCCGGTTCGAGCGCCGCCGCGCTTCCCGGCGAAGTTCCTTCTTTTGGGCAAAAAGACCGGTTCTGCGGGCATTTTTACCGATTCTATTCCCGGTTCCGCGCTTAACGGGGCATAGCCCCGGAGGCCGCACTTCCCTGTATTGTCTGTCATGGATCGCCGCTATATAAGCACCGCCCGGCGACCCGGATCGCCCTGGCTGGGGATGAGAATCGGTGTTGGAAAAAGTGAAGGCCTATAAACCGTCGGAGAAGGAGCCGTTCATGAACGAACGGCAGCGCGAATACTTCCGCGCCAAACTTCTCGCCTGGAAAGAAGAGATCCTGCGCGAGGCGAAGACCACGCTTCAGCAGTTGCAGGAAGAAAACGTCAATCACCCCGATCTTGCCGATCGTGCATCGTCGGAAACCGACCGTGCCATCGAACTGCGCGCCCGCGATCGCCAGCGCAAGCTGATCTCCAAGATCGACGCCGCGATCCAGCGCATCGAGGACAACACCTACGGCTATTGCGAGGAGACCGGCGAGCCGATCTCGCTCAAGCGCCTCGAGGCGCGGCCGATCGCCACGCTGTCGGTCGAGGCGCAGGAACGGCATGAGAAGCGCGAGAAGGTCTATCGCGACGAATAGACCGCGCCATTATCCCCAGACGCCCGACGGACGTTACTTTGTCGTGTCGGGCCGCCTGTGGCGCAAGACGCGCCCCGATCTTTCCGAAGACAAACGGCAATCATTGGTGGCCGAGCTCATGGCGGCGCGGCGCGGGATTGCCACCGCCCGCCGCTCCGGCGATCTCGCGCAGGAGCGCGCATATCGCCACGCGGTGCATGAGGCCAAGGTGGCTCTCGGGGAGCGCGGCCCGGTCTGGTGGGGCGATGGCGCTCCCGACTTCAATCGTTACATGGCGGTCAACACGCCCTATGCCGAATGGTTTTCACAATTCGGCGAAAGCGGCGATTAAACGGTCGCGGCCTTGGTGCTGGTCATGCCGCGCGAGCACGCATCCGGATTCCGTAATGGCGGATGATGCTGCCGACAGTTTCATGCCGCGCTGAGGCCTAACCGCTTTCGCCGCCGGGAAGCTGGCGGATGAGACCTTTCTCCTCATTCGCCACATTATCTTTCCGCAGTTGCTCTTGCGTCTTGCCGTCCAGGATATCCTTGTCCGGCAATTCTTCCTGTTGCCCCGGTTTTGGCGGAGGATTCTGCCCGGCGCCCTGAGAGCCGCGCTCATGATCCTTGAGGGGCCGTTTGCCCTGGTCTTCCTGATTATAGCCAGACATCGCACGCACTTCTTCGGTTCATGCTCACCAAGGCGGTAGCGATGATTACGTTCCATTCGCCGTGGCCGGTTATGTTCACGCCTCCGGCACGAAACGGTCGCGGCCTTCGCCAGGGGAGCTGACGAAGGCCGCGTCGTAGACGCCTTTCCATGCCTAGGTTCACGGATCGGCGTGGGAGCCTGGAAGATCGCGAGGGGAGAGTTCGCGATCAGAACGGGAGCAGGATGTCCATCACCTGTTGTCCGTAACGTGGCTGCTGGACATCGGAGATCTGGCCGCGCCCGCCATAGGCGATGCGGGCCTGCGCGATCTTGCTGGAGTCGATGGTGTTGTCGCTCTGGATGTCCTCGGGCCGCACGATGCCCGCGACTACCAGTTCGCGCATTTCGTAATTGACGCGGATCTCCTGCTTGCCCTCGACGACGAGATTGCCGTTCGGCAGCAATTGCGTGACCACGGCGGCGACGTTGGTCTGCACCGCCTCCTGACGCACCACCGAGCCCTTGCCGTCGCTCGATGCGGTCGAGCCGGTCGTCAGCATGTTGCCCGAACTGTCGGTGCCGGGCACCTTCTTCAGGCCGAAGAAATTGCTGATGCCGGAATTCTCGGTGTTCGTGCGGCTGCGCTGGCTTTCGTTGGCGATGTTGGCCTTGTCGGTGATGTTGACGGTGATGGTGAGAATGTCGCCGACCTGATGGGCGCGCTGATCCTTGAAGAAGGCGCGCGAACCGTTCCGCCACAGCGAGTTCGGATTGTAGGACGCGGGCTGCGGCGTCGGCATCGGCATCGAGACCGGCTTGTAGCCCGCCTTTGTCGTCGGATTGTCGATCGTCGAGAGCTTGGGCTGCTCGCCGATATTGGCGAGGCGCTCGAGCGAGGAGCAGCCGCCGGCGAGAAATCCGATCATCGTGAGTGCTGCAACGGTGCAGAGAAGATGACGCTTTCGATGCCTGTACATTTACTCGATCTTTCCGGTTGCGGCGGAGTTGGCGGCGAGGGTGGCGGGCCGCATGACGCGCGGCTGGGCGGCGATGATGGCGACCTGGCCCGGCCCGACCACGATGCCCTGCACGGTGCGTTTCGATTGCTGATTGATGACGCTGACGGTGTCGCCCTTGGTGCCGGCCTCGAGCGCCTTGCCCCGGCCGGTGAGGTAGATGCCGGGCGCCTCGTAGATCAGCGTGATCCCCTGATCGCGCGTCACCAGATCGGCCTTGGCGAGATCGAGGGTCCGCAGCGCCTGTCCGGCGCGCATCGCGCGGCGCATCTGCATGCCGATCGCGCGGTCGAGCGAAATTCCGTCGGAGCCGACTTCGGCCTTGGGACGGCGCTCGATGCTGACGTCGGACGCCTTGATGATGTCGTTGCGTTCCATCGGACGCATCAGCACGGCGGCCTGCACGGTCTCGATCGCGGTTCCGGTGAAGCGCAGCTTCGCGGGCGTGGTCGAGGTGTCGCTGGCGATGTCGAACAGCACGTCGAAGCGGCCGCTGCGCGGATCGTAATAGGTCGCGACCGGGATCATCTCGCCGGTCAGCGCGGGATCGAGCTGCACGTCGCGCAGTTCGCGGTCGAAGGTCAGCGACAGGTTCTCCGCCTCGCCGAGGCCGCCGCGATGCGCGAGCGCCTTCGCCACCTGCTGCTCGACATCCCTGGCGGGCAGCGGACGCGAGGCGCGGGTGATCGCGACTTCCTTGAGGCTATGGGTATCGACGCCGACCACCTGATTGGCGCGCAGCGTCTCGATCAATTGCGCGGTGCGCACCATGCCGGTGGTGCCGAGGTCGGGCGCGCGATAGATCGCGATCTGCGCGGCGGTGCCTGCGTTGTCGACGAGATCGCCGATCCGAACCACGTCGCTCGAGATCACGACGCTGGCGCGCAGCGAGGGACCGTGGATCACGTCCTGCGTGGGGTCCGCGAGCGCGGGCGAAGCGGCAAGCAGGAGTGCGGCGAAGGCGAGGCCGGTCTTCATGATGGTGTTTGTCATGATCGTGCTCATGGCTCAGCGCAGCATGCCGGTGGTGGATTGCATCATCTGGTCGGCGGCGCTGACGACCTTGGCGTTCATTTCGTAGGCGCGCTGGGCCGCGATCAGGTCGGAGATTTCGGACACCACCTCGACGTTGGCCTGTTCGAGGTTGCCTTGCTGGATGTCGCCGAAGCCGTCGGCGTTGGCGAGGCCGTCCTGCGGCGGGCCGGAGGCCGGCGTGTCGGTGAAGAGGTTGTCGCCGACCGATTGCAGGCCGGCCTTGTTGATGAAGCGGGTGAGGTTGATCTGGCCGAGCACCGAAGGCGTGGTCGATCCCGGCAGCATCACCGAGACCTGACCCTGCGCGTTGATGGTGAGCTGCGAGGCGTTCTGCGGAATGGCGATGGTCGGCTGCAACAGATTGCCCTGTGCGTTGACGATGCGGCCCTGGCCGTCGGTCGTGAACGAGCCGTCACGGGTGTAGGCGTAGGTGCTGTCCGGCAACTGGATCTTGAAATAGCCTTCGCCGCGGATCGCGATGTTGAGATCGCCGCCGACCGGAGACAGCGTGCCTTGCGTCATCAGGCGCGGCGTGCCGACGGTCTTGACGCCGCCGCCGATGTCGATGCCGACCGGCAGCACCGTGCCCTGATCGGAGGCTTGCGCGCCGACGCGCTGGACGTGCTCGTAGAGCAGGTCCTGAAAGCTCGCCATCTGCTTCTTGTAGCCGGTGGTGCGAAGGTTCGCGATGTTGTTGGAGATGACCTGGACGCTCAGTTCCTGAGCGGCCATTCCCGTCGCGGCGGTGTAGAGTGCGCGCATCGTTCAATCTCCTCAGGCCGGGACTTCGGCGAGCGACTGGATCGCGTTCTTCCGCAGATCCGCCTGCTGTTGCAGCAAATTCGAGATGTTCTGGTAGGTACGGGTGATTTCCAGCATCCGGCTCATCTCGGCGATCGCGTTGACGTTCGAGCGCTCGATGAAGCCTTCCTTGACGGTGGATTTCGTGTCGGCCTGACCGGCGACATTCGCGGGCGCCGCGAACAGGTTCGAGCCTTCCTTCTGCAATTGCTGCGTGTTGGCGAAGGAGGTGAGCTTCAGCTTGCCGCGCAGGGAGTCGGTCTGGGTGATGGTGCCTTCCAGAACCGTGATGGTGCCGTCGTCCGTGATCTTGATGTCATGGTCGGTCTGCTGGAAGGTGATGACGCCGTTGGTGCCGAGGACCGGATAGCCGCTGGAGTTGACGAGCTGGCCCTGCGAATTGATCTGGAAGCGGCCGTCGCGGGTGTAGCGCTCGCCGTTCGGCGTCTGCACCGTGAAGAAGCCCTTGCCGCTGATGGCGACATCGAGCGGAGCCTTGGTGTTCTCGAGCGGGCCTTGCGAAAAGTCGCGGACCGTGGCGCGGTCCTGCACGAAGCTGACGCGCCGGTCGCCGCCTGTGAAATTGTCCTCATGGGCGCCCGAGCGCAGATATTCCTCGAACAGCGAGGAATCGGACTTGTAGCCATTGGTGCCGACGTTCGCCACGTTGTTGGCGACCACGTCGAGCTGCCGCTCAAGCGTCATCTGGCGCGATAGCGCGATGAGAGTCGTGTTCTCCATCGCAAGTCTCCCCTTGCAAAACCGCGATTGGCCTCTCCCAAAGCCGATGGCGGTTCGTTAAACCGTGCGCTCTCCCAAGCGGGCGGTTCGCGATTGACAATGCGAGGGCCGTGCCAGTTTTGAAAATCCCGTGATTTCAAATGGATAAATGAAAGGACGGGCGCGGCGCGGGCGGCAATAAGGTCTTGTTGACCATGTTTGCCCGGCAAAATTTTCCCAGTTCGGGACCAAAAGAAAGAAACCGTTAACCATTGGCAAATAGCGTCGAGCGATCAAGGCGCTCATGCGCCGGCGGCCTTTGTTTCGCGTATTCAAGCCAGTTCGGCACATCGGGCTCATCCTGACGGGACGGGCGATGGCAGACGAGGATCAGGTCGTGGAAGGCGCCGAGGAGGTCGCGGCCGAGGCTGCGCCGAGCGGCAAGCGCAAGATCTTCATGATCGCGGGCGCGGTGGTGCTGACCCTCGTGGTGAGCGCGCTGGGTTGGTACGTGTTCCTGCGCGGCGGCCATGACGGGCAGCATGGCAAGGAGGAAGCCAAGGTCGCGGCGCCTCCGGTCTTCCTCGACGTTCCCGATGTGCTGGTGAACCTCGCCAGCAATCCGGGCGAGCGCATCCAGTATCTCAAGGTCAAGGCCGTGCTGGAGCTGAAGGAGGCGCCGCTGGTCGAGAAGGTCAAGCCGGCGATGCCGCGCGTCACCGACCTGTTCCAGACCTATCTGCGCGAACTGCGCGCCAACGATCTCAATGGCTCGGTCGGTCTGTTCCGGATGAAGGAAGAACTGACCAAGCGCGTCAACGCCGCGATCGCGCCGGAGCATGTCAACGCCGTGCTGTTCAAGGAAGTGGTAATTCAATGACGCCGGGTGACGTCGATCAGGACGCGCTAGCCGCCCAATGGGAGGGCGCGCTCGACTCGGAGGATCCGGAGGAGGCGGCCGCCGAAGCCGCCGCCAATGAACTCACGGAGTCGATGGCGGAACAATGGGCCGCCATGGTCGATGGCGGCAGCCGCGGCATCAGCGGCGGCAAGTCCAGCGGCGAGCGGGTGCTGTCGCAGGAGGAGATCGACAATCTCCTCGGCTTCAGCGACGGCGAGGTCCACCTCGAGGATCATTCCGGCATTCGCGCCATCATCGACTCGGCGATGGTGTCCTACGAGCGTCTGCCGATGCTCGAAATCGTGTTCGACCGCCTCGTGCGGTTGATGACGACGAGCCTGCGCAATTTCACCTCCGACAACGTCGAGGTTTCGCTCGACCGCATCACCTCGGTGCGCTTCGCCGACTATCTCAACTCGATCCCGCTGCCTTGCGTGCTCACCGTGTTCAAGGCGGAGGAGTGGGAAAACTTCGGGCTGTTCACCGTCGATTCCAGCCTGATCTATTCGATGATCGACGTGCTGCTGGGCGGCCGGCGCGGCCAGACCTCGCTGCGCATCGAGGGCCGTCCCTACACCACCATCGAGACCAATCTCGTCAAGCGCCTCGTCGAGGTCGTGCTGGCGGATGCCGAGCAGGCATTCCGGCCGCTGTCGCCGGTGACCTTCACCATCGACCGTCTTGAGACCAATCCGCGCTTCGCCGCCATCAGCCGTCCCGCCAACGCCGCCATTCTGGTGCGGCTGCGCGTCGACATGGAAGATCGCGGCGGCAACGTCGAACTGTTGCTGCCTTACGCCACCATCGAACCGATCCGCAACGTGCTGTTGCAGATGTTCATGGGTGAAAAATTCGGCCGCGACCCGATCTGGGAAGGCCATCTCGCCACCGAGATCGCGAAGGCGGAAATGTACGTCGATGCGGTGCTCTATGAAGCTGACATGCCGCTGAAGCAACTGATGTCGCTGAAAGTAGGCGACACGCTGCCGCTCGATATCCGCCCCGATGCGATGGTGTCGGTGCGTTGCGGCGACGTGACATTGAGCGAGGGCAGGATGGGCCGGGTCGGCGACCGCGTCGCCATCCGGGTGTCGAAGCCGCTGCACAAGCCGCACACCACCTACGCGATGTTCGAAAAGCAGGACGAACAAACAAAACTGATGGAGGCACAATGAACCACATGATGGGAATGGCCATTGAGAGCCTCGTCGCTCTCCTGCTGGTCTGGACGATCGCCTATTGCCGGATCCTCAACAAGCGCCTCAAAATCTTGAAGGCGGACGAACAGTCGTTGAAGGCGACGATCTCCGAACTGATCACCGCGACCGAAATCGCCGAGCGCGCGATCGGCGGCCTCAAGGTCACCGTGCGCGAATGTGACGAAAATCTCGGCTCGCAATTGTCCGAGGCCTCCGATCTGTCCGGCTCGCTCGGCAAGCAGATTGCGGTCGGCAGCGAAATTCTCAAGCGGCTCTGCGACATCGCGGTGGCGGCCCGTGCTCCGGCCGAGGGCGGCGCACCCGCGCGGACCGATGCGAAGTCGGTGGTCGCCGCGGCGCAGGCGTTCTCCGAGCGTCGGCGTGGTCTTGCTGCATGAGGAGTCTGCTCCGCGAATTCCGGGTCGTCCCGCTGCTCCTGATCGCGGCCAGTTGTCTGGCCGTGCTCAAGATCTCGGGCCTGCTTCTGGATGGCGGATATATTTTCCGGGATGACCCGCCGCGGCCGAAATCCTGGGCGGAGAGCGCCCTGAATTTCCCGACCGGCCGTACCCACACGCTCGATACGTCCGACATCACCGGCTCGGTCGATAAGGCTCCGGAGTCGAAGCCCGCCGAACCAAGCCCCGTTTCGACGACGCGGCCGGAAGACGTCGCGGCGCAGCCCGATCCGGCGACGGCGGTGTCGCCTTCGGAACGCGCGGTGCTGGAGCGGTTGCAGGCGCGGCGGCAGGAGATCGAGACGCGCGCCCGCGAGATCGACATCCGCGAAAATCTCGTCAAGACCGCCGAGCAGAAGCTCGAGGGCAAGTTGCAGGAATTGAAGGCGACGGAAGCCCGCATCACGGCGGCCGAGGGGCAGAAAGCCAAGGCCGAGGCGGCGAAGCTGAAAGACCTCGTGACGATGTACGAGAACATGAAGCCGAAGGATGCCGCCAAGGTGTTCGACCGCCTCGACATCGCCGTCCTCTACCAGATCGCCTCGCAGATCGCGCCGCGCAAGCTGTCCGATATCGTCGGCCAGATGCAGCCGGAAAACGCCGAGCGGCTGACGGTCGAGATCGCGCGCCGGGCGGGCGGGGAGAGGTCGGCGTCGCTGTCCGACCTGCCGAAGATCGAGGGGCGTCCGGTCAATTAAAGGCAATCGGAAGCGCCATGATTAATGAGGCGTTAAACGCGCGATTCTAGGGTGGTCCGGTTATCCGGACCCCGGCGTTCGGGAGAGCCAAAGAGACGGACCACATGGCCGGGCAGGCGGCGTTGGAATCCACAGGCAAGCGGGGGGCGTTCGGACGGTTGGTCCGGGCGCGCGCTGTCTTGCGCGCGGCTGTCTCGGTTGTCCTGCTGGCTGCCGCGCTGGCGTGGCCGGGCCGGGCGTACGCCGATCCGGTGAAGGGCGAGGCGACGCTCACCCAGGAGAACGGCTACGCGCGCCTGCTGCTGCGCTTCACGGAGGAAGTGCCGACCGAGGTCACGATGGCGGGCGCGATCATGGTCATCCGCTTCGCCAAGCCGGTCGATATGCCGGTCGATGCGCTCAACGATGCGGTGCCTGCCTATGTCGGCACCGCGCGGCGCGATCCCGATGGCGCCGCGATCCGTCTCGCGCTCAACCAGAAGGTCCGCGTCAACCAGATGATGGCGGGCGAGCGCGTCTATCTCGATCTGCTGCCGGAGAAATGGGTCGGCCTGCCGCCGCCGCTGCCCGCCGAGGTGGTGAAGGAATTGTCCGAGCGCGCGCTCGCCGCCGAGCGCATTCTGCGGATGCAGAAGAAGGTCGAGGCCGCCGAAAAGCGTCCGCCGGTGCGGGTGCGCACGGCGGTGCAGCCGACCTTCGTGCGTTTCGTGTTTGAACTGCCGGAAGGCGTCAGCGTCTCGTCGTCGCTCAACGCCGACAAATACACGCTGTCGTTCTCGGCGCCGCTTACGTTCGATCTCGCCGACGCCCAGGTCGCGGCGCCCTCCAACATCAAGAGCATCAAGCAGTCGATCTCGGGTGATAATTCCGCCGTCGAGATCGCGCTGATCGGCGAGGTCGATGTTCACGGCTTCCGCGAGGAGCGCAATTACATTGTCGATATCGGCTTCGACACCGGCAAGGCGGGCATGGCCCTGAATCCGGCGCTGTCGCGCCCGGCGGCAACGCAACCGGCGGCGAAGCAGGAAGCCGCCGCGCCGCCCGCGAAACCTGCCGCAACGGCACCGGCGGCATCCGCAGCCCCCGCGCCTGCGCCCGCAGCTGCCGCCGTGGCGACGGAACCGCCGCCACCGGCACCCGCCGCCGTGCCGAAGGCCGCCGCCGATCACTCCGATCTGCCGCGCAAGGCCAGGGAGACCGAGGCGGCGAAGCCTGCGGACCTTCCCAAGATCTCCGACGCGGCGGCGGCCAAGGCCGCGCCGCAGGCACCTGCGCCGCAGGCCCCCGCGCCCAGAGATGCAGCGGCGGACCGTTCCCCGCAGGGCATTACCGCCAAGCGGACCAGCGCCAATTTCAAGGTGACGTTTCCGTTTGGAAGCAGCGTGCCGACGGCCTTGTTCAAGCGCGCGGACTCGATCTGGATGATCGTGGCGGATAACGGCCCGCTCGATGTGCAGCCGATCAAGACCGAAGGCGGTGCGTTGATCGCGGCGGCGGAGAGCGTGCCGGTGCAGGGCGGGCAGGCGGTCCGCATCAAGCTCAACCGGCCGCAACTGGCGTCGCTTTCGGGCGACCAGCAGGGACTCGTGCTCACGCTCGCTGATCAGGACGTCGCGGCTTCGCAGCCGCTGGTCGCGGAGCGCAATGTCGGCGACCCGACCCGCGCCAATATCAGCATCGCGATTGCGCAGCCCGGCCCGTTGCTTCGTTTCCACGATCCGGAAGTCGGCGACACGCTGTCGGTGGTGACCATGCCGCTGCCGGTGCGCGGCTTCCTGCGTCCGCAGAATTTCGTGGAATTCTCGTTGCTGGAATCGGTGCAGGGCGTCGCCGTCTCGACGAATACGGACGATGTCAGCGTCGAAGCCCGGCCGGACAAGATCGTCATCAGCAAGCCCGGCGGGCTGACGCTGTCCGCGGCGAGCGCATCTCCCGACCGCACGGGCGCGCCGGGCGGCGCGGTGTTCGATCCGGCCGAGTGGAGCAAGAACCAGAAGGCGAGCTTCCTGCCGCGCCTCGACGAGCTGATCGACGCGGCCGCCAATGCGCCGGACGACAAGCGCCTTGCGGCCAACCTCGCTCTTGGAAAATTCTATCTGGCGCGCGGCTTCTATCAGGAAGCCAAGGGCGCGTTCGATCTCGCGCTGCTGAAGCCGCAGGCGCAGGACAGCATGCAGCCCGCGCTGATGGCGCGCGCGGTGGCGGAGATTCTGGTGGGCCGCATCGAGCCCGCCATGAAGGACCTCAACAATCCGATGATCGCGGGCTCCTTCGATTCGGAATTGTGGAAGGGGCTGGCGGCGGCGCGTCAGGAGAAATGGGCCGGCGCGCGGGAGAAGTTCAAGAACGTCGGGTCAGCGATCATCTCGCTGCCGCTGGATCTGCAACGCATGATCCTGATCGAGGCGATGCAGGCTTCGCTGGAGGTGCGCGACTATGATGGCGCCGCCGCGCGCGGCAACGATCTCCAGACGATCGGCCCGATGCCGGAACAGGCGATGCGCCTGCGGCTGTTGCGCGGCCGTCTCGCCGAGGCGCTGGGGCGCGACCGCGAGGCGCTGGCCGATTATCGCGCGGTTCGCGCGTCCTCCGACCGGCCTTCGGCGGCGGCGGCGACGCTGGACGAAATCGCGCTCTTGCAGCGAAACAACAAGATCACGCCGGATGCGGCGCTGGACGATCTCGAAACGCAGTCCGTGCTGTGGCGGGGCGATGAGACCGAGGTGAAGAATCTACAGATGCTCGTGCATCTCTATGCCGAAAAGGATCGCTATGCCGATGCGCTCGCGGCTGCGATGACCGCGACACGGCTGCGGCCCAATTCGGAAGCCTCGCGCCAGATGCAGGACGAGGCATCGGCGCTGTTCGCGCAATTGTTCCTGACCGACAAGGGCGACAGCCTGCCGCCGATCAAGGCGCTTGGCCTGTTCTATCAGTATCGCGACCTCACGCCGATCGGCCGCCGTGGCGATGAAATGATCCGCAGGCTCGCGGACCGCCTCGTGGCGGTCGATCTTCTCGATCAGGCGGGCGAGCTTCTGCAATACCAGATCGATCATCGTCTCGAGGGTGCGGCGCGCGCGCAGGTCGCGGCACGCCTTTCGATGATCTATCTGATGAACCGCAAGCCGGCCCGCGCCATCGCCGCGTTGCGCTCCACGCGCATCGGCGATCTTTCGGGCGAAGTGCGCCAGCAGCGCCTGTTGCTCGAAAGCCGCGCGCAGAGCGATGTCGGGCGTTACGATCTCGCTCTGGAGCTGATCGCGAACGTGCAGGGCCGCGAGGCGATCCGGTTGCGTTCGGATATCTATTGGGCCGCGCGGCGGTGGCGCGAATCCGCCGAGCAGATCGAGGTGCTGTACGGCCAGCGCTGGCGGGATTTCCAGCCGCTGACCGATACCGAAAAGAGCGATGTCATTCGCGCCGCGATCGGCTATGCGCTCGCCAACGACACGCTCGGCCTGTCGCGCTGGCGTGAGAAGTACGGGCCGAAGATGACGAGCGATGCCGACCGTCATGCCTTCGACATCGCCTCGAAGCCGGGCTCGGCCGATCCGGCGGCGCTGGAACGCGTCGCGAAAATGGCGGCGACGGTCGATACGCTGGACGGATTCCTGCGCGAGATGCGCAAGCGCTTCCCCGATGCCGTGGCGCGCGCGAAGATTCCGCAGATACCGACCGATGCGGAAACCACGGGCGCGTTGCCGCAGATCGTCGGAAAAGTCTCGTCCGCGAAGTGAAGCTGTGCGTCAGCCGCCGCCGTAGCTTTGCACCAGGCTGCCCGCGACCAGCGCCCAGCCGTCCACCAGCACGAAGAAGATCAGCTTGAACGGCAGCGACACCACCACCGGCGGCAGCATCATCATGCCCATCGACATCAGCACCGACGACACCACGAGGTCGATGATGAGGAACGGCAGGAACAAGAGGAAGCCGATCTCGAAGGCGCGCTTGAGTTCGGAGATCATGAAGGCGGGAACGAGAATCCGCAGCGACATCTCGTCGGGGGTTGCGGGCGGCGGTTCGCGCGACAGATCCATGAACAGCTTGAGGTCCTTTTCGCGGACGTTCTTCTGCATGAAGCCGCGCAACGGCGCGATCGCGAGCGGGAGGCCCTGTTCGACCGTGAGCTGATTGGCGATCACCGGCTTGACGCCGTCATCGTAGGATTTTTGCAGCACCGGCCCCATCACGAAGCCGGTGAGGAACAGCGCCAGCGCGATCATCACCGAATTCGGCGGCGCGGTCGCGGTGCCCATCGCGGTGCGCAGTAAGGACAGCACCACCACGATCCGGGTGAAAGAGGTCATCATCACCAGGATCGACGGCGCGATCGACAACACCGTCAAAAGCGCGATCAACTGGATCGCGCGCTCGGTGACGCCGCCGCCCGCGCCCTGTCCGAAATTGATGCTGATATCCTGCGCGAACGCGGGCGTGGCCAGCGTTGCGGCGATCAGGACGGAAAGGAAAAGAACTCTACGCGGAAGTTTCGCCGACCTCACGTCGGGTTCTTTGGGCGGCCGAGCAGGCTTGCCATCTCGTCTTCGAGGTTTTCGAAGGCGGGGCGGGCCGGTCCGGCTTCATCGGCGGCGTCGAGCGAAGCCGCGCGGGGCGCGGGTGCTTCCGGCGCGACCGGGGGCGCGCCGATCCGTTCCGATGAATTCACGCTGACGGTGCGGGTTTCGGTCGCTTCGACGCGCGTGCCGGGACGGCGCAGGGCAGCTTCCAGCCGCTGCGCCATTTCGGCGAGGTTCTGGTCGGCGGCCGAAACCGGCTCGGGCGCGCGCGGCGCGGGCCGCGCGGGTGCCGCGGTGTCGAGGCGCGGCGTGCGCGACAAGGAAGGCTCAAGCCGTTCGCTGCGCGGCAACGGACGTGGCGCCGGGCGTTCGGGGCGCAGCGCCGGTTCGGGACGGACGACCGGCTCCGGTATGGCTCCGGCGAGCGGATCGTCGCGGGTGCGCTCGGGTGCGAGCGAAGGCGCGCGGCGCAGATCGTCGCTCAGCGACGGCCGCGCCGGGCGAGGTGCGGGCGGCGCCATGGTCGGCTCGGGAAAATCGAAGGATTCGGCGTGGCCGCTTGCATGCTCCGGCCAGTTGGTATCGGGCAGAGGAACGCGCGGCGGCAGTTCGGTGCCTGCGGGGGTGCGCGGGGAGGCGGCATCGCGCCCCGCCGAACTGCGCACGATGTTCGGCTCGACGACGATATCGCTCGGGCCGCCGATCATCAGCAGGTGCTCGACATTGTCCCGGCGTACCAGCACGAGGCGGCGGCGGCCATCGACGGCGGCGGCGTCGATCACGGCGAGACGGGGCATCCGGCCCCGGCTGTTGCTCGATCCCAATCCGCGTCCGGCGAAGCGGCGAATGAGGTAGGCGAGCGCGCCGATCAGCGCCAGCACGATCAGGATGGCGAAGAAAATCCATACTATCTGCGACATCCGGTGTGTCCTCGTTGGAATCCGATGGCTTCGGGTTTTGGGACCGGCATCAAAACAACCACCCGATCGGGGAGGAGTTTCGCGCCATCCGTTAATCTGTTCCTGCCGGCAACCACCGGAGACTGGCTCTCTTCATAAACCAGGAATCGGCCAAACCCAACCCTCAAGGCCGCGATATCAGGCACTTAGCGGGCCTTATCACGCAATCCTGTTGAAAATGAACGGGCTGGGCCACAGCCGCCGCGCCACCACAGGTTAACGGCGGGGGCCATTTTAACTCTCCGTTAACCATACAGGCGGCAAATTCTGCCTAGCTGCGGCGTGAGGCCGAAGCGCATCCGGCGGAGGCCGTCATGGCGATCACCGATCTTCCGATGTTGTCGATGCTGCGGACCAAGATGCAATGGCATCAGGAACGCCAGCGCGTGCTGGCCGAAAACGTCTCCAATTCCGACACCCCGAATTTCCGTCCGCGCGATCTGGTCGATCCGACCTTCGACAAGACCGGCGTCAACGGCATGCATGAAATCTCGATGGTGCGCACCAGCGCCAATCACATCCAGGCGGCGGGCGTCAGCGAGACCTTCGGCTCCAACACCGGCGGCTACGAGACGCGCCCCGCGGGCAACGCCGTCAATATCGAGGACGAGATGCTGAAGGTGGCGTCCAACCAGATGGACTATGCCGCCGCCGCCTCGCTCTACACCAAGAGCCTCGACCTCATCAAAACCGCCATCGGCAAGCGTTAAGGAGCGGCGTCATGGCTGAAAGCATGGACTTCCTCAAATCGATGAGCATCGCCACCTCCGGCCTGCGCGCGCAGGCGGGGCGGATGCGGGTGATCTCCGAAAACATCGCCAACGCCGATTCGACCGCGAGCACCGCCGGAGGCGATCCGTACCGGCGCAAGGTGCCGACCTTCTCCTCGACGCTCGACCGCACGCTCGACGCGCAGGTGGTGTCGCTCGGCCGGATCAAGACCGACACCACGTCGAGCTTCCGCATCAAGCACGAGCCGGGCAATCCGGCGGCGGACGCCAACGGCAACGTCAAATATCCGAACGTCAATTCGCTGGTCGAAATGACCGACATGCGCGAGGCGCAGCGGTCCTACGAGGCCAACCTCAACATCATCAGTGCGACGCGCCGGATGATCCAGCGCACGCTCGATATCCTCAAGGCCTGATCGGAAGGGATTCAATCATGGCAACGCCTTCAGTCGCAGCCAACGCCTATGCAAGCCTGTCACGCATCATGGACTCCGCCACGGGCTCCGGCGGGGCAGGGAAGATCGCCGGTACCAGCGGTGGTCCCTCATTCAGTTCGCTGGTGAAGGAAGCGATGAACGGCGTGCTCGACGCCGGGCGCAAATCCGACGCGCAGACGGTGGCGATGGCGTCCGGCAAGGCCAACGTGATGGATGTGGTCACGGCGGTCGCCGAAACCGATGTCGCGGTGTCCACGCTGGTCTCGGTGCGCGACAAGGTCATCCAGTCCTACGAAGACATCATGAAGATGCCGATCTGATCGGTCGTTTCGCTCTTGCCTAAGGAAGACAGACATGACCGGCCCTGAAGTTCTCGAAGTGGCGCGCGATTCGATCTGGACCATCGTGCTGGTCTCCGCGCCGGTCCTGCTGGTCGGCCTCGTGGTCGGCGTCGCGATCTCGCTGGTGCAGGCGCTGACGCAGATCCAGGAACAGACGCTGGTGTTCGTGCCGAAGATTCTGGCGGTGTTCATCACGCTCCTGATCGCGCTGCCCTTCATGGCGGATGCGATGCACAGCCACATGATGCGGATTTCGTCGCGAATCATCGGCGGATAAGACAGATTATGCGGCAGCCATGCGCATCGACATCTCATTCCTGCCGGCCCTGGCGGCGACCTTCATGCTGGTCTTCGCCCGCGTCGGCGCGATGATGATGCTGTTGCCGGGATTTGGCGAAGCCAACGTCCCGGTGCGCCTGCGTCTCGGCATCGCGCTGATGCTCACGCTGATCATGCTGCCGCTGCACCGCGCGGCCTATCACGTCGATCTGTCGTCCATGACCGCCGTGATGGTGCTGATGGTGCATGAGATCATCGTCGGCGTGGTGCTGGGCGCGACCGCGCGCTTCACGCTCGCCGCACTCTCGGTCGCGGGCTCCATCATCGCCCAGCAGGTGGGGCTCGGATTCGTCACGGCGGTCGATCCGACGCAGGACCAGCAATCGGTGATCGTGGCGAATTTTCTCACCATCCTCGGCATCGCGCTGATCTTCGCCACCGATACGCACTATCTCGTTCTGGCGGCGCTGAGCGACAGCTACACGCTGTTCTCGCCCGGCGAACTGATGCCGAGCGGCGATGTCGCGGCACTGGCGACCAAGGCGTTCACCGTGGCGTTCAAGATCGGCGTGCAGCTGTCGGCGCCGTTCATCATCTTCGGCCTCGTCTTCAACCTCGGCCTTGGCATGCTGGCGCGGATGATGCCGCAGATGCAGGTCTATTTCGTCGGCGTCCCGCTCTCGATCCTCGCGGGCTTCATGCTGCTCGGCGTCGTTCTCGTCGCCGTGATGGGCACCTTCCTCACTTATTTCAGCGGCGTGATGCACCAGCTCGCGCCGGTGAGCGGCGGAGGGTAGGCCGTGGCGGAGGAAGGCGACGAGGACAAAACACAGGACCCCACGGCCAAACGGCTGGAAGAAGCTCACAAACGCGGCGACGTCGCCAAGAGCATCGAGGTCAACACCTGGTTCATGATCGCTGGCGCGACCTTCATCATGTCGTCGTTCTCCGGCTCGATCGCCAACAACCTCACGGTGCCGCTGAAAAACCTGCTGGAACATGCGGGTCAGATGAAGACCGACGGCGCGAGCCTGCTGCTTCTGGTGGGGCGGCTCGAATTCATGATGCTGGCGGCGCTCGGCATCCCGTTCGCGCTGCTGATGGTCGCGGCGGTCAGCAGTCATCTCATCCAGCACCGACCGGTCTGGTCGGCCGATCCGATCACTCCGAAATTCAGCAAGCTGTCGCCGATGGCGGGCGCGAAGCGGCTGTTCGGCAAGCAGGCGGCGGCGAATTTCGCCAAGGGGCTGTTCAAGGTCATCGTCCTCGGCGTCGTGATGGCGATGGTGATGTGGCCCGAACACGAGCGCGCCGATGTGATGGTGCGGATCGACCCCAGCCTGATGCTCGACCTGACGCGTTCGATGGCGCTGAAACTGATGGGCACGGTGGTGGCGCTGCTCGCGATCGTCGCCACGCTGGATTATCTGTTCCAGTACCGGAGCTGGTTCGAGCGGCAGAAGATGTCGCTTCAGGAAGTGAAGGACGAATACAAGCAGTCCGAAGGCGACCCCCACATCAAGGGCCGCATCCGCGCGCTGCGCGTGGCGCGGATGCGCAAGCGCATGATGGCGGCGGTGCCGACCGCGTCCGTCGTCATCACCAACCCGACCCACTATGCGGTGGCGCTGAAATACGAGCGCGGCATGCCCGCGCCGGTCTGCGTCGCCAAGGGCGTCGACCTGATCGCGTTCAAGATCCGCGAGGTCGCGGCGGCCCACGATATTCCGGTGGTGGAGAACGTGCCGCTGGCGCGCGCGCTGCACGCGTCCGTCGAGATCGACGACGAAATCCCGGTGGAACATTACCATGCGGTCGCCGAAGTCATCGGCTATGTCATGAAGCTGAAGCGCAGCCTGCGGCGAAACTGAGGACCGGACCGACGTGGCGCTTGCATTGCAGACCCCGATTCAGGCACTGACTTTGGATCGAAGACCAGGGCATATCGTGTCGCAACCCGCTTCAACCCGCTTTGGCGGCACCCGATGAAGACAGACCTGACCCCCGGCAGGCCGGATCATTTCGCGCGCGCCGCCGAGCCCGCAAGGCGGGGCGGCAGCATCGTGCTCGTCCTCATCATCGCGGTCGCGGTGATCGCGGCGGCGGTGGCCTTCATGGTGCTCGGGCGCAGCCAGGCGCAGCCGTTCATCCTCGGGCTGATTTCCCTGCTGGCGATGGTCGGCCTGTTCACGCTGTTCGCCTTCGCCGCCGGGATCGTGCGGTTCGCCGACCAGGTCGCGGAAAACCCGCTGATGAAGCCGATGGCGGACAACGCCTTCGACGGCCTCGCGGTGACCGACGCGCGCGGCCAGATCGTCTATTACAACAATGCCTATCTGGCCCTGACGGGGGCAGCGAGCGCGCAGGACGTGCGCCCGGTCGAGCGGGTGTTCATCGGCAATCCCGATGTCTCGGAGGCGGTGTTCCGGCTTTTGAAGGCGGCAAAGGAAGGCAAGCGCCAGCAAGAGGAGGTTCGCGTCACCGATGCCGAGCGCGGCGCGCGCTGGCTGCGGATGCGGGTGCAGCCGCTCGGCCACAGCCGCCGTGAATCGCGTTACGCGGTGTGGTCGGTCGCCGACATCACCCGCGACCGCGAGCGGCAGGAGGACGTATTCCAGGAACTCCAGCACGCCATCGAATATCTCGACCATGCTCCGTGCGGGTTCTTCTCGGTGACGCCGAACGGCGACCTTGCTTATGTCAACGCAACGCTGTCGAACTGGCTCGATTACGATCTGGCGGAAATCGGCTCCGGCGGCCTGAAGCTCACCGACATTTTGTCCGGCGACGGCGCGGCACTCCTGACCTCGATCACGCCCGAGCCCGGCGAAGTCAAAACGGAAGTGTTCGACGTCGATCTGCGGATGCGCAGCGGCAAGACCATGCCCGCGCGGCTCTATCACAAGCTCGCCTTCGGCGCGGATGGCGTGCCGGGCGCCTCGCGCACGCTGGTCATCAACCGCGCCCGCGACGAGAATGCCGATCCGCAGCGCGCCGCCGAAGTGCGCTTCATGCGCTTCTTCGACCATACGCCGATGGCGATCGCCACGGTGGATCGCGACGGCCAGATCGTCCGCGCCAATGCGCGGTTCGCCAAACTCACGCAGGGCCTGTCGGCGCAGGCGAGCGCCAACAAGTCGATCTTCGCGGTGGTGCACGAACGCGACCGGGGCGAAGTGACGGCCATTCTCGGCCGCGCCGCCGAAGGGCAGGGCGACATTTCCCCCGTCGAGGCGATGCTCGACGGCGACAAGGACCGCTGGGGCCAGTTTTTCGTTACCTCGGTCGAGCACGACGAGCGCGACGCGGAAGTCGCCATCGTCTACCTGCTGGAGACTACCGAGAAGCGGCAACTGGAAAACCAGTTCGCGCAGTCGCAGAAGATGCAGGCGGTGGGGCAGCTCGCCGGCGGCATCGCCCACGACTTCAACAACGTGCTGTCCGCCATCATGATGGCGAACGATTTCCTGCTGAACGCGCACAAGCCGACCGACCCGTCGTTCCAGGACATCATGCAGATCAAGCAGAACGCCACGCGCGCCGCGACGCTGGTGCGGCAGTTGCTGGCATTCTCGCGCCGCCAGACGCTGCGTCCGCAGGTGCTCGACCTCGGCGACGCCTTGTCCGACCTCACCATGCTGCTCAAGCGCCTGATCGGCGAGAAGGTGAAGCTCGATGTCGTCCACGGCCGCGATCTGTGGCCGGTGAAGGTGGACGTCTCGCAATTCGAGCAGGTCGTCGTCAACCTCGCGGTGAATGCGCGCGACGCGATGCCGGAGGGCGGCAAGCTCACGGTCAAGACCAGCAACGTGTCCGCGCAGGATGTCGCGCGGCTGAACGTGAAGGGCATGCCCGCGGCGGACTACGTCCGCATCGAGGTCGGCGACACCGGCACCGGCATGACGGCGGAGATCGTGGACAAGATCTTCGAGCCGTTCTTCTCGACCAAGGAAGTCGGCAAGGGCACTGGCCTCGGGCTTTCCACCGTCTACGGCATCGTCAAGCAGACCGGCGGCTTCATCTATGTCGACTCGACGCCCGGCCAGGGCACGATGTTCTCGATCTATCTGCCGCGCCACATCGTCGAGAAGGACGCGGAAGCGCCCGCGCCTGTCGTTGAGACGGCCGCGAAGGCCAAGCCCGCCGACTTGACCGGGCAGGGCACCATCCTTCTGGTCGAGGACGAGGACGGTCTGCGCTCGCTGAATGCGCGCGGCCTGCGCTCGCGCGGCTACACCGTGATCGAGGCCGAGAACGGCCTTGATGCGCTGGAAGCCCTTGAGGCGGAAGGCGGCGTGGTCGATCTCGTCGTCTCCGACGTGGTGATGCCGGAAATGGACGGCCCGACCATGCTGGCGGAGATGCGCCGGAAGAACCCGGCGGTGAAGATCATCTTCGTGTCCGGCTATGCCGAGGATGCTTTCGAGAAAAGCCTGCCGGACGGCGAGCAATTCGCCTTCCTGCCCAAGCCTTTCACGCTCAGCCAGCTTGTCGGCGCGGTGAAAGAGACGATGGACGCCTGACGAATTTGACGCTGCAAGAGTGCCTGCCGCGACCGACCGACGCAGGGAATGTATCCGTTCCCATCTTCCCTTTTGTCCCGAATTCACCATTTTGGTGTCACGTCCCCATGGCGGGGATGGAGGAGTGTTCATGATCGTTTCGCAGCGCATCCGCGCTCTGTTCAAGGTTCTCGCAATCGCCTTGGCGGTGGGTATGCCGTTGATGGCTTCTGTATCGAGCGCCGACGCTCGCGGCGGTCGCGGCTTCAGTTCGGGCTCGCGCGGCAGCCGTACGTTTGCGCCACCGCCGGTCACGCGGACCGCGCCGAACGCGGCCCAGCCGATGCAGCGGACCATCACGCCGCAGACCACCGCGCCGGTTAACGCCGCCAACAAGGGTGGCCTGTTCAACCGTCCGGGCCTGCTTGGCGGCCTCGCCGCGGGCTTCCTCGGCGCGGGCCTGCTCGGCATGCTGTTCGGCAACGGCCTGTTCGGCGGTCTTGGCGGTCTCGCCTCGATCCTCGGCTTCGTCGTTCAGCTCGTGCTGATCTTCTTCCTGGCGCGGCTCGCGATGTCGTGGTGGGCGCGCCGCAACGCGCCGGCCTATGCCAACACCGCGCCGCCGCAGGCGAACGCGGACCAGCAGCAGACCTATGCCCGCACCGGCTTCGGTCTCGGCGGCGGCAGCAGCGCGCCGCTCGAGATCACGCCCGCGGACTACGAGGCGTTCGAGCGCCGCCTGAGCGAAATTCAGGAAGCGTGGTCGAACGAGGACACCAACCGCCTGCACAGGCTCGCGACGCCCGAGATGGTGTCGTACTTCTCGCAGGACCTCGCGGAGAACGCCTCGCGCGGCGTCGTCAACAAGGTCTCGGACGTCAAGCTGTTGCAGGGCGACCTCGCGGAAGCCTGGCGCGAAGGCCCGTCCGACTACGCCACGGTGGCGATGCGCTTCTCGCTGGTCGACAAGGCCATCGAGCGGGCCAGCGGCCGCGTCGTGGAGGGCGGCGACACGCCGGAGGAGGTCACCGAGATCTGGACCTTCGTTCGCCGCCCCGGCACCGAGTGGGAATTGTCGGCGATCCAGCAGACCAGCTAAGGATCGCAGCCCGAAGAAACCGAAAGACGCCGCGTTCGCGCGGCGTCTTTTTTATTGGCTTGTCGCTCACAAAGGATCGGTCGCATTTTTTGATGCGGGTTTTGTAAGGCCATACCGAGGACTTTCGCCAAGCGGGTTCACTGCTATTCTCGTTCTGGGGATGTGCTGGGGACCGAAATAATGCGAAAATACGAGACGTTGGCAATAAGCCTGTTCATGTTCACGGCAATATTGACGGTTTGGCTTGGTATTTCAGGGCCTGTTAAATGGGGAATTAAAGGAGAGGTGACCGGTGTTCGTCTTCTGAACTATGCGCAGAAGTGGCAAACGCTGATGGCTGCATTCTTAGCAATCGTCGTTGCTGTGATTGCCTATCAAGGGGCAAAGCTTGCTTACAAAGCTGCGATGGCAAAACTTGATGCCGATCTGAATTTAGCTACAGAAGCAAAAAACCGAAAAAATTTGGGGATTTGCTTGCGACTTGACCACGCTACGAAGGTTCTTGCGCACGAGGCAAATCAGTTGATCGAGTTGATAGATGAACCAGATGAGAACGTTGGGAAAAGGACTTTTGCTCCAAGCCGTCTCGTATTCACGACGCAGACGGATTTAGATGAGGCTTGGTCGAATTTAGATATCTTTGATGCGGCCACTGCCCGAAAATGGAATTATCTGCGTGCTTCTTTATACAATGTTGGTCTTCTCAGAGAAAGAATATCTGGAGTTACCGTGAAGGTCGGCGATTTTACTGAACCCCGTTTTGATAAGGCAAAGAAAAATCTCAACGACTTGGCCAAAGTCGCGGGTGAACTGAGGGCGGCCATGCGACAGCTTCAGGCCGATCTTTCGTGAAATGATTTGAACACGTTGACTAGCTGATGATTCTGCTTCTCCTCGTCATGCGGGTTGGCGGATAAGTTCAATTTTGGCGAAACCATCCCGGTTCCGTATCGTTGACTGGCAGCGGAACGGAGCCACGCGCATGCGGTACGAACTGTTTTACTGGTCGGGCATTCAGGGACGCGGCGAATTCGTCCGGCTCGCGCTGGAGGAGGCTGGCGCGGATTATGTCGATGCCGCCCGCCGTGCGGGCGGCGAACAGCGGATGATGGCGATGATGAACAGCCGGCGGTGTGATCCGCCGCCGTTCGCGCCGCCGTTTCTGAAAGCGAACAAACTCGTCATCGCGCAGGTCGCCAACATCCTGCTTTATCTCGGCGGCCGCCATGGCCTTGCGCCGAAATCCGAGGCCGGGCGGCTGCGCCTGCATCAGTTGCAGCTCACGCTCACCGATTTCGTGGTCGAGATTCACGACACCCATCATCCGCTCGGGCCGACGCTTTATTACGAAGACCAGCGGCGGGAGGCGGCGAAGCGTACGGACGAATTCTGGAAATCGCGGGCGCCGAAATTTCTCGGCTATTTCGAGGATATCGCCGCGCATGGTGGCGGCCCGTATCTTGACGGACGCCGGGTGAGTTATGTCGATTTGTCCCTGTTCCAGATCGTGGACGGGCTGCGCTATGCGTTTCCGAAGCGGATGAAGCGCTTCGAGCGCAGAATTCCGCGCCTTGCTGCGTTGCATGACCGTGTCGGCGCGCGGCCCAACATCGCCGCCTACCTGAAAAGCAACCGGCGCATTCCCTTCAACACCGACGGTATTTTCCGTCACTATCCCGCCCTCGACCGATAACCGGTCGCGAACCGCTCGATCGGGGTGCTAGGCTGACTTGAGCAGCAGGAGAATCGCATGAAGATCACGCATCCCGGAGACGTGCCCACGAAGCGGCCGCCGGAGGAGTATTTCACCGGCACGGTCTGGATGGACCCGATGATTCAGGCTCCCGCTCCGGCGCGGTTGCAGGTGGCGAAGGTGAGTTTCGAGCCCGGCGCGCGCACGGCGTGGCACACCCATCCGCTCGGGCAGACGCTGTATGTGTTGTCCGGCTGCGGGCTGATCCAGCGCGATGGCGAGAGCATCCAGACCATCAGGCCGGGCGACGTGATCTGGATTCCGCCCGGCGAGAAGCACTGGCATGGCGCTTCGCCCGCGAACGGCATGGTTCATCTGGCGATGCAGGAACTGCAAGACGGGTCCGCCGCCGAATGGCTCGAAAAGGTCACCGACGAGGAATATGCGGGGCGCACCGCATAAACCGATCGTGAACCGGGGTGGCCCCATGGAACCCTTGCCAAGCGCCCCAATGATGACTCATTGTGAATGTGGGATGAACGGATTCGCCCGATAACCGCAATGCGTGTGCCGAGCACGCGGCTCTCAGGACGGAGACACCATGCGCATCATCACCCCTGTGGTCTATGCCGGACTGCTCGCGGTCTCGATCTACGCCGCGCTGGCCCAGACTTCACCGATCCAGTACACGCCTCCGGCTCCGGAGGTGCAGGCCCCCACCAAGCTCGCTTACGCCGCGCCGACCGACGGCGCGCAGAAGTCCGCCAAGCCCGCGGTTCGCGTCAGCAAGCGCGACGCCTGCCGCCAGAAAATCGCAGCCAGGCATCTCAAGCACCGCGAGGCTCGCGACAAGATGCAACTGTGCGTGGCGGAAGCGCGCGTCGAATGCCTGAAACAGGCGATCGACCGGCACGTGCATCCGAGCCAGCGCCGCCTGTTCGTGCGAAGCTGCGTGGCATCCTGAGCGGAAACGGATAATTTGCGACAAGGCCGGGTGATGAGCCCGGCCTTGTTCTTTGTCGGGTAGTGAGGCTGTTATGCACGATCAGAAAACGCCGTTCGCCGCGGTCTGGGATCACGTCCACCTCCGTGTCGGCGATCCGGAGGCCGTCGCCGCGTGGTTCGAGACCATGCTGGGCGGAGACATCCTGCGCGCGCCCGGCCGTGTCGATGTCGTTCTCGGCGGCCAGAAAATCTTCCTGCTGCAAGCGCCCGGCACCGACAAGCCGTCGCCAGCGCATCCGCATCGCGGGCTCGATCATTTCGGATTGAGCGTGAAGGATATCGACGAGGTCGCGGACCGCCTGAAGGCGAAGGGCGTTCGCTTTTCCGCGGAGCCGCATACCCCGCGTCCCGGCATCCGCATCGCGTTTCTGGAAGGACCGGACGGCATCTCGATCGAGATCCTGGAGCGGGACGAGAAATATCAATAAGGGCGCTGGCACTGAGCGGAGACGATCGCGAAGAACACCATTGGCGTCTGATGACGATGAGGAAGATCGACGTCGCCGCCATCGAGAAAGCGCGGCGGGAGTAGGGGCTGCTGGCGGACCTTACGCGGCGCTTTTCCCGTCAGAGCTTTGAAGCCTTGCGCGCCTTCTCCGCTCCGCTCTGCCGGGCAATGAAGGCCAGCGTCGCGTCCACAGGCATCGGATCGCTGTAGAGAAAGCCCTGCGCCTGTTCGCATCCCTGTTCAGCGAGGGCGGCGGCCTGCGCGGCGTCCTCGACGCCCTCGGCCGTGACCGTCAGCCCCAGACCGTGGCCGAGACCCAGCAGCGCTCCCAGAAAGGTCGATGCATCGCTGTCCTCGCCGACGCGGCGCAGGAAGCTGCGGTCGATCTTGATCTTGTCGATCTTGAAATTGCGCAAATGATAGATGCTCGAATAGCCGGTGCCGAAATCGTCGAGCGCGATGCGCACTCCGGCGTCCCGCAATGCGCCGAGGGTGATCTGGGCGGCTTCCGGATCGCGCACCAGTGCGCTCTCGGTCAGTTCGACTTCGAGGCGTTGGGTCGGAAGGCCGGATTCGCCGAGAATATGCAGAATACGCAGGCCGAGCGTTTTGTCGCTCAACTGCAACAGCGAGATGTTGAAGGCGAGAACGACGTCATCGGGCCAGGATGTCGCCGCGCGGGTGGCCTGTCGCAGCAGATGATAGGACAGGTCCTCGATCAGGCCGCAGTTTTCGGCAACCGGAATGAACCGCTCCGGCGCGACATCGCCGAGCGTGGGATGTATCCAGCGCGCCAGCGCCTCGAATCCGGCGACGCGCTGGGTGCGCAGGTCGATCAATGGCTGATAGAACGGCTGAATGTCGCCGTTGGCGACGGCGGCGCGCAATTCGCGCTCGATCATGTCGCGTTCCAGCAGGCGGGCGTCCATTTCGGAATCATGGAAACGCTGCGCGGATTTGTGTTCGGCCTTGGCGCGGTACAGCGCGACGTCGGCGCGCCGGGTAATTTCGGTTGCGTCACGGGTATCGTGCGGAAACAGCGCGATGCCGATGCCGACGCCGATCCGGTGCTGGACCGCATCGAGTGGAATCGGCTTTTCGATTTCCCTGATGATCCGCAGCGATATGTTGGTGGCTTCCTCCGGCCCGCTGAGTTGCCGGGCGAGCACGGCGAATTCGTCACCGCCGAAGCGCACGACGAGGTCTCCGCGCCGGACCGCGCTCTGCAATCGTGCGGCGACGTTGATGAGCACCTCGTCGCCGGTGGCGTGGCCGTAGATGTCGTTGATGCGCTTGAAGTCGTTGAGATCGAGCAGCAGCAAGGCGTGCGTGCCGTCCGCGCCGGGCGGAGCGGCGATGGCCTCTTTCAGCTCTTTCTGGAACTGGCGGCGGTTGGGCAGGCCGGTGAGCGTGTCCTGATGGGCAAGCTCGCGGGCCCGGGATTCGGCGGCGACGCGGCGCATCATCTCGCGCCGTTGCGCAAGCAGGGTGCGGCGGCACATGATCATCAGGCCGATGCATAGCAGCGCAAGCAGCGCCAGGGCTTCATCGAGTTCGATGATGTGATCTTGCGGCGAGAGCCCGGCCGGATTTTCGAAAATATCGAAATGATAGGCGAAGACCGTGGCAAGGCAGACGAGCCCGGCCAGCATCGCGCCGTCCTGGAAGACGCGCCGATGCCGCATCACGAAATGCTTCGCCCGCGTGATCGTGGATGCCGTCATGAAGCCTCAAGGGTGATAACCCCTGCAATTTATGGCTTCCGGCATGAAAAAACGCTGAATCAACAGCCTTAACTGCTGGTTGTTGCCGGGTTTTGGCGGGCGAAACCGTCTAGCCGTCGCGCTCCCGCGATACTGTGACGCTGGTGCCGGTCTTGGTGCCCGCGCAATTGATGTCGAGCTTGCGGTACCGGGTCTTGATGTCCTTGCCGCGCAGCAGGCCGATGCGGCCGAGGCAGCGGTTGACGCCGCGCAGGGCGTCCTTTTTCGGGATGGTGAAAATCTGCGCCACGGCGCTGGCGACGAAGCCGGTGAAGTCCGCCGAGGGCTTCTTCTGGTTGGTCGCCGCGTAAAAATCGCCCTGCCGGTTGCGGCTATGGCAGCCGAGCGAGGCCTGCGTGGCGGCGGGATGCTGCAAATAGATAATGCCGCCGCGCGCGCCGCCCACTTTCAGCCCGTCGATCTGCTGGGAGAGCGAGCGGGCCAGTTCGTCGCAGGGATCGGCATAAGCGGGGGAGGCGATGCCCGACACGAGCAGTATCATGAAGGCGGTAACGATATGCAGTCGCGAGGGGACAAGGGTCATGGCGGCATTGAAGCGCGGGGAGAGGCGTTGGGCAAGCCGTTCCTTGGCGGCCGGAATACCGCGACTTTCGGGGTCTTTGCGGGCCGGGGGAAAGCGATTAGAACGCTTCAAAACTGTTATCCGCTGTCCGAGAGGCTCCGATGAACGCTCCCTTCGCCGCTCCCGCCGTGCCGCCCTACAAACACACCCCGCTGTTTCCCCTCGGCAAGGATGAGACGCCCTATCGGAAGATTTCCGCCGAGGGCGTGCGGGTCGAGACGGTGCTGGGCAAGGAAATGCTGGTGGTCTCGCGCGAGGCGCTGAAGGCGCTGGCGGAGGCGGCCTTCGTCGACATCAACCATTATCTGCGCCCCGGCCACCTCGCGCAGTTGCGGAAAATTCTCGCCGACCCCGAGGCGAGCGACAACGACAGGTTCGTCGCGTTCGACTTTCTGAAAAATGCGAACATCGCCGCCGGCGGCGTGCTGCCGATGTGTCAGGACACCGGCACCGCGATCATCATGGGCAAGAAGGGCAACCGCGTCCTCACCGAGGGCGACGACGAGGCCGCGCTCTCGGAAGGCGCGCGCGATGCGTATCTCAGGCGCAACCTGCGCTACTCGCAACTCGCGCCGATTTCGATGTTCGAGGAGAAGAACACCCGCAACAACATGCCCGCCCAGTGCGAGATCTACGCCGAGGGTGATGATGCCTACAAGTTCATGTTCATGGCCAAGGGCGGCGGCTCGGCCAACAAGAGTTTCCTGTTTCAGGGCACGCCGTCATTGCTGACGCGCGACCGCCTGCTGGCCTTCCTGAAAGAAAAGATTCTGACGCTCGGCACGGCGGCGTGTCCGCCATATCACCTCGCCATCGTCATCGGCGGCACCTCCGCCGAACTCACCATGAAAACGGTGAAGCTCGCCTCGGCGCGCTATCTCGATGCGCTGCCGACGCAAGGCAGCGAGGACGCGCATGCCTTCCGCGATCTCGAGATGGAGCAGGAAATCTGGAAGATGACGCAGTCGATGGGCGTCGGTGCGCAGTTCGGCGGCAAGTATTTCTGCCACGACGTGCGCGTGATCCGCCTGCCGCGCCACGGCGCGTCGCTGCCCATCGGGCTTGGCGTGTCCTGCGCCGCCGACCGTCAGGTGCTCGGCAAGATCACGAAGGACGGCGTCTATCTCGAAGAACTCGAACACAACCCCGCGCAATATCTGCCGGAAGTGGAAGGCTCGCTCGGCGGCGATCCGGTGAAGATCGACCTCAACAAGCCGATGAAGGACATCCTTGCGACGCTGTCGCAATATCCGGTGAAGACGCGCCTTGCGCTCACCGGCACCATCATCGTCGCGCGCGATCTCGCGCATGCCAAGCTGCGCGAGCGGCTGGAGAAGGGCGAGCCGCTGCCGGATTACTTCAAGAACCACCCGATCTATTACGCCGGTCCCGCCAAGACGCCGGAAGGCTATGCGTCCGGCTCGTTCGGTCCGACCACGGCGGGCCGCATGGATTCGTTCGTCGATCAGTTTCAGGCGGCGGGCGGCTCGATGGTGATGCTCGCCAAGGGCAACCGCGCGCCGGTGGTGCGCGACGCGTGCAAGAAGTACGGCGGCTTCTATCTCGGCTCGGTCGGCGGTTCGGCGGCGAATCTCGCCGAACACTGCATCAAGAAGGTCGAGGTCGTGGAATATCCCGAACTCGGCATGGAAGCGATCTGGCGCATCGAGGTCGTCGATTTCCCGGCCTTCATCATCATCGATGACAAGGGCAACGACTTCTTCAAGGAATTGAATCTGGGGTAAGTGGAGCGGAACGCATTGGCGGCCTGCTTGTTGTTCCGGGAGAGGAACAGGGAGCTGGACCATGACGGAACGCGACAAGGTTCAAACCAGCGAGAGTGAGACGGAAGCGAAGAAGCGCGCGGATGACATCGAGTCCTTCTTCGAGCAGCGTGGCACTCTCGGCCTGGGCCTGCCGAACGAAGGGCTCGCCGAGCGGATCGAGAAGCAACGGGAAGAGGAGCGTCGAAACCGCTGATCTGCGGCATCGGCGAATGACACGGGAAGCCGTTGTCATCGGAGCCTGTTCGCGTGTCTGCGCGGGCTCCTTTATCGCGCGGGCTGAAACGGCGCGGACCTCGTAAGGCTGTTCCACTTCCTCAAGCGCCCAGCGGACGCGCGGTCGCTGGCAAGCCCCTTTCCCCATCCGGCGATTTTTCAAAGGCGGTGATGACGACGGTCATGGTGCGGCTGCTTCCGGCCGGCTTGACAACAACGCTCCCGCATCGTATTTAACCTATAAGTTAAATACGAGAATGGCCCCATGGACCGGCTTTCCAGCACGTTTTCAGCCCTCGCGGACCCGACAAGGCGGGCCATTCTGGCGCGGCTCGCGCTCGGCGAAACCTCGGTCAACGAACTCGCGGAGCCGTTCGACATGAGCCTTCCCGCCGTCTCCAGGCATCTCAAGGTGCTGGAGGGCGCGGGGCTGATCACGCGCGGGCGCAACGCGCAATGGCGGCCGTGCAAGCTCGACGCCGCGCCGCTGAAAGAAGCGGCGGGCTGGATCGATTTCTATCGCAGGTTCTGGGAGGCGAGCTTCGACCGGCTCGATGCCTATCTGGAACGCCTGCAATCGGCTGACGCCGCACCGGAGAAGCCAAAATCAGTCAAAGGGAAGGGACGTAAAAATGGCGGCAAGTGATTCAGCGACCGCTCAGGAATTCACCGTCACGCGCACCTTCAATGCGCCGCGCGACGCCGTGTGGAAGGCGTGGACGGAGCGCGAGGCGCTGGAGGAGTGGTGGGGCCCGAAAGGCTGCGTCATCGAGGTCGAGGCGCTCGACGCATCGCCCGGCGGCACATTCCATTATTCGATGGAGATGCAGGAAGGCTGCAAGTGGTGGGGCATTTTCCATTACGAGGAAGTCGTGAAACCGGAACGTATCGTGTTCGTCAATTCGTTTTCGAATGAATCCGGCGAGATCACCCGCGCGCCGTTCAGCGACAACTGGCCGAAGCAAATCCGCAACGTCGTGACCTTCCACGATGAGGGCGGCAAGACGCGGATCGAACTGCGCGGCCGGCCGGTCAACGTCTCCGCCGAGGAGCAGGCGATGTTCGAGAGCATGTTCGGCTCGATGCAACAGGGCTTCGGCGGCACGTTCGATCAGCTCGACGAATATCTCGCGACACAAAAGTGACGCAACGCGCCTGCACAGTGCAATCAATCACGACCGGAGGATACGCTCATGAAGATCAATCCCTATCTGTTTTTCAACGGCCAGTGCGAGGAAGCAGTCAAGTTTTATGCAAAGGTGCTCGGCGGAAAGATCGAGTTGATGCTGCCCTACAAGGATATGCCCGGCGATGAAAAGCCCCCGGCGGAATTCGCCAACCACATCATGCATGCCCGCATGTCGGTCGGCGATCAGGTCATCCTGGCCTCCGATGCCGGACCCGGCCGCTACAACAAGCCGCAGGGTTTCGACGTCAGTCTGAATGTCGACACGGTGGAGGAGGCCGAGCGGATTTTCAAAGGGCTGTCGGAGGGCGCTCAATCCATCGGGATGCCGCTTGGCGAGACGTTCTGGGCGGAGCGGTTCGGTGCGTTCGTGGACAAGTTCGGCACCAACTGGATGGTCAACTGCAACAAGCCGATGTGATCGGCGAAGGTGAAGCCGATGTCAGTCATGGCCAATCCGCTTCCCGTCGCCGAGCGCGAGCTGGTCGTCACCCGCACGTTCGATGCGCCGCGCGATCTCGTGTTCAGTCTCTGGACCGATCCGAAGCACGCGATGCACTGGTGGGGGCCGACCCATCACCCGGCGGTCGAGATGCACATGGATGTCCGCGTCGGCGGCAAGTGGCGCAATTGTCTGAAGTCGGTGGAGGACGGCATCGAGATCTGGCAGCACGGCGTCTTCCGGGAGGTCGTGCCGCCGTCGAGGCTGGTGTTCACCTTCACATGGGAGACGAACCGCTTTCTCGAACACCCGAATATCGAAACGCTAGTGACCGTGACGTTCGAGGATGACAACGGTGGGACTTTGATGACGCTGCGGCAGTCGCCGTTCCATGCCATCGGCGATCGTGACGGGCATGGCGAAGGCTGGAATTCGACCTTCGACCGTCTGGCCGATTATGCCGCGCAGATGGTTTCTGGCGGCGCATAACGGGTGCAACACGGAGTTCGATGATGTCAAATCTGTTTCCCTGCCTGTGGTTCAAGTCGGAAGCCGAGGAGGCGTTGCGGTATTACGTTTCCATCATCCGCAATTCGAGCATGGAGAACGTGCATCGCGCGGGCGAGGTCGGGCCGTTCTCGAAAGACGCGGTGATTTCCGTCACCGCCATACTCGACGGCCAGCGCGTGCTTGCGCTCAACGGCAATCCGCAATTCCAGTTCAGCCCGGCGACCTCACTGGTGGCGCTGTGCGATACGCAGGCGGAGATCGACGACTATTGGGACAAGCTCGGCGCGGGCGGCCAGACCATGGCCTGCGGCTGGCTGACGGACAAATACGGCGTCACCTGGCAAGTCGCGCCGCGTATTTTTCCGAAGCTGTGGAGCGGCGATCAGGCCTCCACCGACCGCGTGATGTCAACGATGATGGGTATGGTCAAACTCGACATCGCCGGCCTGCAAAAAGCCTTTGACGGTCAATAAATCGTCATCGCTCCCGGGATACTTGGGAACGGCGCCGATTTGAGGTAGATGCTGTGCGTCGCTCCGCAGAATCGGGGCCGGCCAGCACCCATCCTCTTGTATCAAGCATGTCGCGATCTCCGTTTTAAGGGAGTCGCGAAGAAAGATTTATCCGTGTCCTCGCGAAGCTACGCCAGAAACGCCATCGTGCTGGGCCTGTTGTCGGCTGTCGGTCCGTTCGCGATCGACATGTATCTGCCGGCGCTGCCCTCGATCGCGACCGACCTGAAGGCTTCCACCGCCGCGACGCAGATGACGCTGATGGCGTTCTTCATGGCGTTCGGCGTGTGCCAGTTGATCTACGGACCGCTGTCGGATGTGATCGGCCGCAAGCCGCCGCTTTATGCCGGGCTGGCGCTGTTCATCGTGGGCTCAATCGGCTGCGCGCTGGCGCCGACCGTCGAATGGCTGATCGCCGCGCGCGTGGTGCAGGGCATCGGCGCCGCGGCAGGCATGGTCATTCCGCGCGCCATCATTCGCGATCTGCACACCGGCAACGAGGCGACGCGCCTGATGTCGCTGGTGATGCTGGTGTTCAGCGTCTCGCCGATCCTCGCGCCGGTTACCGGCAGCGCGCTGATCGTGCCGTTCGGCTGGCGCGCGGTGTTCGTCGCGGTGATGATCGCGGCGGTGCTGGCGTTCGCGCTGATCTTTGTCTTCCTGCCGGAGACGCGGCTGCACCATCAGCGGCTGGAGGCGAACGTGCGCAGCGTGCTGCGCGGGTTCAGCCATCTGCTGGCCGATCCGCGTTTTCTCGGCCTCACTTTCATCGGCGGCTTCGGCATGGCGAGCTTCTTCGCGTTTCTCGCCAGTTCCTCGTTCATCTATATCGGCCATTACGGCCTGACGCCGACGCAATACAGCTTCGGCTTCTCCATCAACGCCTTCGGCTTCATCGGCGCGTCGCAGTTCGCCGCGACGCTCGGCCGGAAGTTCGGCCTGTCGCGGGTGGTGATGACGGCGGCCGCGATCTATACGTTTTTCGCGCTGCTGCTGCTCGGTGTGACGCTGGCGGGGGTGGACAGCCTCGCGGTGCTGGTGGCGCTGCTGTTCATGAGCTTCGCGTTCCTCGGTCTCGTCATCCCCACGACCATGGTGCTGACGCTGGAGGAGCATGGTCCCATCGCGGGCATCGCGTCGTCGCTGGCCGGGACGTTGCAGATGGTGGCGGGCGGCGTGGTGATCGCGCTGGCCAGCCTGTTTTTCGATGGCCATCCGCTGCCGATGGTGACGATCATCGCCGTCTGCGCCTGCTGCGCCCTGACGCTGAGTTTTGTGACGCTGCGGCGGGACGCGCTGGCGCCGCAGCCCGCCGAATAGGCATTTCCAGGGAACCGTGGATAGTCCTGATTAGATGGGGATCGTCGCGCCATTGTCATGTGGAATTCGCCGAAAGGCATGACATGCTGGCGGAATCGCTCTACTAAGCGGCGTCCTCTATCCTCTGGTTGGTCATGCCCGTTATCTCCCCGAACAAGCCTTATCGCGTCGGACGCTCCAAGACCGGACTCGGTCTGTTCGCCACCAAGCCGATCAAGAAGGGCACCAAGATCATCCGCTATTACGGTCCCATGCTGGACTGCCGGAAGAAGAAGGACGACGCGGTCGAGAACAAGTACCTGTTCCAGATCAACAACCGCTGGACCATCGACGGCTCGGTCCGCAAGAACATCGCCCGCTATATCAATCACGCCTGCCGGCCGAATGCGGAATCCGATGTGAACTCCCGCAAGCGCACGGTTCATATCCGTGCCATCAAGAACATCGCGCCGGGCGAGGAGATCAACTACGATTACGGCACCGAGTATTTCAAGGAATACCTCAAGCCGATCGGGTGCAAGTGCGCGGCCTGCGAGAAGAAGCGGGCGAAGCAGCGCGCGGAGGCTCGCGCCGAAAAGGCGAAGGAGAAGCTGAAGGCGCGGAAGAAGGCGGCCAAGGCGAAACCCGCCAAAGCCAAGCCCGCCACAAGCAAGGCGTCCAAAGCCAAGGTCTCCAAGGCCAAGACCTCTGTTGGTGCAAAATCGGCTCGCTCCTCAAGCCGCCGGACATCCGAGTATGCCCGCGCGGTGACGAGCGGCGCGCGTCCCGGCCCGCAGCCCGAAAGCACGGCGCGCGCGTCTCGCGGCACCTCGTTGCGCAGCGGCGGCGTCACCGCCTGACGCTTGCTTATTCGCCTCTCGCGCTTATCTCGGAATCACTCCCGCGCGAGAGATTGTCATGGCTTCATCCCATCCGCTTCAGATCGATGTCGTCTCCGATGTCGTTTGCCCATGGTGCTACATCGGCAAGCGTCGGCTGGAGCGCGCATTGGCGCTCGCCCCGGATGTCGCCGTCGAGGTGAACTGGCGGCCGTTCTTCCTCAACCCATGGGTGCCGCGCGAAGGTATGTCGCGCGAGGAATATCTCGTCACCAAATTCGGATCGGTCGAGGCTTACAAGGGCATTGCCGGCCGTGTCCAGGAAGCGGCGGCGGAGGAGGGGTTGCAGTACAATCCCGAACGCGTGCAGCGCCAGCCGAACACCATCGACTGCCATCGGCTGATCCATTGGGCGGCAACGTCCGGCGCGGCGGCGGCCATGAAACAGAAATTGATGGAGCTTTATTTCCGCGACGGCGGCGATCTGACGAAACCGGCTGTGCTGGTGCAGGCGGCGGCCGGTGTAGGGCTCGATGCGCATGAGATACGCGCGCGCCTTGGCACCGATGCGGATGTCGATCTCATCTCATCGCAGGCGCGTGAGGCCTCAAGCAAGGGCATCGGCAGCGTGCCGACCTATGTGTTCGCGCGGCAATACGCCATTTCCGGCGCGCAGCCACCCGAGCAACTGGCGGCGGCGATCCGTCAGCTTGCCGCGGAGACAAGCGGCTCGGTCTGAGCCGTTCAGGTCTTCAGGTAATAATTGGCGTTCTTGCCGAGCGCGATCCGGCGCAGCACGCGGCGCATCGTCTCCGATTTGCGCAGCGGTTCGACGAGCCCGCGAACGGTGCGGAAGAATGCGAGCTTGACGCCATCCCACGCCGCGTTCTGGCCGGGGGCGGCCTGCGGCAGGCCCAGCCCGCGCAGCATCGAGTTGAACGTGTGCAGGTCGTTCAGGCGGCGGACCTCGGGCGTCTTCCAGGTGACAGCCATCGAGATCGAATACGTGCCCGCCGTCCTGACCCAGTGCGGCCACTGATAGGGCACGTAGCAGCCGTCGCCCCCGACAAGATGATATTCCACGCCGCGCGGCTTGAAGCCGTCGTCGTAACGCAGGTTGCGGTGCTTGGTGGTGCAGTATTCGACCTGAGCGTTGTCGGCGATGGCGCCGTCGCGGTTGTCGAAGATGGCGAAGGTCTTGTCGCCGTGGATCTGCACGAAGAAATTGTCCTCGCCGTCGAGATGGAACGGCGTGGTGGAATTCGGCGAAGACACGAACAGGTAACCCTCGATCTGCGAGAAGCCCGCGTCCTCAAGGCTGTCGAACCCGCGCGCGCGGGCGACCGACAGCAGGGTGTCTTCGAGGAGCGCGCGGTATTCCGGCGACTTCTCGATGCGCTTGAGCACCATCCATGCGCCTGCCGTCTCGATGCGATTGACGATTTCGACCGGATCGAGATCCACGGTCTGCACCTTGTCGGGGTCCTGAGTGATGCTGGCTGCGCCCGAATTGTACTCGATCAGGTCGCGCGGCATGTCCGAGGCAAGTTTCGCGATGCGCGGCAGCGTCAGCAGCGGATGCCCGGCCAGCATGTGGCGGATCGCGAACGGCCGCAGCGGAAAGTCGTGGGTCAGCGAATCGTTCGGGGCGGTAATCACGGGCGCGACATGAGAGGCGGCGTTCATGAGCGTTTTTCCTTTATGCGTCGAATGAAATGCACGGCCTTGCGCGCCGGCACCATCGCGGCGCGGCGCAGCGCCAGCGCGCCGCGGATCAGCGGCACGAACGGGTCGTTGCGGTGAAGCGGGATCAGGATGTCGCCGACGGCGAGGCGTTCGCGCCAGATCGGGTCGATCATGGAGTGGTTGGCGTCGGCGGTGGAATCGACCGAGGCAATCGCCGGGTCGGCGCACATCTGCCGGGTCAGGTCCAGCGTCATCTGCACCCCCGGCGAATATCTGGCGAAGCGCTCATCGACGCCGAGCTTGAAATAGATCGCACGGTCGAGATGGCGCAGCACGATTGCCGCCGCCACCGGCGTGTCGCCCGCATGCAAAGAGATCACCTGACAATGACCGGCTGCCGCCATGTCGCGCACCGCGCGGCGAATGAAAGCAAGATGGCCTTCGTTCTGGAGAAGCGCGGTGCCGCGCTTGCCTTTCCAGCCGCTGGCTTCGAGCTTGAGGAAAATCTCCAGCGCGGGAATGATGTCGCCGGAAGTCGTGGCGACGCGATAGACGACCTCGCCGGTGTCGGCGAGCCGGTTGCGCTGGCGTCGCAACTCTTTCAGCTTCTTGGAGCCGAGCGCCTCGTGCAGCAATGCGTCGGCATCGCGGGTGGCGTCGAGCAGCGCACGGTTGTGCGCTTTCAGAACGATGGGGCGCTGACCGTTCCATGCGAGCACGCGCGTGAACGCCTGCATCACCGCGCCCTCGATCGGTGTATCGCGCAGGATGAGTGCGCGCGCGCCGCTGTTGCGGGCCTGCTGCATCAAGCCGCTGACGGCTTCATCGGGCCTGTCGCGGTCGATCAGGATGGTGCCGAGCGGCGGAAAGGCATCGGCGGTCACGAACGCGGGCAGCGGCAACTGATAAGCGCGCAGAGTGGAGACCGCCGGCATCAGGCCGATCATGTCGCCATTGTCCGCATGGCAACTCAGTGCGCTGGCGTGAGTGCGGCCCGGCGAGAAGGCGTTCACCGCCAATTCCCATTCGGGCAGGTAACAGGCGTTCGGTTCGGCCGCGCGTTCGGCAAGAGACTGCCACGCGGGAAGGGAAATGCCGGTCAGGGGAATTGCGCGGGTATCGTGACGCGGCTGCGCGGCTGCGTTCGCCGAATCCGGCGAGCGGGCTTGGCCTGCGACAGAGGCGGCATGAATGGTGTCGGTCACGTCCGAAGTCCCCGTCCGCCTCGCGCGGCAATACGATGCGCTGGCGGTTGGCGAAAACTAGCGGGGAGACTTCAACATTGGCTTTGACCAATGCCGCGAATTCGCGCTCCCGGTTTAGCCGCTTTTTAACCACACACCGGCGGCGGAGCCGGAAACGATTGCGCCGCAAGGACTTGGCCCGGTTCAGATCGGCTTGGACCGTTGCGGCCGGTTTTGCTATAAGCGGTCCGCAACGGGAGAGTTTTGTCCATGAAAAGACCGGGCTATTTCGCGGCCTGTCTGGCCGCCGCCGCTTTTGTCGTCATGCCCGGTTCCTCCGCGCTGGCGCAAGGAATGCCTATGCCGGGCTTCCAGCTTGGCGGCAGTCAGATGTCGCCGGAAGAAAAGGCGCGTCAGGACAAGCTCGAGAAAGCGGCTCGCGACGCCCAGTCCAAGATCCCGGATCAAAAGGCGAGCAACGATCCGTGGGCGAATGTACGTTCAGCCGAAACGCCTGCGTCGAAGGCCGGCCATAAAGCCAACACCTCGGGCAAGAGCGCCGCGAAGGCTGCGCACTAGCGCTCGGCTTTTTCAATTTTCATTCTGTTCGACGCGGCGTCAGCGTCCGATCGGTGGACGTAGGTCGGAGGCATTCAGCCAGCCTTCGATGTGCGCCGACATTTCGAGCAGCTCTGCACGCTCCAGCATTTTCTTGCGATCGCGGCCTGCTGGAGTGGCGTCTGCCTCCGCGCGCGCCTGCGCGACAAGAGTCTTCCAGTTCAGTGGAGTGATGGAGATATGGTCGGTCATGCGAGCGTCTCCCCATAAAGCAATAACAGCAGGGCGGGAGCTCAACGGTCTCTCAGTCACCGGAAGTTGCCAGAGGGCCAAACGGTGATGCTTGAAGTATGGGCGTCGTGTTTTCAAAACGCGAGTCCTAAAAACATCAGTCACGCAAAACATCGCGAATCCGTTCTCACGATTTCGGGATAACGTCTGGGATTCCAGCGCGAGGCGAGCGGCTGCGGCAATGGCGCACAGATTCGACGGAACCTTCAGCTTGATTCAACATTGATATGTTTGCACACGATTATTTTTACGCGAGGCGTGAAGCCATGCGACACTTTTTTAAAATCGCCCTTGTGGCATTTGCTGTCCTGACCGCCATGGCTGTAACGGCCGACGCGCGCCCCCGTGGCGGCGGCGGAGGAGGACATGGCGGCGGCGTTCATATGGGCGGCGGTCGCGGTGGTGGCGCGCATTTTGGCGGCGGAGGTCGTGCCTTCCATGGTGGCGGTGCGCGTTTTGGTGGGGCGCATTTCGGCGGCGGCCGGGCTTTCCACGGAGGAGGCCGTCATTTCAGCGGAGCCCGGTTCGGGGGGCCGCGTCATTTCGGCGGCGTGCGCCAATTCCACGGAAGCCGCCGCGCCGGGGTCTCTCGTTCATTTGCAAGGCCAGGCAGAACTCACAATGTCGGCCGCGCCGCCAGCCGCGGCTCCCGGAATGCCGCGCGCGCGGCGTCGCAGCGCGCCGGGATTGCCGCGACCGCGAACCGCGCGGCGCGAATGAATTCGCCCCGGGCAAATGCCGTGCGTCAGGGATTACGCTCGCGTTCGGTCAACGGCGCGCTTCGGAATCGCAATGCATTGCGCAATCCGGCTGCGCGTACGGCGCTGGTCGCAGCCGCGGCGACGGCCGGGTGGCATGGCCACCGCCACGGCTGGTGGCGCCATGGTCATGGCGGCTATGGCTGGGTCGGACCGCTGTTCTGGCCGTTCGCTTATTACGACCTCTATGACTACGGCCTGTGGGGCTATGATTATGGCCCGGCCTTCTGGGATTACGGCTATGGCGACATCTATGCCGGGCTGTTCTCGCCTTACGGTTACGATTCGCTGAGCGGCTATATGCCCGCGCGCCGGACGACAGCGCCTGCCGGTGGCTCCGGCAATCAGGCCGTGCAGACGCAGCCGTCCGACGACGACCAGTTGGCCCAGATGTGTGGCGCCGACAGTGGCGACATCGCCGGCCTGCCGATCGACAAGATCCAGCAGGCAATCTCGCCGAACGATGAGCAGCGCGCGGCGCTCGATGAACTGGGTGATGCATCCGTGAAGGCGGCTCAGACCATCCGCGCGGCCTGTCCGACGGCGCTTCCGCTCACCGCGCCTGCGCGGCTCGCGGCCATGGAGCAACGGATCGAGGCGATGAAGTCGGCGATCGGCATCATCCAGCCGGCGATGGAGAAGTTCTACGGCCTGCTCAATGACGACCAGAAGGCGAAGCTTGTTGCGATGTCGCCGCGCGAGAAGCAGGGCGGCAAGGACACGGCTTCGTCCGATGGAAGCTGTGGCATCACCTCGCTCTCCGATGCGGTCGCCTGGCCGACCGACGAGATCAGCAAGCGCCTGCAACCCAGTGACGCGCAAAAAGTGAAATTGACCGCGTTGCAGGACGCGACCTTCAAGGCCGCGGATTCGCTGAAGGCGACCTGCCGCCCCTCCACCGCGCTGACCCCGCCCGCGCGGCTTGCGGCGGCGAGCGATCGCCTTGATGCGCTGCTCGGCGCGGTGAAATCGGTGCATGCCGCGCTGGATGATTTCTACGGCACGCTGAGCGACGAACAGAAGGCACAGTTCGAGGCCATCGGCCCGGACCGCTCCGGCAGCCAGCAGCAGACCAGCAGCGAGGATGCGGAAGATCGGCCCGCGCAGCGCACGTCGCGCGGGCGGCGTCACCACCGCCATGGCATTCATGGCGTGGACAGCGTGCTGAGGCACATCATCACCATCGTTCGTTAAACGGGACGGTGATAGGCTGGGGAGCGCTGCAAGACAGAAATCGTATCCGGTGGAGGCGGCTGATGCATCTTCACTTCAAGGGCGGTTTTGATGCGGTCGATCTACAGCTTCTGGCTATCGTTGCGGCCATGATCGCGCTCGGATGCGCCATCTATCTGTTCGGCGATATCTACGAGACGGGGGCGCAGGTGGGACGTGTGGCTCGCGCGGTCCCGGCATTTTAGCAGGAGGATGGCCAGCCCTTTCCGGGTGGCAGCTCATTATATCGCATCACAACACCAGAATGATTTCGGGTTCGGGGAGGCTTGCCCCGGGTGGGCGCTTTTATTCGCGGAAACCGGTAAAATCGCCCGGTTTCATTTACGGGGCCTTGAGGGTTCGCCGGTAGGGTGCCTCCCATGAAAACCTTCAAACGCTTCCTTCTGGATCAGTCCGGCGCGACATCGATCGAGTATGCCATCATCGCTGGAGGGCTTTCGATCGTTATCATCGTGGCGGTCAATGGCATTGGCTCGGCGTTGAACGGCAAGTACGAGATGATCCGCGCCGCCATGCCGTAACGCATTCGCCGCGCTTGCTTCGGCGGATTGCAGCCGCTAACCTTTCTGAATTCTGATGGGGATGGAGTTCCCCGATAACCGCCGCAAGGCTGATGACTCCTGCCGGGCGCTTTCGCGTCGGTAGGAATGATTCCTCCCAGCGATGCGCCCGAGAAGGGTGCATGACAAATGGCTGGGCCGCCTCGCCGGAGATTTTCTCTCTCGAAGCTTCCTCATTCGCTTGTCATCGCCCTTTGGATCGCAGGCTCGCTCTGGGCCGTGACGATCGCCGCATATCTGCTCGGCGCGGATACGCAGGTGGTCGTTCCATTGCTGGTGTTCGGCACGCTGACCGGCGTGGCCGAATGGATGATGAGAGGACGAGACAAGTGAACTGGATTTTTATTCTGGCGGTGGCGCTCGGCGGCGCGATTGGATCGGTGATGCGCTATCTGGTGGGCATCGGTGCGGGCAGGGCGTTCGGCACGGATTTCCCGTGGGGGACGCTCATCATCAACATCACCGGGTCGTTCGTGATGGGTGTTTTCGCCGGACTGTTCGCCGTGCGATGGAATCTGCCGCAGGCGGCGCGCATTTTTCTCACCGTCGGGATTTGCGGCGGTTACACCACGTTCTCGACCTTCTCGCTAGACACTTTCTATCTGATCGAACGGGGCGAACTCGCCGCCACCGCCGCCTACATGGCGGGCTCGGCGCTGCTGTCGGTTGGCGCGCTGGTCGCCGCGATGCATCTGGTGCGGGGGATGGGGTGAGGTGGCGGCAGATTCTCATTTTGAAGGATCGCCGGTTTTGTCCCATCTTCGTTCCCTAATGCTGAAAACCGGATATATCCCCTCTAGACATGTAAAACGTTCCCTGATAGAACATAAATATTCTTAGGGAGGCGGCCTTTCATGGCTCAGAAGATTTCTAACGTTCGGGCATTCCAGAAGCGGTTTCCCGACGAGGATTCTTGTCTCAATCACCTGATGCGCTCTCGTTTTGGCGAGCGGTTCACCTGCTTCAAGTGCCAGAAAGAGGCGACCTATTATCGCGTGAAGAACCGCCGCGCTTTCGAGTGCGAGCATTGCGGCTATCAGGTCTATCCGACCGCAGGCACCCCGTTTGAGAAGACGCGCACAAGTCTGCGCGACTGGTTCTATGTGATGTTTCTCTTCTGCACGACGCGCAACGGCGTGGCGGCGAAGGAGGTCGAGCGTCAGCTAGGCGTGACCTACAAGACGGCATGGCGCATGTGCCACCTGATCCGCCTCTACATGGGCTATGTGGACGGCGACTATCCGATGGGTGGCCTGGGCAAGACAGTTGAGGCCGACGAGACTTTCATCGGCGGGCGCGACAAGATGGGCAAGGACGACAAAGCTATCGTCATGGGCATGGTTGAGCGCGGTGGTGACGTTGTTACCCGCGTTGTGCAGGCTCGCACTAAGGCTCACATCATCCCACACATTGTGCGTTTTGTGAAAGAAGGCTCGCGCATCCACACGGACGAAGCGTCAAACTTCAAACTGTTGAAAGAGCGTTACGGCTACGATCACGAAATGGTCGATCATTCAGCCAAGGAATACGTTCGCGGTGATGTTCACACCAACTCAATCGAGTCGTTCTGGTCGCAAGTTAAGAGGGGTATTTCGGGGACTTACGTTTGGGTTTCGAAGAAGCACTTGCAGCTTTACCTGCGCGAGTTCGAGTATCGCCATAACTTGCGCCGTCAGCCTGCTTTGATGTTTGAGCTTCTTTTGCAGGCTTTTCCGAAGGTACGGGTTGAGTAGCCATCATTTGTAGAAGTTTATCGAATCTCTCATTTGTTTTCGACATGCTCAAGGGCCTTTCTCTTTTCATCTATCCTGTAATTGCACTGAGAAATCCATGAACGAAACAAGCCAATTTGCTCGGAAAGAGGTTCCTGCGATTGGAAAAACAATTGCGAGGCGCTTACTCTCGTTCCTAAATCATCACTCATGATGAGATTCTTGAAGGCACGGAGGCTCTGCTCGGATTGTATCAAAGCTGAATCAAGAGCATCTAATCTCTCAGGCCCGACAAGAATATCATCCAAATCATTTTGTTGATCGGGATACTGCGATCTCAATTTATTCCAAATGGCTTCTTTAATTCGAGCCAATATTTTGCGCATATCTGAGAAGCTGTTGTCGATGCGGGCGTAAATTTCCCATCGCGGATCAGCATAGGAGGGCCTGTTCACTAGCTGAACTATTTGCGCCTTCTCATCTAACTCGTTCCAGCCAGCGTTTAGCGTATGAGACAAGTCTGTGAGATTGTCATCAAACGCGGTCTTTCTCTTTCCTGAATAGTTTCGCCGTAACGTGGTCCACGGATCAACAGCTGCAGGTATTGGATTTTGACCCGCGACAGTGGCGGCTTGGGGCGCTGATCTCAGGCCCATCCCATAGAATAGAACACCTGTGGCTCCGATGATGACGAGCAGCGCCAGCGCCATCACGTACAAAGAATCCATGCCCCGTTTTCCCGCCAAAACACGCTTCTTGTGCCATGCTATGACGGCATAGGCGATGATGCCTATGGTTAGTAGGTAGCCCATCATCCCGCTCGGACTAGAAAGGTCGGTTGCCACGCCCGCAGCCAAATTGAGCAAGAAGTCCCTTGCGAGCACCAACATGCAAATTTCTCCGGCGGCCCTAAGCCAAAGCCATAGATAGTAGGGCAGGTAAGCTTCATATCACGATTCCTTGTTACATGTTTAAGGGGGATATATATCTCCGGTTTCCAAAAGAACATATTGCGAACAAGGAACAAATAGGGTACATTTCCCCATCGGACGTTTTCAGCGATTCCGGTCCGCCGCTTCAGGGAAGCCCGTTTGTCCGGCCGGCGAATCCCGTACATAAGGAGTGACCCCTATGGCCCCAGCCGCCCTGCGTATCGTTGAAGGAACGTCGATGGACAAGACCAAGGCCCTGACGGCCGCGCTGTCGCAGATCGAGCGCCAGTTCGGCAAAGGCTCGGTGATGCGGCTCGGCAAGGCCGACCGTTCCATGGACATCGAGGTGATCTCCTCGGGCTCGCTCGGGCTCGACATCGCGCTCGGCGTCGGCGGCCTGCCGAAGGGACGCATCGTCGAGATTTACGGCCCGGAATCCTCCGGCAAGACCACGCTGGCGCTGCATACGGTGGCCGAGGCCCAGAAAAAGGGCGGCACCTGCGCCTTCATCGACGCCGAACACGCGCTCGACCCGGTCTATGCCCGCAAGCTCGGCGTCAATGTCGATGAATTGCTGATTTCCCAACCCGACCATGGCGAGCAGGCGCTCGAGATCGCCGATACGCTGGTGCGCTCCGGCGCGGTGGACGTGCTGATTATCGACTCGGTCGCAGCATTGGTGCCGCGCGCCGAACTCGAGGGCGAGATGGGCGACGCGCTGCCCGGTTTGCAGGCGCGGCTGATGAGCCAGGCGCTGCGCAAGCTGACGGCGTCCATCAACAAGTCGAACACCATGGTGATCTTCATCAACCAGATCCGCATGAAGATCGGTGTGATGTACGGCTCGCCGGAAACCACCACCGGCGGCAACGCCCTGAAATTCTACGCCTCCGTCCGTCTCGACATCCGCCGTATCGGCGCGATCAAGGAGCGCGACGAGGTGATCGGCAATTCCACCCGCGTCAAGGTGGTGAAGAACAAGCTCGCGCCACCCTTCAAGCAGGTCGAGTTCGACATCATGTATGGCGAAGGCGTCTCCAAGATGGGCGAAATCCTCGATCTCGGCGTCAAGGCCGGCATCGTCGAGAAGTCCGGCGCCTGGTTCTCCTATGACAGCCAGCGCCTCGGGCAGGGCCGCGAGAACTCCAAGGCGTTCCTGCGCGAAAACCCGGACATGACCGCGAAGATCGAGGCCGCCATCCGGCAGAATTCGGGTCTGATCGCCGAGCAGATTCTCGCGGGCAAGCCGGAGAGTGATGAGGGCGAGGACGCGGAGGACTGATCGTTCTCATGCTTTCGGACGCGTGTGACGCGTGCCTCGCATGAATAATTTATTCCGGGACCTGAGAGCTTCTTGGGTTCGAGGCGATGCGGGCGAGACGGGAATCCTTGCCCGGAACCATCGCCCTTCGGAAGGCAAGGCGGGCGCTGCGGATGTTGAGTTGCCGACATCCTCAGGGCCCGTTTTGTTGTGGACGGAAAGAACGCCCTTAACGTCGTTCCCGCGCAAGCGGGAATCCGGAAAGCTCTACCCTCATATTCAGAAAGAGGCCGAGCCCCCGCCGGAGCCTGTCATCGGGCCGGCGTAGCCGGACCCGTCGGCGGGGCGGCGTTGGTGGGTGTTCGGCGGCAACTACTCCGCCGCCTGCGCGTAAGTGCTGACCGGCGGGCAGGAGCACACGAGGTTGCGGTCGCCGTAGACATTGTCGACGCGGCCGACCGGCGACCAGTACTTGTCCTGCCGTGGGCTGCCCTCGGGGAAGCAGCCCTGCGCGCGCGAGTAGGGCCGTTGCCAGTTGTCGTCGGCGATATCGTGCACGGTGTGCGGCGCGTAACGCAGCGGCGAGGCATCGATCGGAAACTTGCCGTCTTCCACCTCGGCGATCTCGCGGCGGATCGCGATCATCGCGTCGCAGAAGCGATCCAGCTCCGCCCTCGATTCGGATTCGGTCGGTTCGATCATCAGCGTGCCCGGCACCGGGAAGCTCATGGTCGGGGCATGGAAGCCGTAATCGATCAACCGTTTGGCGATGTCGTCCACGGTGACGCCGCAAGCCGTCTTCAGCGGGCGCGGATCGATGATGCACTCGTGCGCGACGCGATTGTTGTGGTTGCGATACAGCACCGGGAAATGCGTATCCAGCCGCCTGGCGATGTAGTTGGCGTTGAGGATCGCCATTTCCGTGGCGCGCCGCAGGCTGTCCGAACCCATCATCAGGATGTAGAGATAGGAAATGGTGAGGATCGAGGCCGAGCCGTAGGGCGCGGCGCTGACCGCGCCCGCCTGAAGGTCCACGGATGGCAGGAACGGCGTAAGATGCTTCTTCACGCCGATCGGTCCCATGCCGGGACCACCGCCGCCATGCGGAATGCAGAAGGTCTTGTGCAGGTTGAGGTGGCTGACGTCGGCGCCGTAATCGCCGGGGCGGGCGAGGCCAACCTGCGCGTTGAGGTTCGCGCCGTCGAGGTAGACCTGGCCGCCATGGGCGTGGACGATGTCGCAGATCTCGCGGATCGCCTCCTCGAACACGCCGTGGGTGGAGGGGTAGGTAATCATGATCGCGGCGAGCGTGTCGGCATGCGCCTCGGCCTTCTTGCGCAGATCGGCGACATCGACATTGCCGTGCGCGTCGCAGGCCACCACCACCACCTTCATGCCAGCCATGCTGGCAGATGCGGGGTTGGTACCGTGCGCGGAGGCGGGGATCAGGCAGACGTCGCGTTTCGCTTCGCCGCGCGCGGTGTGATAGGCGCGGATCGCGAGCAGTCCCGCATATTCGCCCTGCGCGCCGGAATTCGGTTGCAGCGATACAGCGTCGTAGCCGGTGATTTCCGCGAGCCATTGCTCAAGCCGTGCGAACAGCGCGTGATAACCCGCCGCCTGCTCGCGCGGCGCGAACGGGTGGATGTTGCCGAACTCGGGCCACGTCAGCGGGATCATCTCGGTGGTGGCGTTCAGCTTCATGGTGCAGGAGCCGAGCGGGATCATCGCGCGGTCGAGCGCGAGATCGCGGTCGGAGAGTTTGCGCATATAGCGCAGCAGTTCAGTCTCCGAGCGATAGGCATGGAACACCGGATGGGTGAGAAACGTGCCGGTGCGCAAGAGCGCGGAGGGAAGCGCGTCATGCGTCTCGCGCTCTACCTGTGCGTAGTCGAGCGCGCCGCCGAACGCGCGCCACACCGCCTCGACGATCGCGGGCGTGGTGGTCTCGTCCAGCGCGATGCCGATCGTGTCCTTGCCGATCCGGGGATTGATGCGTTCGGTTTGCGCGCGGGACAGAATGTCGGCTCGTTGGGCGCCTTCCGCTTTCACCGTCACGGTATCGAAGAAGCCGCCGTTCGTCGGCGCAAACCCAAGCCGGCGCAGCCCGGCCGCGAGCGTCGCCGCGCGGCGGTGCACGGTCCGTGCGATATGAGTCAGACCTTCGGGGCCGTGATAGACCGCATACATCGAGGAGATGATGGCGAGCAGCACTTGCGCGGTGCAGATGTTGGAGGTCGCCTTCTCTCGGCGGATGTGCTGTTCGCGCGTTTGCAGCGCGAGGCGATAGGCGGGCTGTCCGCGCGAATCCACCGACAGCCCGACAAGGCGGCCGGGCAGCGCGCGTTTGAGTGCATCCTTCGCCGCCATGTAGGCGGCATGCGGTCCGCCATAGCCCATCGGCACACCGAAGCGTTGCGTTGAGCCGATTGCGATATCGGCGCCGAGTTCGCCGGGCGAGGCGAGCAGCGTCAGCGCCAGAATGTCGGCGGCGACGATGGCGATGCCGCCCTTGGCGTGAAGTGCCGCGATGGCGGGACGGAAATCATGGATCGCGCCGTCCGTGCCGGGATACTGCAACAGCGCGCCGAACACGTCCGCGCTATCGAGGTCATGTGCGGGATCGCCGACGATCAGCGACCAGCCCAGCGGTTCAGCGCGCGTGCGCAGCACCGCGAGCGTCTGCGGATGTACATTGCGGTCGATGAAGAACGCGCGGCTCTTTGTGGTGCTCGAGCGTTCGGCCAGCGCCATCGCCTCGGCGGCGGCGGTCGCTTCGTCGAGCAACGAGGCGTTGGCGACATCGAGCCCGGTGAGGTCACAGATCATGGTCTGGAAGTTGAACAGCGCCTCGAGCCGTCCCTGGCTGATTTCCGGCTGGTAGGGCGTGTAGGCCGTGTACCAGGCCGGATTTTCGAGAATATTGCGCAGGATCACCGTGGGGAGCTGCGTGCCGGAATAGCCCTGTCCGATCAGCGAAGTGAAAACCTCGTTCCGCGCGGCGAGGTCGCGCATATGCGCAAGCGCGTCGGCTTCGCTCAGGGCAGGCGGAAGATCGAGCGGACGGTTGAGCCGGATATTGGCTGGCAGCGTTTCGCCCATCAGTGCGTCGAGACTCGATGCGCCAATCGTCTCCAGCATTGCCTCGATGTCACGCGGCGAAGGACCGATGTGGCGCCGGGCGAAGGTGGCGGCGGGCTCGTTGGATGGGCGATGCATCGTCATGGGATATCCTCGAAGGAAATCTGTCTGGTTTCGTCATGCAGAGCGTGTCCCGGCATGACGAAAAGGGTCACTCCGTCTGCGCCTTGTAGGCCGCTTCATCCATCAGCCCGTCCAGTTCGCTTTTGTCGGAGAGTTTGAGCTTGAAGAACCACGCCTTGCCCTGCGGGTCGGAATTGACGAGCGAGGGATCGGCGGCGAGCGCGTCGTTGGACTCGATGACTTCGCCGGACACCGGCGCGTAGACATCCGATGCGGCCTTCACGCTCTCGACGGTCGCGGCGGTTTCGGCCTTCTTCAGGCTGCGGCCCGCCTTGGGCAGTTCAACGAACACCACGTCGCCGAGCTGGTTCTGCGCGAAGTCGGTGATGCCGATGGTTGCGGTATCGCCGTCGATCTGGAGCCATTCGTGATCGGAGGTAAAAAGCGTGGTCATGGATTTCCTCTGGATTTTCTCATCGTTGATAGGTGGGAGCGACGAAAGGCAATTTGGCGGTTTGCATGGGCAGGCGATTCCCGCGCAGGTCGGTGAACAGGCCGGTGCCGGGCGTGGCGAGCGGGGTCGGCACGTAGCCCATCGCGACGGGGCCGTTGACGCTCGGGCCGAAACCGCCGGAGGTGATTTTTCCAATCTTGTTGGCGGAGGCGGCGTCGGCGAACAAAGGCGCGCCTTCGCGCACCGGGGCACGGCCTTCCGCCTTCAGGCCGACACGGCGGCGCGGCACGCCTTCCTCGAATTGCCGCAGGATCGTGTTAGCGCCGGGAAATCCGCCCTCGCGCGCGCCGCCCTTGCGACGGGCTTTCTGGATCGACCATTCAAGTGCCGCTTCAATCGGCGTCGTGGTGGTGTCGATGTCGTGACCGTAAAGACAGAGGCCAGCTTCGAGCCGCAGGCTGTCGCGCGCGCCAAGACCCACAGGAAGCACCGCTGCGTCCGCGAGCAATGCCGTCACCAGCCGTTCGACGTCCGTAGCGGGGACTGAAATTTCGAAACCGTCCTCGCCGGTGTAGCCCGAGCGCGAGACGAAGCAGGGGATGCCCATCAGGGTACGCGGGCCGCTGTCCATGAAGCGCATCGCGGCGATACCGGCATCGAGCTTCGCCAGCACCTCGACGGCCTTCGGGCCTTGCAGCGCGATCAGCGCGCGGTCGGGTAGGGGGATCACCTCGCAATCGCGGGCGAGGTGGGCGCGCAGATGCGCCTCGTCGGCTTCCTTGCAGGCGGCGTTCACCACCAGAAACAGCTCGTCGCCGAAATTCGCCACCATCAGGTCATCGAGAATTCCGCCCTCGTCATTGGTGAACAGCGCATAGCGCTGGCGGCCCGGTGCGATGCCAAGAATGTCTTGCGGAACGAGACGCTCCAGCGCCGCCGCCGCATCCTCGACCCGGCCCGATTTCGGCCGGAGCCTGATCTGGCCCATGTGCGAGACGTCGAACAGGCCGGCGGAAGTACGGGTGTGGAGGTGTTCTTTCAACACACCGGCAGCGTACTGCACCGGCATTTCGTAACCGGCGAAGGGCACCATTTTGCCGCCGCGAGACACATGCAGCGCGTGCAGGGGTACGTTTTTCAGCTCGGAAGAGGTGTTGGGTTGCGCCAGCATGGGTTGCTCCTGTGGGGTTGCCGGAATGTCCCGAAACCCTGCCGAAGCCCCACCTGTCGCTGTGCCTGAGAGTATTATCCCGTCGGCGGATACCGCGCCGTTTCCGGCCGTATCTCTTTCCAGATGTATCGTCCCTCACACGGTCCTTTTGCCTGAGAGTTTCCGGGGCGGTTGCTCCTTCGGCGCCGGCCGCTTTCATTTCAAAGCGGCCAGTCTCTCCCGGTGTGCGGGTCGTTATGTTGCGGAGCAAAACACGGGATTCTGGGGCTGTCAACGAGGTGGCATGCCCTCATACATCCGTTAAATGACAATTGGTTGGGCTTGGCCCGTTTTGTGGACAAGGGCGGCGTCTCCCGTCTAAAAGCGGCGTGGAAAATCTGCATTTTGCCCGGCATGGTCCGGCACGGATTCGCAAGGTCGATTGGACGATTATGAGCGGCGTTAACGAGATCAGGGCTGGGTTTCTCAATTTCTTCGCGAAAAACGGGCACGAGATCGTCCCGTCCTCGCCGCTGGTTCCGCGTAATGACCCGACCTTGATGTTCACCAATGCGGGCATGGTGCAGTTCAAGAACGTGTTCACGGGTCTTGAGAAGCGCCCCTACCAGCGCGCCACCACCTCGCAGAAGTGCGTCCGCGCCGGCGGCAAGCACAACGACCTCGACAATGTCGGCTACACCGCCCGCCACCACACCTTTTTCGAGATGCTGGGCAACTTCTCGTTCGGCAACTACTTCAAGGACCGCGCGATCGAACTGGCGTGGACGCTGATCACCAAGGATTTCGCGCTTCCCAAGGATCGCCTGCTGGTGACGGTCTATGCCGAGGACGACGAGGCGTTCGGCCTGTGGAAGAAGATCGCTGGGTTGCCGGAATCGCGGATCGTCCGCATCGGCACCTCGGACAATTTCTGGCAGATGGGCGACACCGGCCCCTGCGGGCCGTGCTCGGAAATCTTCTTCGATCACGGCGACAAGGTGCCGGGCGGCCCCCCCGGATCGCCGGATGAAGATGGCGACCGCTTCATCGAGATCTGGAATCTCGTCTTCATGCAGTTCGATCAGATCGCGCCGGGCAACCGCAACCCGCTGCCGCATCCGTCGATCGATACCGGCATGGGGCTGGAGCGCATCGCTGCCGTGCTGCAAGGCAAGCACGACAATTACGACATCGACCTGTTCGTGGCGCTGATCCGCGCCATCTCCGATCTGACCGGCGCCGATCCGCATGGTGTGCAGAAGGCGTCGCTGCGCGTGATCGCCGATCACCTGCGCGCCTCGTCGTTCCTGATCGCGGATGGTGTGCTGCCCTCGAACGAGGGGCGCGGTTACGTGCTGCGCCGGATCATGCGCCGCGCGATGCGTCATGCGCAGTTGCTCGGCGCCAAGGACCCGCTGATGCATCGCCTCGTCTGGGCGCTGGTGCGCGAGATGGGGCAGGCCTATCCCGAACTCGTGCGTGCCGAAGCGCTGATCGAGGAAACGCTGAAACTCGAGGAGACGCGCTTCCGCAAGACGCTGGATCGCGGCCTTGCCATTCTCGATGAAAAGAGCGCGTCGCTGCACAAGGGCGATATGTTCGATGGCGAGACGGCGTTCACGCTGTACGATACGTACGGATTCCCGCTGGACCTCACGCAGGACGCGCTGCGCAATCGCGGCATCGGCGTCGATCTCGCATCCTTCACCGACGCGATGGAGCGCCAGAAGGCCAAGGCGCGCGCGTCTTGGGCAGGCTCGGGCGACACCGCGGCGGAGAAGATCTGGTTTCCGCTGCGCGAGGAGCTCGGCGCGACTGAATTCCTCGGCTACGACACCGAGATCGCCGAGGGCGTCGCGACGGCGCTGGTGAAGGATGGCACGAGCGTCGACAGCCTGAAGGCGGGCGATAGCGCTTCCGTGGTGCTGAACCAGACGCCGTTCTATGGCGAATCTGGCGGTCAGGTCGGCGATACCGGCGTTCTGACAGGCGATGGCGGCGTGCGTTTCCGCGTTACTGACACGCAGAAGAAGGCGGGCGATCTGTTCGTTCATGTCGGTCAGCTTGAGCAGGGCACCTTGAAAAAAGGCGCAGCGCTGCAACTCGAAGTCGATCACGCGCGTCGCGGTGCAATCCGCGCCAACCATTCGGCGACGCATCTTCTGCACGAGGCGTTACGTCAGGTGCTCGGCGACCATATCGCCCAGCGTGGCTCGCTGGTCTCGCCCGAACGGCTGCGCTTCGACTTCGCGCACACCAAGCCGATCACGCCGGACGAATTGACCCGCATCGAGGACATCGCCAACGACATCGTGCTGGAAAACGGTGAAGTGACGACGCGGCTGATGGGCATCGAGGATGCCCGCTCGTCCGGCGCGCGTGCGCTGTTCGGTGAGAAGTATGGCGACGAGGTGCGCGTCGTGTCGATGGGACAGGGCTCGGGCAATGCGCTCGGCTGGTCGGTCGAATTGTGCGGTGGCACCCATGTGAAGCGCACCGGCGATATCGGCCTTGTGTCGATCACCGGCGAGAGCGCGGTGGCCTCCGGCGTGCGCCGCATCGAGGCGCTGACCGGGCGCGCCGCGCGGCAGGCCGCCAACCACAGCATCCAGACCGCGAAGACGGCGGCGGCGGAATTGAAGACCACGCTCGAAGACATGCCTGCGCGTGTCGCCGCCCTCGTCGAGGAGCGCAAGAAGCTCGAACGCGATCTGTCCGATGCCCGCAAGAAGCTCGCGATGGGCGGCGGCGGAGCCGCTAGCGGGTCGGCGGCGGCTTCGGACGTGCGCAGCGTCGGTGATGTCAAACTGCTTGCCCGCGCGGTGCAGGGTGTCGAGGTCAAGGATCTCAAGAGCCTCGCCGATCAGGGCAAGAAGCAGATCGGCTCCGGTGTCGTCGCGCTGGTGGCGACCAGTGAGGATGGCAAGGCCAGCGTCGTCGTCGGTGTGACGCCAGATCTGACCTCGCGCTTCAGCGCCGTCGATCTCGTGCGCAAGGCCAGCGAAGTGCTGGGCGGCAAGGGCGGCGGCGGCAAGCCGGACATGGCGCAGGCGGGAGGCCCGGATGGATCGAAAGCGGATGCGGCACTGAAGGCTATCGAGGCCGCGATCGGCGCCTGACACTTCAGGCGTATTCGGAACCATCAATGCACAAAGAGGCATCCACCCAGCAGGCCCGATTGGGCGGACTTCTTTTTCTCGCATGCACGGCGGTCGGCTGGGGGCTGAACTGGCCGGCCATGAAAATCATTTTGCGCGATTGGCCGCCTTTATTTGCGCGCGGCCTTTCCGGCATCGTCGCGACAATCATCCTGTTTGCGATTGCGGCGGCGAGCCATGAGCGCTCCGCGGTGCCGCGAAAGGCGTGGGGACCGCTGCTCCTTGCTTCATTCACCAATGTCTTTGCCTGGATGGGTTTTACCACCATCTCGATGACGACGCTGTCGATCAGCGAGGCTGCGCTGCTCGTTTATACAATGCCGATCTGGGCCACGCTTCTTGCGTGGCCTGTTCTCGGCGCGCGCCCGAAACCGCGCGACGTGGCAGGGCTGATTTTGGGATTCGTTGGACTCTTCATTCTCTTTTCGGACCATCCGCTTGGGCTTGCATCCGATAAGATCGTCGGCATCGTTCTGGCGCTCGGCGCCGCCATTCTGTTTGCGCTCGGCAGTCTTCTGAATGCCCGGTTCGTGCCGATCGCGCCGATTTCATTTGTGGCATGGCAGGTGGGATTAGGGTCGCTCCCGATGGTTGCGCTGGGCCTCGCCTTCGAACATCCGGACATGGGAGCGCTTAAAATCGACAGTGGTCTCATGCTGGCCTACATGACGCTTGTGCCGATGGGGACCTGTTATCTGACGTGGTTCGCGACCATTCGCCGTCTTCCCGCGACGACGGCGGCGGTGGGGATGCTGTCCGTGCCTGTGATCGGCATTCTCGCGGGGGCGCTGTTTCTGGGTGACGGCATCGGCTGGCGCGAAATATGCGCGATTGTCCTGACGCTGGCCGGGGTCACGCTGGCGCTTTCAAAGCCGAAGCCGGTGATCGAGCAAGGCGTCTGAAGGTTGATGCGCGTTGAAGGCGATCAGGAGTGCGATGGGCGCTTGGCGCGCCCTCGCTTTGGCGGGCCATTTTCCTCAGTGTGACATGAACACGGGCACCGTCATCGAAGTGAGAATGCTGCGCGTCGCGCCGCCGAGGATGAATTCCCGCAGTCGGGAATGTCCGTAACCTCCCATGACAATCAGATCGCTTCCGTATTCGCCGACGTAGGACAGGATCGTATTGGCGACGCTGATATCGGGGGCGTGCTGCATCTTCAGCCGGGTGTTGAGCCCATGACGGGTGAGATGCTTCACGATGCCTTCGCCGCTCGCCTGATGACGGGAATCTTCCGTCTTTTCGTTGGCGATGATCAGGATGTCGATATTTTTGGCCCGGGTGAGAAGCGGCAGGGCGTCGTTGACCGCGCGCGCGGCGGTCGAACTGCCGTCCCAGCAACATACCACATGGTCGAGTTTCAAGCCCTCTTTCTGAATGTAAGGCACGATCAGGACGGGCCGGCCGGAATCGAACAATGCGGTCTCGATGACAATCTCGTTGTCGTCGTCGGCGTGTTCCGTCTGCTGAACGACGCTGAGATCGGAACGGCGCGCTTTCACCGCGAATACCTGTGCCGATTCGGGCAGGCGGTGGGTGATGATTTCGTGTTCGTAGGAAATGCCATGGCTTTTCGCGATTTCCTCGAATCGCGCGATGGCTGCGCGTGACTCGCGCTCCTTCTCCGCGCGGATGTTCGAGAGCATCGATTCCGGCATCGACGGGATTGGATATTGCGAAAAGCTGATCGGATCGCAGGAGGCCATCGCGGTGACATGCGCGCTAAAAGCCTTGGCTATCGAGAGTGCATAATTGAGTGAGCGGTCGCGGCTCTGGTTGGTTTCGAGCTTGAGGGTGATATCCTTGATCATGATTACCTCCAATCGGCTGGTAAAATGATGAGAGATCATCGCGCGGTGGGATCATAACGCGTTGAGGCATATCAACGGTATGTCTGGTAAGCTCAGTTGACTTGTTGTTGCATGCTTCTCCGGCCGAGGCTGCGGCGATGAGTAGCCGGACAACGCTCTGGTTTCTCATTCGGGAATGCCGCAAAATGCCGCATGAATCATAACACTCCCCTGATCTCCACGATCGTCGTCGGCCTCGTGCTGGCTTTTGTGTTCGGTGCGCTGGTCCAGCGCGCCCGGATATCGCCGCTTGTGGGCTATCTGCTTGCGGGCGTGGTGATGGGGCCGTTCACGCCCGGTTATGTCGCGGACCAGAACATTGCCAACGAGCTCGCCGAAATCGGCATCATTCTCCTGATGTTCGGCGTCGGGTTGCATTTCTCCCTGAAGGATTTGTGGTCGGTGCGGGCCATCGCGTTGCCCGGTGCGGTGGCGCAAATTACCGCCGCCACCGTCATGGGCTGGGGTCTCGGCTGGCTTCTCGGCTGGAGCAGCGACAAGGGCATCATGTTCGGCATCGCGCTATCGACGGCTTCGACCGTCGTGTTGCTGCGCGCGATGCAGGAGCGGCGGCTGATCGATACCGAGCGTGGCCGCATCGCGGTGGGCTGGCTGATCGTCGAGGATATCGCCTGTGTTCTGACGCTGGTGATGTTGCCGCCGCTGGCTGGATTCATGAAGGGCCATGCGGGGGGCGATATGGACATCGTCTCGCTGATCTGGCCGCTTGCGCTGACGCTCGGCAAAGTCGGGGCCTTCGTGGTGCTGATGCTGGTGGTTGGCCGCCGCCTCATTCCTGCCCTTCTGCATTACGTCGCGCATACGGGTTCGCGCGAATTGTTTCGTCTCGCGGTGTTCGCGATTTCGCTAGGCGTCGCCTTCGGTGCGGCGATCCTGTTCGATGTGTCGTTCGCGCTGGGGGCTTTCTTCGCCGGCATGATCCTGAGCGAATCCGAACTCAGTCAGCGCGCCGCCAGCGAGACGCTGCCGCTGCGCGATGCGTTCGCGGTGCTGTTCTTCGTCTCCGTCGGCATGCTGTTCGATCCCTCGATCATCGTAAAGGAGCCGCTGCCGCTTCTGGCGACGCTGTTCATCATCCTGTTCGGCAAATCGCTCGCGGCTTACGGAATCGTGCGTGTGTTCGGCTATTCCAGATCGACGGCGCTGACGATCTCGGCAAGTCTCGCCCAGATCGGTGAATTCTCGTTCATTCTTGTCGGTCTCGGCGTCAGCCTGTCGCTGATGACCGAGCGCGGGCGCGATCTCGTGCTTGCCGGTTCGATCATCAGCATCATGCTCAACCCGTTGTGGTTCGCGGTGCTCGATCGCATTCTGGCGGAGAAAAAGGATACGCCGCCATTGCCGCCCGACGAGAAACCCGCAGCACCGCGCGTCGAACTGCCGGTTACCAGGCTCTCGAACCATGTCGTTCTGGTGGGTTACGGCCGTGTCGGGAGCGTCGTCGGCAAGGCGTTGCGTGCGGCGAATACGCCCTTCCTGGTGATCGAGGACAATCCCGGCGCGATCGAGCGATTGCGGCAGGAGGGCGTCGAGGTCATCAGCGGCAACGCCGCCGCGCCGGGCATGCTACAGGCGGCCAATCTCGATGTCGCGCACGGCCTGCTTGTCGCCATCCCGGATGCGTTCGAGGGAGGCCAGATCGTCGCCAAGGCGCGAGCGATCAGTGCGACGCTGCCGATCATCGCGCGGGCGCATTCGGAGGAGGAGATCGCGCATCTCAAGCACCACGGCGCGAATTCGGTCATCATGGGCGAGCACGAGATCGCCAAGGCGATGATCGCGCAGATCGGCGTGGCGGAGGCGCCATCGCTGGCGTCCTGAGCAGCTTCTGTTCGAAAAAGTGAAGCACGGCGGCCCTGTTTAGCCCGGCCGCATATGCCGCGCGTAAAATGCCAGTTCGATCGAAATGAAGCGTCCGTAGCTGTCGCGCAGATGGGCGGTCGCGTGCGGGGTCCCTGCCTCGTCGGTTGCGAGAAAGCCGAGACGGCTGCCTTCGGCGATCATGTTCGAGACTTGCGTCTTCGACAGCCCGAAACGCCTGGCGATCTGCGCCCGGCTCGGCAGCGGCGTGCTGTCGATATCGGACAACATGACCGCCAGCACGACAGGGATGGCGCCCTCACGCTTTCCGAAGAAGCAGGTGAATTCAGGCATGCGGTCGATCAGCGGGATGCCTGTCGCATGCTCGTGTCCGGCGGCGGCAGCGAAACGGGGGATGAAATCCGGATCTTCCGCCAGCATCTGCGCCCGGCGCATGTCCGGCTGCACGGCGTCGAGGGCGTTCACCGCATGAGGTATCCAGCTTTTGACGAAATCCATCATGCGCGGAGTTGGATGATAGGATTTCGAGCGGCGGTCGGATGGGTGCCGCGTTGTTTTGATGAAACCCGCCAGCTTCAGCAGGGTCAGCGTTGTCTTGAGGAGGCGCGGGCTGAGTTCTTCCCGTTGCGTGCACAGTTCGAGCAACTGGGTGTAGGTGACGCCGCCGTGCGGGCCATGCTTTTCATAATAGGCAGCAAAACAAAACACATAAGCGGTCAGACGAAAGCGCGTTTCCGATGCTATCAGCTTGTTGATCAGGCGCGGCGCCTCGCGAAACCGGGCGATGGCGACCGTGTATTCGCGAACGGCGACGGGGTAGGCGGGCGAGGCGCGTAATTCCGCGGCTTCAGCCAGTAGCGGATCGCTCAGGTCATCATCGGCATCAGTCCGTAACATGTCGTCTTGCCGCAATGATTTTGCCCGGCCCGGGGTAGGGCGCGTTTGTGACCGCGCCAGAAAGGAGCGGACCCTTTACGTTTTCCATGATTCGAGAACGGGGAATCAATGCGAGATGGAGGCAATACGGTAAGCAGCCACCTGCCCTGAAGTTTCATCACGAAATTTTTTCAGTACGAAAAAAGGCGCGGAGTGATCCGCGCCTTTGTTTGTGAGCCTGTTGGCTGCTCAGGCCGTGGCCATCGCCTTGGTCAGGTTTTCCGCGACCTTGTCGAGGAAACCCGTGGTGGAGAGCCACTTCTGGTCGGGGCCGACCAGCAGCGCCAGATCCTTGGTCATGAAGCCGCTCTCGACGGTATCGACGCAGACCTTCTCCAGCGTCTTGGCGAACCTGGCCAGCGCCTCGTTGTTGTCGAGCTTGGCGCGGTGGGCCAACCCTTGCGTCCACGCGAAGATCGACGCGATCGAGTTGGTCGAGGTTTCCTTGCCCTTCTGGTGCTCGCGGTAGTGGCGGGTGACGGTGCCGTGGGCGGCTTCGGCTTCCACCACGCTGCCGTCCGGCGTCAGCAGCACCGAGGTCATCAGGCCGAGCGAGCCGTAACCTTGCGCCACGGTGTCGGACTGAACGTCGCCGTCGTAGTTCTTGCAGGCCCAGACGTAGCCGCCGGACCATTTCAGCGCCGAGGCGACCATGTCGTCGATCAGGCGGTGCTCGTAGGTCAGGCCCTTGGCTTCGAACTTCGACTTGAACTCGGCGTCGTAGATCTCCTGGAAGATGTCCTTGAAGCGGCCGTCGTACACCTTGAGGATGGTGTTCTTGGTCGACAGATACACCGGATAGCCGCGCGACAGGCCGTAGTTCATCGAGGCACGGGCGAAGTCGCGGATCGAGTCGTCGAGGTTGTACATGCCCATCGCGACGCCGGCGCCGGGGGCCTTGAAGACCTCGCGCTCGATCACCGAGCCGTCCTCGCCGACGAACTTCATCGTCAGCACGCCCTTGCCGGGGAATTTGATGTCGGTGGCGCGGTACTGGTCGCCGAAGGCGTGGCGGCCGATGATGATCGGCTTGGTCCAGCCGGGGACGAGGCGCGGCACGTTCTTGCAGATAATCGGTTCGCGGAAGATCACGCCGCCGAGGATGTTGCGGATGGTGCCGTTCGGCGACTTCCACATCTCCTTGAGGCCGAATTCCTTCACGCGGGCTTCGTCCGGGGTGATGGTGGCGCATTTGACGCCGACGCCGTGCTTCTTGATGGCATTTGCGGCGTCGATGGTGACCTGATCGTTGGTCTTGTCGCGGTACTCCATCCCGAGGTCGTAATATTCGAGCTTCACATCGAGGAAGGGGTTGATGAGCTTGTCCTTGATGTATTGCCAGATGATCCGGGTCATCTCGTCGCCGTCGAGCTCGACGACCGGGTTCGCTACCTTGATTTTGGCCATGAGGATGCGTGCCTTTTTTTGAGGTTTTTGGAGGAGGGTACCGAGGATGTGCGCGCCTCTTAGCACCCGCGCAACGGCGGCGGAAGGCAGCTCAAAGCAGCATGCCGGGCGGGATTTTCGAGGCGGTATCCGGTGGCGATAGATCGTGCCGCGGCCTGCCTTTGCCGGGGTGGAATCGGCGATTCAAAAGGGTTCCGTAACCCATTCCGATTACAATCGAATTTGAAATCCCGCGCGGGGACTTTTTGGAACGATTTTCCGCTTTCCGAGCGCGTTGAATCGCTTCCTTCAGACGTTGATTCAACTTCTTAAGCGCTTGAATCATCTTCTTCGGACGTTGATTCCGATTGTTCGCTTTCTGAATCAAAATCTTACTGGTTTGATTCAGCGCCTTCACGGCTTGATTCAGCACTTTCAGGGCTTGAATCACCACCCTCGATGGTTGATGCAGACGCTTCAGCCATTGAATCGGAAAGTGAAGACGATGTCGGGGACCGACAAGACCAAGCCGCGCATCGATATGCCGGGCCCCGTGGTGGTGCTGGTGGAGCCGCAGCTTGGCGAGAACATCGGCATGGCCGCGCGCGCCATGGGCAATTTCGGACTGACACGTTTACGTTTGGTGAAGCCGCGCGACGGCTGGCCGAATATGGCGGCCCAGCGGGCGGCGGCAGGCGCCGATCATATTCTGGAACGGGTGGAGTTGTTCGAGACGGTTGAGGCGGCGGTGGCGGATTGTGCGCTGCTGTTCGCGACCACGGCCCGCGCGCACGATCAGGCCAAGCCTGTCGTGGCACCCGACGCCGCTGCCCGCGAGATCGTCGGAGAGACGGCGCATGGCGTCACGGCCGGCATTCTGTTCGGGCGGGAGCGTTCGGGCCTGACCAATGAGGAGGTCGCGCTCGCCAACCGGATCGTGACCTTCCCGGTCAATCCGGGGTTTGCCTCGCTGAACCTCGCGCAAGCGGTGCTGTTGATGGGGTACGAGTGGTTCAAGCTCGCATCCGGTGGTCAGATACCATTTTCGATGCCTGAACGGTCCGAACCGGCTTCACAGCATCAGATGCAGGCGTTTTTCGACAATCTGGTCACGGAACTCGACAAGGTCGAATTCCTGCGCCCGGCCGAGAAGCGCGATGTCATGCTGGTCAATTTACGCAATATCTTCAGCAGGATGGACCCAAGCAAGCAGGACATGCACACCCTGCATGGGGTGGTCATGGCCATTGCCGAGGGCCGCAAGGGGCCAGCCAAGGGTGGGGTGCTCGATGGAACTCAGGCCACCCAGCTACGCGCACTGCTGGCGGAGCAGGGTTCCCCCACAACAGATGGCCGGTCGAGTTCCGTTCGAGGACTGGCGCGGCTGCTCCGCCGCAATCCGACCGATGCCGAGCGCATCCTGTGGCAGGCGCTCACCAAGGATCGCCGCTTCGCCTCGCAGTTCAAACGACAGACGCCGGTGGGGCGTCACATTCCGGATTTCGTCTCGTTTCCCCGGCGGATGGCGGTTGAGATTGTTCATCCTGCGGAAAACGATGCCGTTGCTCGCGAGCGCGCCGCCCGCGCGGCGTGGTTGGCCGAGCGAGGTTACCGTGTGGTCGCATTGCAGGCTGCCGATATCGAGCGCGATCTTGAGACGGAGCTGAAGCGGTTGGAAAGCGCCTGAGTCTGCAAGACCTCTCATTGCCCAATTTTGCGGCGACAGGCGCAGGCATTGAGCATGCCGATCCGGTCGGTGCGTGAAATCGCATTTTCCGGCGCGAAAAGCGGCTGGCACGGCTGTTGCTCCTCTTGAGGTATCCGCAACCTCAGGAGGCCTCATGAAGCGATCCGACCTCACCGAAAAGCTGCTCGACATCAAGCGCGAGAATGGCTGGAGCTGGAAACATATCTGCGGCGAGATCGGTGGGCATTCGGACGTGCTGATCGTCGGCGCCATTCTCGGCCAGATGAAGCTGACCAAGCCGCAGGCGGCAGCCGCAGCGAAACTGTTCGGCCTGTCCAGGGTGGAGCAGGCGCTGCTCAACGAAGTGCCGATGCGGGGCGAAGGCATGACAATGCCGCCGACCGATCCCCTGATCTATCGTTTCTACGAACTGGTCATGATCAATGGCCCGGCCTGGAAGGCGTTGATCGAGGAGGAATTCGGCGACGGCATCATGTCGGCGATCGATTTCGACATGACGATGCAGCGCGTGGCGGACCCGAAGGGCGACCGCGTCAGCATCGGCATGACGGGCAAGTTCCTGCCGTACAAATATTACGGCGCGACCGGAAACAACGCTCCGCTCGGCTATAAGGAGGAATGAATATTCCGACCGTCATCCTGAGGTGCGAGGGCAAAGCCCGAGCCTCGAAGGATGACTATGGATCTCGCGGTCGTCCTGCACGGCGGCGTGAAAGCTGCTGAACAATTGTCCAGTCCGACTGGATCAGGGCTTCTTTCTTCGCCCGGCTCCAGCCTTTCAACTGCCGTTCGACGGTAATTCCATCTGTGATGCGATCGAAATGGTCGGACCAGACAAGTGTAACCGGCCGGCGTCGAGCCGTGTAACCGCCAAATGTTCCGGCGTTATGTTGCTCAATACGAGAGGCGAGATCGGAGCCCGTCGCACTTCCTACGTAATAAGAGCCATCGTTACAGCGCAGAATGTAGACGTAAATGCCCACGGCGCGTCATCCTTCGAGGCTCGGGTTACACCCTCGCACCTCAGGATGACGACCATCTCAATCACCTGCAAGCATGTTTGGCCAGCCATGCCGTCATCTTGAGGTGTGAAGCCGCGCAGTGGAGAGCCTCAAAAGATGACAGGTAGAGACTATTGTCCCGCCTTCACCTGAGCCACGGCGGTAGCAACGAGTTCGTCCATTTTCACGCGAATCTGCTGCTCGGAAACGCCCTTGTCCGCAAGGTCCCGGGTGACCTTGCCCAGCACGTCGCTGTCGCCGGATACCTCGAAATCGGCGGCCACGACCTCCTTGGCATAGGAGGCGGCCGCGTCGCCGGTCAGGCCGAGCTTTTCGGCTGCCCACAGGCCGAGCAGCTTGTTTCGCCGCGCGATCGCCTTGAATTTCTGTTCCTCGTCGACGGCAAACTTCTTTTCAAAGCCTTCCTCGCGTTTATCGAAACTCGACATATATCTGACCTGCCAGTTGAATCCCGGAATTGGGAGTTGGTGAGAACATATTGGCGGCCGATGTCGTTCCCGCAACGTCCCGAAAGGTCGCAGGGCGCCGATAAGAAGCCGGTAAAACCCCCGAAAATAGCCGGGGTTGCGTTGTAACAGGGGGGCCGATCGGTTAGGTTGCCCATGAGTCCAGGTTCGCGGTTTGTTTTCGCGGATCAAGGACTTCGCGGCAGCTCCGCCGTGTGTCGCGTCAAGTTTCGGAGCATCCCGATCCATGGATTTCAACAACACTCGGTACATCCCAATGAGCCGTCGGCGTCGCATCTACGAAGGCAAGGGCAAGGTTCTTTATGAAGGACCGGAGCCCGGCACCCTGATTCAGCATTTCAAGGATGACGCCACCGCGTTCAATGCCAAGAAACACCAGATCATCGAGGGCAAGGGCGTCCTCAACAACCGGATCTCGGAATACGTTTTCCAGCATCTGAACGAGATCGGCGTGCCGACGCATTTCATCAAGCGGCTCAACATGCGCGAGCAGTTGATCCGTGAGGTCGAGATCGTGCCGCTCGAGGTTGTGGTCCGCAATGTCGCCGCGGGCTCGCTGTCGCAGCGCCTTGGTATCGAGGAAGGCACGCAACTGCCGCGCTCGATCATCGAGTTCTATTACAAGAACGATCAGCTCGGCGACCCGATGGTGTCCGAAGAACACATCACCGCGTTCGGCTGGGCGACGCCGCAGGAGATCGACGACATCATGGCGCTCGCCATTCGCGTCAACGATTTCCTCTCGGGCGTCTTCCTCGGCGTCGGCATCCGCCTCGTCGATTTCAAGATGGAATGCGGCCGCCTCTACGAAAACGAGATGATGCGTATCGTCGTCGCCGACGAGATTTCTCCGGATTCTTGCCGGCTGTGGGACATCAAGTCGAACGAGAAGATGGACAAGGATCGCTTTCGCCGCGATCTCGGTGGTTTGCTCGAAGCCTATACCGAGGTTGCCAAGCGTCTTGGCATTCTGATCGACAACGAGCGCCCCGCAGGCTCCGGCCCGGTGTTGGTGAAGGGCTGATTTCAAACACGTCATTCCGGGACGCGCGCGTTTTGCGCGCGGACCCGGAATCCAGATGTTATCGACGAGATTCCGGATCGAACCGCTGCGCGGCTTGTCCGGAATGACGAGGACAAAATGAAAGCGCGCGTCACGGTTACGCTGAAGAACGGTATTCTCGATCCGCAGGGCAAGGCCATCGAGGGCGCGCTGAAATCGCTTGGCGTCGATGGCATCGCCAGCGTGCGGCAGGGCAAGGTGTTCGACATCGAGATCGAGAGCGGCGACAAGGCGAAGGCCGAGGCTACAGTCAAGGCTGCTGCCGACAAGTTGCTCGCCAACACGGTGATCGAGAATTATCGCGTCGAGGTTCTGGGCTAGTTCATGAACTCAGAGTTTGAGCGACGGATTGTTCGGATGAAAGAACTTTTTCATTCGCTCAACAATCAGGAAGCTCGGCTTCTGGCGGGTGCAGGTTATCCAAAATCCCCTGCCATTTATGTGTTTTTGGAAGAAGATCGTGCAATTCATGTGGGCAGAACACGCAATCTAAGGCAGCGTGTTGCAGGTCACATCAGTTCAAGCCATTACAGCGCCTCTTTTGCATTTAAAGAGGCGCGGAGAACAACTGGCAATCTAAAAGCAAGTTATAAATCGACGGGCTCGCGTTCAGCTCTTTTTGCGGAGTCAACCTTCCGCAATGAATTTGAGAAGCAGCTTGCTCGATTGCGATCTTGCAAGATCAAGTTTTTGATCGTTCATGATCCGGTAGATCAGTATCTTCTGGAACTATATGCCGCCCTTGAATATGGTACGTCACTAACCGAATTTGACACGCACTGACATGAAATCAGCCGTCCTCGTTTTTCCCGGCATCAATCGCGAGCGCGACATGGCGCGCACGCTGAAGCTCGTTTCCGGCCACGAGCCGAAAATGGTCTGGCATGGCAACACCGAGTTGCCGAAGGGCACCGATCTCGTCGTCATTCCCGGCGGCTTCTCTTATGGCGACTATCTGCGCTGCGGCGCGATTGCGGCCCGCTCGCCGGTGATGGATGCGGTGCGCGCCTTCGCGGCCAAGGGTGGCCTTGTGCTCGGCGTCTGCAACGGTTTTCAAATTCTGTGCGAGAGCGGCCTGCTGCCCGGCATCCTGATGCGCAATGCGCGGCTGCAATTCGTCTGCCGCGACGTGCATCTGCGTGTCGAGCGCTCTGATACGCCGTTCACGCGCGGCTACAATGCCGGGCAGGTGATCCGCGTGCCGGTGGCGCATGGCGAGGGCAACTATGCCGCCGACGCCGAGACGCTGAAGCGTCTCGAGGGCGATGGCCGCGTGCTCTATCGCTACTGCTCGGCGGATGGCGATGTCGGCGACCTGCATAATTTCAACGGCGCGGCGGCGTCCATCGCGGGCATCGTCAGCGAGAAGGGCAATGTGCTCGGCATGATGCCGCATCCCGAGAACCACGTCGAAGAGGTGATGGGCTGCACCGATGGCCGCGGCCTGTTCGCCGGCCTTGCTGCGCATCTGGAGAAAGCGGCGTGACCAAGCCCTTGCGTAACGAGCCTGCCATCACGCCCGAACTGATCGCGTCGCACGGCCTCAAGCCGGATGAGTACGAGCGCATCCTGAAACTGCTGGGCCGCACGCCGACCTTCACCGAACTCGGCATCTTCTCGGCGATGTGGAACGAGCATTGCTCGTACAAATCCTCGCGCATCCATTTGCGCGGATTGCCGACGAAAGCGCCGTGGGTGATCCAGGGGCCGGGCGAAAACGCGGGCGTGATCGATATCGGCGACGGGCTTGCCGTGGTCTTCAAGATGGAGAGCCACAATCACCCGAGCTACATCGAGCCGTATCAGGGCGCGACCACGGGCGTCGGCGGCATCCTGCGCGATGTGTTCACCATGGGCGCGCGCCCGATCGCCTGCCTGAATGCGTTGAGCTTCGGCGCGCCGGAACATCACAAGACACGGCACCTCGTCTCCGGCGTGGTCGCGGGCGTCGGCGGTTACGGCAATTCGTTCGGCGTGCCGACGGTCGGCGGCCAGATGCGCTTCCACACCCGTTACGACGGCAACAACCTCGTCAACGCGATGGCGGTCGGTCTCGCGGAAGCCGACAAGATTTTCTATGCGGCGGCCTCCGGCGTGAACATGCCGATCGTCTATCTCGGCTCGAAGACCGGCCGAGACGGCATCCACGGCGCGACCATGGCCTCCGCCGAATTCGACGACGCGAGCGACGAGAAGCGCCCCACCGTGCAGGTCGGCGATCCGTTCGCGGAGAAGCTGCTGCTGGAAGCCTGCCTCGAAATCATGGAAGCAGGCTGCGTCGTGGCGATCCAGGACATGGGTGCCGCGGGCCTCACATGCTCGGCCGTCGAGATGGGCGCGAAGGGCGATCTCGGCGTCGATCTCGATCTCGATACGGTGCCGACCCGCGAAATCGGCATGAGCGCATACGAGATGATGCTCTCGGAGTCGCAAGAGCGCATGCTCATGGTGCTCAAGCCCGAGAAGGAAAAACAGGCGGAAGCGATCTTCAAGAAGTGGGGCCTCGACTTCGCCATCGTCGGCTACACCACGCCGAGCCAGCGTTTCGTCGTCAAGCATGGCGGCGACGTGATGGCGGACCTGCCGATCAAGGAACTGGAATCCGAAGCGCCGCTGTACGACCGCCCGCATGTCGCCAGCGAGCCGCTGCCGACGATCCACGCGCGCGACGTGAAGGCGCCGATGCCGGTGACGGACGCGCTGGTGAAGCTGATCGCGACGCCGGAACTGTGTTCGAAGCGGTGGGTGTGGGAGCAATACGATCACGTCATCGGCGGCAACACCGTGCAGCGTCCGGGTGGCGACGCGGCGGTGGTGCGCGTGCTCGACGGCCCGAAGGCGCTCGCGCTGACTGTCGATGTGACCCCGCGTTATTGCGAGGCCGATCCCATCGAGGGCGGCAAGCAGGCGGTGGCGGAAGCCTGGCGCAACATCACGGCAGTCGGCGGCAAGCCGCTCGCCATCACCGACAATCTCAATTTCGGCAATCCGGAGCGGCCCGAGATCATGGGGCAGCTTGTCGGCTGTCTGAAGGGCATCGCTGACGCCTGCGTCACGCTGGATTTCCCGATCGTGTCCGGCAACGTGTCGCTCTACAACGAGACCAACGGGCGCGGCATCCTGCCGACGCCCTCCATCGGCGGCGTCGGGCTGCTCGATGACTTCCAGAAGTCGGCGACGCTCGCGTTCAAGGCCGCCGACGAGGCGATCCTTCTGATCGGCGACACCCAAGGCTGGCTCGGCCAGTCGGTCTATCTGCGCGACATCTGCGGGCGGGAAGAGGGCGCGCCGCCGCCGGTCGATCTCGCCGCCGAGAAGCGCAATGGCGACGTGGTGCGCGGCATGATCAAGAGCGGCACCGCCACCGCCGTGCATGACGTCTCCGACGGCGGCCTGCTGGTCGCGCTCGCGGAAATGGCGATGGCCAGCGGCATCGGCGCGATGCTGGATGCAGCACCCGAGCAGACGCTGCCGCATGCGTTCTGGTTCGGCGAAGATCAGGCGCGCTACATCGTCACCGTGCCGGTCGAGCATCTGCTCACCGTGATGAGCAAGCTCAAGGCGGTCGGCGTGCCGTGCGCCGAGATCGGCAAGACCGGCGGCGATGCAATCGCCATTGAGGGCGAAGCGCCTGTTGCGATCTCAAAGCTCAAGGAAGGCTTTGAGAGCTGGCTACCGAATTACATGGCGGGCCACGAATAAAGCCTGCCTACAGCACCCGCTTCGCGCCGGGCAGGCGGCGCAGCGCCAGCGTCGCGAGCCAGCTCACGCCAAGTCCGAAGACGAGCGATAGTCCCGCCTTACCGAAGGCGGAGAGGTCCTGGCCGAGCAGCCAGTGCTGTATCCATAGCACCGGGACGTAGTGGATCAGGAAAATGCCGTAGGCCGACGACTGCATGGCGTCGAGCATCGGCGCACGGGAATTCTCCCGGCGCATGAACCACGCCAGCACCGCGAAGGTCATCGCGGCGCTGAACAGCGGAAACGCGACCGCATAGGCGACCTCCCACCATTGCGGCAGTATGTTGGGGTCGGGAAGGATGCCGCGCCGGTAATACACCAGCGCCACGATCACGCCGTAGATGGCGAGCGCCGCCAGCGCCCAGCGGCCCCATTGCCGCGTCAGAGCGTTGCCTTCGCCGAGCAGGCCGCGTTCGGGGTGGGCGTAGCCGATGCCTGCGCCGAACATGAAACAGGCCGCATAGAGCAGGACGCGGCTCGCCTGCACCGATAGCGGCCCGAACTCGAACCATTTGCTGACGCCGAAATGCAGCCGCATCGGCACGTAGGCCAGCGTCGTCACAAGGGCAAAGGCGATGAAAAATACCAGCGGCCGCGCATATCCTGAAAGCGACAGGCGGTTGATGGGAGCGGGGCTATCTGGCGCGATCCGGTAGATCGTCGCAGCCAGCACGTCGAACATCAGCAGCACCCAGACGAACCAGACCGGCCCGCTCGGCCAGGGCCCGACGGTGACGGTCTTCCACCAGAACGCACCGAAGCCGAGGTGATCGGGGCGGCGCAATTCGAGCGCGTAATAGGCAAGCGGCATCAGCACCAGCGCCGCCACGGCGAAAGGCAGCGCCAGCCGCAGCGCGCGGTCACCCAGAAACTGGCTTGTCGATTTGCGGCGCAGGCTAGGCCAGACGAACAGGCCGGACAGAAAGAAGAACGCCGCCATGAAGAAGCTGTCGTTGGCAAGCACAATGCCATCGAAGCCGAGCCAGGTTTGCGCGTCGGCGTGCCCGTAATAAGTATAGGGGATGACCGCGTGATGAATGACGACCAGCACCGTCAGGGCGGTGCGGGTGCGATCGAGGGCGATGTTTCGTCCGGACATGGCCTCCGATAGCAGCGCGGCAAGTTCCCGGCAATTCTCAAGCGGCCATTTGGCGGGGTCGGAGCGGTGGACCAGAGGCGGTTTGCGGCAATTGCTCGCGTGACGGGATAGCTTGTTGGCGCTAGAATCGGGCATATCTGGTATGACATCAGCCTGCGGGCTGGAGAGGAGACTCTGGAATGCCTATGGACGCGCGGGACATCGAAACCATGATCAAGGCGGCGATTCCCGATGCCACAGTCACGATCCGCGACCTCGCCGGCGACGGCGATCACTACGCTGCAACCGTGATTTCGGAATCATTTCGCGGCAAGTCTCGCGTTCAGCAGCATCAGATCGTCTATCAGTCGCTGAAAGGCCAGATGGGCGGCGTGCTGCATGCGCTGGCGCTGCAAACCGGCGTGCCGGAGTAGCGTGCTGAGAACGGAGGCGCGGGCATGAACGCGGCGCGCTCTTTTCTGCGGCAGAAAAACCCGCACGGGCATCATCGCGTCACCTATGTCGAACTGTTCTTCGACCTCGTTTTCGTGTTCGCGATCACCCAGATCTCGCACACGCTGCTCGCGCATTTCACCCCGCTCGGCATCTTGCAGGTTCTGATTCTGTTTTTTGCGGTGTGGTGGGTGTGGATCTACACCTCCTGGATCACCAACTGGCTCGACCCCGAACGCACGCCGACCCGGCTGATGCTGTTCGCGATGATGATCGCGGGGTTGTTGCTCTCGACCTCGATACCGAAAGCGTTCGAGAGCCGGGGACTTGCCTTTGCGCTCGCCTTCGTCGCCATGCAGGTTGGCCGCACGGTGTATTCGGCGCTGGCCGTGCCTGCGTCGGAAACCGCGATGCGGATGAACCTGTGGCGCATCGCGAGTTGGCTCGCCTGTAGCGGTGTATTCTGGATCGCGGGTGGTCTTGTCGAGGGCGCGCTGCGCCCGGTGCTGTGGAGCGTGGCGCTGGCGATCGAATATGCAGGCCCGGCGATGAGGTTTCGCACGCCCGGACTTGGAGCCTCGTCTTTTCAGGATTGGGATGTCGAAGGCGGCCACATGGCGGAGCGCTGCGCGTCATTCATCATCATAGCGCTCGGTGAGTCCATCGTGGTGACGGGCGCGACGTTCTCCGAGATTTCATGGTCGGCGGTGACGATCGCCGCTTTTCTGGTCAGTCTGATCGGCAGCATTGCGATGTGGTGGGTCTATTTCCATCTCGGCGTCGAGGCGGGCGCGAAGCAGATCACCCATTCCGAGGAAAGCGGCCGGTTCGCGCGCATCGCCTACACCTATCTGCATCTGCCGATCGTGCTCGGTATTGTGGTGTCGGCGGTCGGGGATGAAATACTGCTGGCGCATCCGCAGGGGCACATGGATGCGAAGGCATCGCTCAGCATCATCGGCGGGCCGCTGCTGTTCCTCCTCGGCACACTTTTGTTCAAGCACGTCATTCGCGGCATCTATCAACTGTCGCATCTGGTCGGACTAACGCTGCTGGTGCTTCTGTTCGCCGTCGCGCCGTATCTCACGCCACTTGCATTGGCGGGACTGGTCGCCATCGTCCTGATCGTTGTGGGGGCATGGGAAGCGGCCTCGCTCGGTGGGGCGGACCGCGCCGAAGCCTAACCCGCGCGCAACGCGTGGACCGAGAACATGTCCCGCGCGTCGGTCCACACCTTGTCGGGCATCCATCCTGCACGGCGCGCCAGTTCCTGAAAGCGCGCGATGCTGTATTTGTAACTCGACTCGGTGTGGATGCTTTCGTCGGTCCCAAACGAAAAAGTGCGCCCCAGCATGCGGACGGCGTGCGCTTTCCGACTGATCAGATGCATCTCGATGCGGTGCAGGTGGTGATTGTAGAGCGCGCGATGATCGAAAGTCGCCGGATCGAAATTTGCACCTAATTCGCGGTTCATTCGTTCCAGTACGTTGAGGTTGAATTTCGCGGTTACGCCGGTCGCGTCGTTATAGGCGGCGTGCAGGGTGTCCTCGTCTTTTTCAAGATCGACGCCGATGATCATCGCGGCACCATGGCCGAGGATCCCGCGCGCGTTGCGCAGGAAGGCTTCGGCATCCGCCGGGTCGAAATTGCCGATGGTCGAGCCGGGAAAAAATCCGACCTTCGGCATGTTCCGGATTTCGTGGGGAAGCGGGAAGGCCGTGGTGAAATCGGCAGCGACGGGATGGACCTTGAGTTGCGGATGATCCGCGCGGAGTATCCTGGCTTGCTCCGCGAGGAAGTCGCCCGAAATGTCCACCGGCACGTAAGCGCCGAACTCGCAAGTTTCCAGCAGCAGTCGGACCTTGGTCGTGGCACCCGCTCCGAATTCCACGAGTGCCGCATTTTCAGGAATCGAATCCGCGATGTCCGCCCCGTGCTCGCGCAGAATGCGCAGCTCCGTTCGTGTCGGATAATATTCCGGCAGCAGCGTGATCCGCTCGAACAGATGCGATCCGATCTTGTCGTAGAAATATTTCGGCGAAATTGTCTTGGGGTATTGGCTTAGCCCGGAAACCGCATCCCGCGCGAACGCCGGATCGACAGAACTGGGTTCGCGACGCTCAGCTCGCGCGGATACATGAATATTCATGCGTGACTCCGTTTGCAGATCTGAATGTGAAGCGCGTTGCGCTCAGGTGACATAATCCGCGAGCCGCAATCCGGTGAATTGCCAGCGATGATGCGGATAGAAGAAGTTGCGGTAGCTCACGCGCGCATGACCTTCCGGGGTTGCGACCGAGGAACCGCGCAGCACGTACTGGTTGACCATGAATTTGCCGTTGTATTCGCCGAGCGCGCCTTCGATGGCGCGATAGCCGGGATAGGGCGCGTAGGACGAGCGGGTCCACTGCCAGACGATGCCGTGGGCGTCGTTGAGTTGCCCGGCGCGCGCCGCGACTTCCCATTCCATTTCGGTCGGCAGGTGCTTGCCGCTCCAGCGCGCGAAAGCGTCGGCCTCGTAGTAGCTGACGTGGCACACCGGCGCGTCGGGATCGATAGGCTTCAGCCCGGCGAGCGTCATGATGTGCCACTCACCATCGATTTTGCGCCAGTGACCGGGTGCTTGCCATTCCTCGCGTTCGACAGCCGCGAAGCCATCCATCAGCCACAGCGTCGCGGTGCGGTAGCCGCCGTCATTGATGAAGGCGAGCCATTCCCTGTTGGTGATGAGATGGTGCGCGATCTTCACCGGGCCGACCAGAACCCGGTGCGGCGGTTTTTCATTGTCGAAATGGAAGCTGTCGCCCTGATGGCCGATGGTGTGGATGCCTTCGTTGAGCATGAACCATGGCTCATCGCCGCGATGGGAGGCGGGAAGCGACCAGTTCTCATCATAGACCGGAGGAATCGGATTTTGCGCGAAGGCGTGGAGAATGTCGGTGTGCATCAACTCCTGATGCTGCTGCTCGTGGTTGAAACCGACCTCCATCAGCGGGGCGATCTCGCGCAACTTCTCCGCGCTGGCGCTTTCGAGGAAGGCGAGCATCTGCGCATCGACATATTGCCGATAGGCGGTGACGGCCTCCGCACCCGGCCTCGTCAGATGGCCGCGTTGCGCGCGGGCGTGGCGCGGCCCTGCGCTCACGTAATACGAATTGAATAAAAAGGCGTAGTCGGGATGAAAGACCTTGTAGCCCGGCATATGCTGGCCGAGCACGAATTGCTCGAAGAACCATGTGGTATGGGCGCGGTGCCATTTCGACGGGCTCGCGTCCGGCATCGACTGGACGAGTTGGTCCTCGGCGGACAGCGGCGCTGCACGCCGCTCGGTTTCACCGCGAACCGTGCGGTAGGCACTAGAAAGCGTGCGGGAGAGGGAAGTTTCGGGAAACGCCGGCGCAACGGACTCGCCGGAGGCGACGAAAGCTCGGTTTGTCACGAAAATCTCCGGTTTTGGGGAAGAAACAGTGCCTTGCCAGTTATGTTCCGGAATGAATTTATCTACGCCCACGCTAGGCGATTGTTATCCGGCGCGGCACACTTCGGCGTGATTTGGCGAAAATGCGCTGTTCTGACCGTATAAAACCCGCTTTTTGGGTGCGATTTCGTTGGATGGACGTGCGATTCTGGCTACATATATAGGCGAGGCGGCAGCCTGCCCGTGATCCTGACATCGGAGGCTGGACCCGCGCCAAGGGATATGACGATGAGCATCGAGCAATTTATCGAAAGTGAAGTGAAGTCGAACGATGTCGTGCTGTTCATGAAGGGCACGCCGCAGTTTCCGCAATGCGGGTTTTCAGGACAGGTCGTCCAGATCCTCGATCACGTCGGCGTCCCCTACAAGGGCCTGAACGTTCTCGACTCGACCGATCTGCGCAACGGCATCAAGGAATATTCCAACTGGCCGACCATCCCCCAGCTTTACGTGAAGGGTGAATTCGTCGGCGGCTGCGATATCGTCCGCGAGATGTTCCAGAACGGCGAATTGCAGAAGATGTTTTCCGACAAGGGCGTCTCGGTGCGCCAGGCGGCGGGTTAGTCGCCCTTCGCGCCGGAAACGAACGGCGCATGGAAGTAAAGTAAATGGACGCCAAGAAAAAGGCCGCCCGATGAGGCGGCCTTTTGATTTTGCAGTCTCGCGCGTGAATTAGCGCGAATAGAATTCGATGATGAGGTGCGGCTCCATCTGAACCGGGAAGGGGACTTCCGACAGGTTCGGAACGCGCGTGAATTTCGCGGTCTGCTTGCCGTGATCGACTTCGATGAAGTCCGGCACGTCGCGCTCGGCGAGCTGGTTGGCTTCCAGCACGGTGGCGAGCTGCTTGGAGGCGTCCTTCACCTCGATCACGTCGCCGACCTTGACCTTGTAGCTCGAAATGTTGACGCGCTGGCCGTTCACCTTGATGTGGCCGTGGTTGATGAACTGGCGTGCGGCGAACATCGTCGGCACGAACTTGGCGCGATAGACCACCGCATCGAGGCGGCGCTCCAGGAGGCCGATCAGGTTCTCGCCCGAGTCGCCCTTGAGACGGGTCGCCTCGACATACACGGCGTAGAACTGACGCTCGGAAATGTTGGCGTAATAGCCCTTGAGCTTCTGCTTGGCGCGGAGCTGCGTACCGAAGTCGGAGAGCTTGCCCTTGCGGCGCTGGCCATGCTGGCCGGGGCCGTATTCGCGCTTGTTGACGGGGCTCTTCGGGCGGCCCCAGATGTTCTGGCCCATACGGCGATCGATTTTATACTTCGCCTCACTGCGCTTAGTCATCGCGTCCTCTTTAAAGTTTGAGTTTTGAGGAAACGCGCCCTCCTGTGTAACCGGGATATCCCGGATACCGACAGGCCGTCCCCATAAGCATGACAGGGAAAACCACGGGTCGCGAAACACAACGCGGGCCGAAACGGCCCGCGAGCAGGGGTGTTCTTAAGGAAAAAGCGCCGCCAAGTCAAATGTTTGAGGCCTTGGCGGCGTCGAAAATCCAGCCCTCGATTTTACTTCAGGGGAGCCGGGGAGGCGACCGGCTTGCCCTTCTCGACAATGTAAATTCCGAGCAATTTTAAGGGCTTGCCGGGAGCTACCTTGACGTCATGGGGGACATTGGGAGGCACCTGGATGACGACGCCGGGTTTCAGCGCCTGATCCGGCTTGCCGTCGACGATGAGCGTGCCTTCCCCCTCCAGCACATAGCTGACGTCAAAGCCGGGATGGGTGTGGCGGCCTGCGCTCGCGGTTCCCGCGGCAATTTCCGCGATCGCCTCGACGACGTGGTAACCAGCCGGAAAATCGACATCCTGCAACGGCGTGCGTTTGATGGCTGAGGCCGCCGGAGCCGGCGTCATGGCTGTCTGGGCATTGGCCATGCTCATGCCGGCCAGCGCGATCGAACAACAAAGTATCGTACCCTTCAACATGGACACTCTCCCTCATGCTGCCCTCTCTCGGGGCAGATGCACGAAGGCTAGCAGCGCGATGAAAGGAAGCAAAAGAACTTAGGCGTGATCCAGCGCCTGTGCGCCGAAGAACGGTTGTAGCGCCTTCGTCAGCACGGACGAGGGAGGCTTGCCCGATGTGAATAAAAATTTCGCGGGCGCTGGAATATTCTCGCTTTCGAATTTCTTGAGCAGGCTTTCGACGCGCCGCGCGATGGCGGGGGCGGGGTCGATCCAGTCCACTGGCCAGGGTGCGATCCGGCGAATCTGCTCCAGCAGCAGCGGATAATGAGTGCAGGCCAGTACCACGGTGTCGGTGCGCGGAGAGCCCTCGATGAAGCAGGGCGAAATCTCGGCGAGGATGGCGTCGTCGCTCACGCTCTCGCCGCGCAAGGCGGCCTCGGCCAATGTGGCGAGGTTTCCCGCGCCGACGAGCGTCACCTCGCAATCGTGCGCGAAATCGGCGATCAGCTTTCTGGTGTACTCGCGCTTCACCGTGCCGCGCGTGCCGAGCACGGAGACACGCTTCGTCTTCGAGGAGGCGCAGGCGGGTTTGATCGCGGGCACTGTGCCGACGAAGGGAACGGAATAGGCCTTGCGCAGATGATCCATCACCAGCGTCGAGGCGGTGTTGCAGGCGATGACGACGAGATCGGGGGTGTGATGCTCGATCAGGTCGCCGATCAGCGGCACGACGCGCGTGATAATCGCGCTTTCCTCATGTCGGCCGTAGGGGAAGAAGGCGTCGTCGGCGACATAGGTGTAGGCGGCGTCGGGGCGGGCCGTGGTGATTTCGCGCAGCACCGTCAGGCCGCCAAGGCCGGAATCGAATACGAGGATGGCGGGCGATCTCGACACGAAAAGAATATAGCTGGCCGTTGGTTAGGAATGAGTTGCACAGGCTGATGGCTTCACCCTGCGCGGGATAACGCTATACTCTTATTTAGAGTGATTCCAAGCCGTTACTTGGCAGCCCGCTTGTTGCTGCCGTTCTTCTATGGCTTCTCGTCGGTTTAACCGGTGGCGGACGATATGCTGAACACGACACGATCCTGGGGCGCGGTGGCGCGGGCGTTTCATTGGGGGCTCGGCATCGTCATCATCGGCATGATTGCCTATGGCTGGTGGATGAACAATTTTCCGGCGCGGGCGGACCGTTTTTTCTATCGTTCGATCCATGCCGACATCGGCTATCTCGTGCTGCTGTTCACGGCGCTGCGGCTGATCTGGAAAGTCCTCAATCCGACCCCGGCGCTGCCCGCCGGCACGCAAGCCTGGGAAGGAATGTTCGCGCGCCTCAACCAGGGAGCGCTTTATGTGCTGACCCTCGTGGTGGTGACGCTGGGCTGGGCGCATTCAGGCGCGCACAAGCCGGACTATGCTGATTTCTTCGGCCTGTTCCGGGTGCCGCAGTTTACGGTCGAGAACCGGGCTGCCTCGGGCTTTTACGAGCACTGGCACATCTATGCGGCCTATGTGTTGCTGGCGCTGATTGCGCTGCATGTGCTCGCTGCGTTCTACCATCGCTTCATCAGGAAGGATGGCGTGCTGGAGCGGATGATTGACGGCAGGGCGCAGTAAGCGATCCGGCGTCGTGTCTGCGCGTGGCTATCCCGTTCAGGCTTTTCCGAACACCCGGCTGAAGATCGTATCGACGTGCTTAAAGTGATAGGCGAGATCAAATTGCTCCTCGATCTCCTTGTCGGACAAGTACTTTTTAACGTCCTCATCCTTTTTCAGAAGTGACTGGAAGTCGCCTTCGCCGCGCCAGACCGGCATCGCGTTGCGCTGTACGAGCTTGTAGGCGTCTTCGCGTGAGGCGCCCTTTTGGGTGAGCGCCAGCAGCAGCCGCTGCGAGTGGACGAGGCCGCCGAGGCGGTCGAGGTTCTTCTGCATGTTCTCAGGGTAAACGAGCAGCTTCTCGATCACCCCCGCGAGGCGGTTGAGCCCGAAGTCCAGCGTCACGGTGGCGTCGGGGCCCATCATCCGTTCAGCGGAGGAGTGCGAGATGTCACGCTCGTGCCAGAGCACGACATTCTCCAGCGCGGGCGTGACGTAGGCACGGACCATGCGCGACAGGCCGGTGAGGTTTTCGGTCAGCACCGGGTTGCGCTTGTGCGGCATCGCGGAGGAGCCCTTCTGCCCTTGCGAGAAGAATTCCTCGGCCTCCAGCACTTCGGTGCGCTGCATGTGACGGATTTCGATGGCGAGACGTTCCATCGATGCGGCGATGACGCCGAGAGTCGCGAAGAACATTGCGTGGCGGTCGCGCGGAATCACCTGCGTCGAGATTGGCTCGACAGTCAGCCCCATCGCCTTGGCGACGTGGGCCTCCACGCGTGGATCGATCTGCGCGAAGGTGCCGACCGCGCCGGAGATGGCGCAGGTCGCGATTTCCTTGCGCGCGGCGACGAGGCGGGCGCGGTTGCGGTCGAACTCGGCGTAGGCGTAAGCGAGCTTGAGGCCGAAGGTGACCGGTTCGGCATGGATGCCGTGCGAGCGGCCGATCACCGGCGTGAGCTTGTGTTCGAACGCGCGCGTTTTCAGCGCCGCAAGCACGCGGTCGATATCGGCGATCAAAAGATCGGCGGCGCGCGCAAGCTGGACATTCAGGCAGGTGTCGAGGACGTCCGACGAGGTCATGCCCTGATGCACGAAGCGCGCTTCGGGGCCGACGATTTCCGCCAGATGGGTGAGGAAGGCGATGACGTCGTGCTTGGTCTCGCGCTCGATCTCGTCGATGCGATCCACATTGAAGGTCACGCCCCTGGCTTTTTCCCAGACCTTCTTCGCCGCCTCCTTCGGGATCGTGCCGATCTCAGCCAGCGCGTCTGCGGCATGGGCCTCGATCTCGAACCAGATCTGGAAACGGGTCTGGGGCTCCCAGATGGAGGTCATTTCGGGGCGGGAATAGCGTGGAATCATCGAAACGTCCTATCGTCTTCTGTCGTGCCTGTATCGCGCCGGATTGTCCCGGCTTCGATCAGATCGCTTCGCCGCGCGCGGTGGCGGCGGCGAAGCGGATCGCCGAAATGTTGGCCTTGTAATGTTCGAACGTGCCGCCACGGAACACCGAGGAGCCTGCGACGAACGCATTCGCGCCAGCGGCGGCGATCTGCGCTGCATTGTCCGCAGTCACGCCGCCATCAACCTCGATATCGATCGGGCGGCCTGCGCACATCGCGCGGATGGTAGTGATCTTCTCCAGCACGGCGGGAATGAATGACTGGCCGCCGAATCCCGGATTGACCGACATCACCAGCACGATGTCGATGAGGTCGAGCACATATTCGATGACGTTTGCGGGCGTCGCCGGATTGAGCGCGACACCGGCCTTTTTGCCGAGCGCGCGAATCGCTTGCAGCGAGCGGTGCAGATGGGGACCTGCCTCGGCGTGGACGGTGATGTGGTCGCAGCCCGCCTTGGCGAATGCCTCAAGATAAGGGTCGCAGGGCGCGATCATCAGATGCGCGTCGAAGATCTTGTTGCTGTGCGGGCGCATCGCCTTGATGACGTCCGGCCCGTAGGAAATGTTCGGCACGAAATGGCCGTCCATCACGTCCAAGTGCAGCCAGTCGGCCCCGGCGGTATCGACGGCGCGGACTTCCTCACCCAGCCGGGCATAGTCGGAGGCGAGAACCGATGGCGCGATAATCAGCGGGCGGTGAGCGGACGGCTGGGACATGGCTGGGCTTTAATTCATCCGTGGCGGATGGCGTTTCGCTATCATGCCTCAAGCTCCGGTGCAAAACGGGAATGACCCCTAAAGGCCGGTCTGCACGGCATTTTCTGCCCCTCGACGGCAGCTTTTGCCGGATCAAGCCGCGCCGTCTTGTCCAAAAATATCGATTTTCCGGGCATTTTGGTCCGGCACGACAATTGCTGGAACTCCTGTAGGGCCGCGCATGCGCGGCGGAGGGAGTATGGCCATGTATCTGGCTTTGGCAGGTGCCGCATCCACGGCGCTCGATCTGTTGTCGTCGCTGACGTCGTCGAAATCATCGTCCGCAAAGACGACGACCGGGGTCACCCAGAATTCAAATCCTTTCAGCATTTCATCCAGCACGTCGGCATCGGCGACATCCTCGGCCGCCTCGAATTGGGGGCAGAGCGGAGCCTTGTCGCCTGATACGTGGAACGCGCTGCTGGCGGCGCAATCGCCCTCGGCGACAAATGCCTCGACGTCGTCCTCGGACGCGATGAAGGATCTGTTTTCGCAGATCGACGTCAATGGCGACGGTTCGATCTCCAAATCGGAATTCGAGCAGCAGCTCGGTGCGGGCGGCACCAATGTCGCGGCGGCCGATAATGTGTTCGCCAAGCTCGACACCGATGGCGACGGCTCCGTCAGCATGAATGAATTGGCCAGCGCGCTGCAAACCAGGAAGTCCGGTGGCAGTCATCACGCCCATGGCGGACATGGCGGCGGCGGCGGAGGAGGAGGCCTTGCCGATGCCTTGTCGCAATCGGTCGACGGGGCCACGACGAGCACCACGACCAATTCCGATGGTTCTGTCACCACGACGCTGACCTATTCCGACGGCTCGAAGGTCACTTCGACCAGTGTGGCTTCGAGTGCCGGCTCATCCAGCGCGGCTTCGTCCTACAATCTGATCGAGAAACTGATCCAGTCGCAGTCTCAGGCGGTCTCCAATGCGGCGAGTTCGTCTGTCAAAGTCTAGCGCGTAGAATACGCGTCTAGCTCACCACCCCGTACGCACACACACGCGGTACCAGTGCGCCCGATGCTTACGTAGCAATACGTGACATCGGGCGATTTTCATGTCTCGCTAACGATGCCGCCGCGTAATGCCCATGGTGTTCGCGTGGTGGGGCGTGATGTTGCGGAAAGCGTTGTTGTGCGGGAGTCTGGGGATCGCGGCGCTTCATCCCGCATGGGCAGGCGATGAATTCGTCGCCTCGCTGCGTCTGCGTGGCGGCTTCGATTCCAATCCGCAATTCTCCACCGGCAACGGTATCGGCGGCTCGGCCTTCGTCGGAACCGATGCCTCGATGGCGGCAGCACGCAAGGATGGCGATACGAGTCTTGGGATTGCGGCGGAAGCGAGCCAGACCCAATACGCCAATCCGCAGGCGACGCCCGGCCTGAGCGGCAAGGTCATCATCCGCGGAATGCTCGGGAACGACGATCTGAACATCAGTTCGGTGACGACGATTTCCGATGTCAGTACCTATAACCTGCGTTCGTCCGACCTTGTCCAGTCCGTCAAGGGCGAAGCGAAAGTCGGTTCATTCAAGCTGTTCGCGACGGGCGAGGGCGCGCGTTCGAGCCTGAACCAGACCAACGCCATCTTTCAGGATTTCTTGCCCGAAGCGGAGCAGTATCTGCGCGGCACGCTCATTCCCGGCGTGGCCTATGTCAGCGGCAAGTTCGAGATCGGGACCTCGGTCAATTTGTCGGTGCGGCGCTATGCGCGTGAGTTCGACGTGTTCGGCTATCGCCGCGACAACGAGCGCATTCAGCCTTTCGTCTTCGCCAAATATGCCGACAAGGATTTCAGCGTCACCGGATCGCTGTCGCAGTTGCGCGGCACCTGGCACGATCCCGATTTCAGCAATGTGAAGACCTTGCTTTATGAAGGTCATCTGCATTGGCGCCGCGATGCGTTGACGCTGGATCTGACCGCATGGAAGCGCGCCAACGAGACCACGTTCCCGATTTCGCCGATCACCATCGATGCAGCCTATACCGGCAAGCTGTCATGGGCGGCCATGTCACAACTCACGCTGAGCGTGGCAGCCGGGTATGCGACGACACGCTATCTCGATTCCCCATTTAATGCGCAGACCGCAACGGTTGCGTTCGGCGGCTCCTACGATCTGGGCAATGATTATGCGCTGGGGCTCGACCTGACCTATGCGCGAGGCATTCTGATTTCCGGGGATAAGGCCGATGCGCTGATCCTGTCATCGTCGATCACGAAGAAATTCTCGCCGCTCGTAAAGGAGGTGGAAAAAGAGAAAACTCAAAACCGGAAAATATGAGTGCGGATGGGAAATTCCCATCCGCGTTATCGCAGGCTCGCGCTCAGTAACCGCAGCCGCAGCCCCCGCCATGGCCACCGCCGAGGATGCCGCCGCGGCCAAGCACGGCCCCGAGCACGCCACCCTTGCCGGTGGTGACGGAGGTATTGACGACGAGCGCGCTGCGCCCGTTCAGCAGGCCCAGGACGCCGCCTTTGCCGGTCAGCACGTTTGCGCCGATGCCGATGCCTCCACCCTTGGCGAAGCTCGGCGTTGTCGCGAGAGCGACTGCGGTGGCGGCGAGGATCAGGATATTCTTCATGACGTTTGCTCCACTGTTGATGTGCGCGGTCTGCACACGCAACGCACCGTGGAGAGATGAGGGAGCCTCGCCAATCGAAACAGAAAGCTAACCTTAAATTCTACGGGAAGAAGTGTAGGCCGTTCAGATTTGACGTCAGATCGTTACCACCTGCCGCGCTTGTATCGGGAACCCGTTTTGTTAACTCGCCTGACGATGCAAGGCGGTGACTTCGCGGTAGGCGTAGCGATCGCGGATTTCACGGTTGAAAAATCCGCCGCGTGATTCGGCATGGCTGAATGCGGAGAATTTCTCCGGCGGAACGTCGAAATAAACGTACTCACGGCCGGACACGAACGTAACCCACAAATCCCGATCGATCGGGTCGTACATGATGCGGCGGATGGCGGTCGAAGGCATGGCGCTCTCCTCTCGGAGAGATAACGCGCCGGATGCTGCGAAGTTCAAAACGGAAAGCTCAAAATAAGAGGCCCGGCGGGAGGGTCGGAGATCTCGCCGGGCCATGATCCTTCCGGGGACGCAGTTACATTCTCGGAAGGATCTTGTCGCCATGGCCCATCGAAGGATCGGCCTTGTTACTGAACATGATCACCGCAATGGAGCCGGAAAGGGCGGCGCGCATCGAGTGGTTCACGAGGGCATAGGCGCCTTCCTTCGGGGAGATGATGTCGAAGGTCGCGGCATCGCCGGGAGCCACGGTGAAGTTCTGCATTCCGACCAGCACGTTCTTCGGATTGCCTGACGGGTAGACGCGATCCCAGATGCCCGCGATCGGATGAAAGCCGGAGAATTCGTTCGGGCCCGCGTTGATGAGGTAGACGCGCACGCGCTCGCCCGGCTTTGCTTCGAGCGTTTGCGTGGCGTTGACGTCATGCACCGGGTCGTACTGGAAGGGGACGGCGTTGAACGCGTCGTGCTGCCAGTTGTTGGCCATCATGCCCTTGACGTCTTCCGGATTGTCGAAGGTCTGGTGCTCGACCAGGATATATTCGCGATCGGCCTTTGGCATCGCGTTCGGATCTTTCGGATCGATGATGATCGCGCCGATCATGCCGCGCGCGATATGCTGAATCATCGGATCGGCGCCGCAATGGTAGAAGAACGCTCCGGGGTTGTCGGCCGTGAAGGTGAACGTCTTGGTCTCGCCGGGCTTGATCGGCGCGAACTCGGTGAGAACATCCGCACGCGCGGCATGGAAGTCGATGGAGTGCGAGTTCTTGTTACCCGGATCGTTGGTCAGCGTGAACTCGATGGTATCGCCTTCGGTAGCGCGGACCACGGGGCCGGGAATCTGGCCGTCATAGGTCCAGCCGATCGCCTTGTGGCCCTCATTGTCGATCGGCACCATGGTCTCCTTGGCCGTGAGGTTGACCTTGACGATCTTGGCCTCGGCATCGCTGGTGATAGCACTCGCGCAAGCCGCTATCGCCACCACGCCGCCTGCCATCAGCGCGGCCCGCAAAGTTCTGTTCATCGTATGCTCCTTTATAAAACTGATTCCGTTTTTGTCGTTGCGTGCAAGATCACTTGCCGCAATGGCAGACCGTTCTGAGGTACTTCACCATTTCGGTGATCTGCTTGTCCGACAGGACCGCGCCCCAGCTCGGCATCAACACGGACTTGTTGACCGCGAGGCCGCCTTCCTTGATCGCCTTGAACAGCTCCTCGTCAGGCGTATCGCCCATGCCCTTGCTGTCGGTGTGGTCGCGCGGACGAACCGAGAGGCCGGGGAGGTTGACGCCGGTGCCGTTGCGCTTGAGGCCGTGGCACTGTGCGCAATAGACGTTGTAGACCTGATCGATCGGCGGATCGGCGCGGCCGGTCTCCGGGGTGAGAAGCAGGGCGGCGGCGGCAAGCGCGGGAACAAGCACGAGGCTTTTCCATGGCCGTGACGTGGGAGCCGGATGTTTCGCGAAGCTGCTCATTTCTTGTCTCCCCGGCCTTGTATCGACAGGTATGCGGTGATCCGCTGGATGTCCTGATCCTTCAGGCTGAGAGTCGGCATCCAGATGTGCGGATCGAATTTCTGCGGATCGATGGTGTAGGCAGCGATGAAGTCAGGTTGCAGCCGCGCGCCGGCATCGGTGAGTTCAGGTCCCGAAAAACCGCCTTGCCCGTTTTCGCCTTGATGACAGGTGACGCAGCCACGCAATTTGGTGAAGGCAAGCGCGCCCATGCGCGCGCCGCCGGTGTCGCCCTTGAAGGTGCCCGCGGGCACGAGGTCCGGCGCTTTCAACGTCATCAGCGCGGCAGCGGCACTTTCCGCGGCGGCCTTCGTGAGCTTGGGGTGCGGAGTGATTTTGGATGGGTCCGGCACATCGTGCTCAGGCCCTTCCATGATCGTCTTGAAATAGGGATAGCCCGCCGGGCGGATCGGCTTGGGATCCTGCAACCAGGCCACCAGCCAGTCGGCATTGAATTTGCTGCCGGCGTACCAGAGGTCGGGCCCCTTGCGGGACATCAGCCGTTCGAGGGACGTATCTGTCGGCTTGGTGAGAGCGTGGCATGAGGCGCAACTGGCGTCGAGCTTGTCGGCGGCATGAGCCCCGCTGAGCAGAGCCACGGTCAGCACCGCGCTTGCCAAAGGCAGTTTGTATTTCATCTTGGTTTTCCTCATTCGGCACTAGGGTGCCGGCACTCCCTTGAACGCGGAGCTTTCGTACATGCCGAGCGGCTTCTTCAGCGATTCCTCGTAGTAGAAGTCGGGCACGAATTGCTTGTTCTTCCAGGTGTAGAAGGACTGCTCCTTCACCGGGATTTCCTCGTATTCGATGGTGGTCATCATGCCGCCCATCGGCGACTTGCCGTTCACGGTGTGGCGATCGATGTGATCGTGAACCATCCAGATGCCGGGATTGTCGGCGCGAAGAATCAGGTCGTAGCGCTCGCCGGGGCCGAACAGGATGGTGTCGGCGAGATAGGGGTTGGCGAGCGGCCGTCCGTCCTTGGCATAGACTTCGAAGTCATGCCCATGGATGTGGATCGAGTGCAGTTCGTCTCCCGCGCCGATCAGGCGAATCCGGATGACGTCGCCTTGCTTGATGCGCAGCGGCTGGGTGTCGGGAAATGCCTTGCCGTTGACGGTGAAGAAGTCAGGTTCGTCGCCGGGAATGCCGCCCTGGCCGGGCTTGTTCGCCCACTGGGAGACCCAGCTCGAGAACATCATGATGTAGTCTTTGGTGACTTCCTTCTCGACCGCGGGCGGGTCTTTCGGATCGACGATCAGAGGTCCCCACATGCCGCGCATCGCGACATGCTCGTTCACGTTGACGTGGCAGTGGTACCACATCGTGCCGGAAGGTTCGGCCTTGAAGCGATAGGTGAAGGTTTCGCCGGGCGCGATCGCGGGTTGTGTCGTATCCGGAACGCCGTCGTTCTTCCAGCTTCCGCGCTGGAACATGCCGTGCCAATGGATCGTGTGCGGCAGCGTGGTCTGGTTCTCGACGTCGATGACGAGATCGTCGCCTTCCTTGACGTGAATCAACGGTCCCGGAGTCTGGCCGTTGAACGAGAATGTGTGGAAGGTCTGCTTATCCACCAGCGTGAGGATGGTGTCCTCGATCGTCATCGAGAAATGGCGGGTTTCCGCGATGGCAGGGGAGACAAGCATCGTCAGCCCCGAGGCGATAACGGCAGAGAGGAGGGTAGCGATAGGCAAGCGTCGTCCGTAGGCAGTCATGGCGAGCCTTTAAGATACATTTATAATAGGTGTTTTGTGACGAGACCGTCAGAAAGCGCCCGGCAGGGAGAGGAAGGCTGCCGGACGCTTCCTGTCAGGCCCCCGAAGATGTGGAAGGATGTTTCATGATCGATCCCCAAATCGAATTTGATGAAACGCACCCTGTCACTGTTATTGTTCCAAAGCAATATTTAAAATATATGTTTTAACGATCTTCCCGATAAAATATTTCGGGCCACGATGTTTTTTCGTTTCACATTCCGGCAACGCACAAGGCTTCAAGCGCTAATCGGCTGACTCCGACCTGTTGGGCGGCTTCAGGCATGATTTGCCACAGCCGCGCGTACCACAGCGGATCGTTTCCGACAGTGCGCATCAATCCGACGAACTTGACGAGCGCGGGTTTTGGCTTGCCGTTCTGCAACATCCAGTGAGCCATATAGAAGCGGGCCACGAGATCGTTCGGGTTTGCTTGCAGGACGTCCTCAAACTCAATTCGCGCCCGCTCGCTGATTTTCCCATGATCGGAAAGTGCCAGAGCCTCGCCAAGAGCCGCGCGCAGAGACGTGTTGGTCCGGTCGTCGGCGACCGCCTGTTCGAGAGCCGGCACAGCGAGTGCAGGCAAGCCGCTGTCGAGCAGGGCGCCGCCAAGGATGCTCCATTTTTGAGGTGGTCTGGACGTCAGGAGTTTGGGGAGATCAGGCAGACTCCCGATCGGGTCGGGGAGAGCGGTTGCCGCACTGTTGAGTGGCGCGGTGATGCGGTGGGTTGTGAGCGGCGGCAGCCTCGTCAATGCGATAGCGGAGATGGCTCCGATGCCGATGCCTGCCATTGAGGCGGCAATATAGAGCCGCCGCCCGGCGCAAATGCTTCGCAAGGTAAAAGCCATGTTCGACTCCGCAAAAAGGGTTGTCTCTTACGGCTTCCGATTTAAGATGTAAATAAAATATATGATATAGAGAAAATATCGCGAAGTGTTGTATCGATGATTCAGATATCAGGCGCCGTGGCGATCTCGCCATGCGGGCAGCGCGTCCGCAAAGGGCAGGGCGCGTCCCTCGTAAACGCCGCGCGCGATGGCGCGTGCAACCACGTTGGCGGCCTCCATCCCGAGTTGCGTCAGGCCATACAGGGGATCGACCGGCTTATTCCCAAGCGATATGGCGAACACGATGTCGCCGTCGAGCGGCGCATGGGCTGGATAGATCGCGCGCGCAAAGCCGGTCTGCGCGAGGATCGCAAGCCGCCGGGCTTGCGGCTTGGTCAGCGCCGCGTCGGTTGCGACGACGACGAGCGTGGTGTTCTCGCCGGCGCTGGCGCGATCGGCGCCCTTCAGGCGAGGCGCGAGCATGTCGGGTGTGAAGGTCTGCGGCAGGCCACGGCCGCCGAATTCGCCGTTCTGCTCAAAAGGCGCGGACCAGAACCAGGGGCCGTCGCCGACGGTGACGGTGCCGACCGCGTTGACCACGGCCAGCGCCGCGATATTGATGCCGCCAAGCGTGGTCGCCGACGCGGAGCCAAGGCCGCCTTTGAAATTAGCGGTGGTCGCGCCATATCCCGCGCCCGCATTGCCCAGCGCGAAGCTACCGCCCGTGGCGCTCATTGCCGCCTCGAAGCCGAGATCGCGATAAGGCGAAAAGCGGCCCCATGCCTTGTCGCCACCGTTCAAAAGATCGAACACCACCGCGCCCGGCACGATCGGCACGCGCGCGTCTCCGATGGCGAATCCGCGCCCCTGTTCGGCAAGGCAGGCCTGCACGCCGCCGCCGGTCTCCAGTCCGAAGGCCGAACCGCCGGAGAGCGCCAGCCCGTCGATCCTCTCCACCGTGTTGGCAAGATCGAGCAGCGCGCTGTCTCGCGTGCCGGGTCCACCGCCGCGAATGTCGAGTGCGGCGACCGCAGGCGTGTCGAACAGGATCGCGGTTGCGCCGGACGCCAGAATCTCGTCATGCGCGTGGCCGACCCTGATGCCTTCGATATCGGTGAGAAGATTCTTCATGGCGCCTCCCGGCACCAGATGAGCGCGTCCATCGCACGCGGTCAATCCGCCCGCGTTACACGCGCGGAGGCGCTCACACGTAAAAGTGAGGCCTTGCGCTTCGATGAGCGATAGAGGCATTTAGTGTGGTGGTTCGAGAGGTTCGCTCGTTTTCTCCGCGAGCTCCTCAAGCGAACCTCTCGAACCTAAACCACACTAGAATCATAAGTTTGCTAGTGTCTTTTCGAATCCGAAGTTCGCGACGGAAGGTGCTGCACGATGAGACGAACTTCGGATTCGGGACACTAGCCGCATGATTCAGAACATCTCCATCCCGACAGCCTTGTTCGCGGGTTTCGTCAGCTTCCTGTCGCCTTGCGTGCTGCCTCTGGTGCCGGCCTATCTCGTGTACCTGACGGGCGCCACGGTCGAGCACGTCGCGAGCGAGGAAAAGCCCGCGGCGTCGCGCCGCGCGGTGCTGCTGTGCGCGCTTCTGTTCGTGCTGGGTTTTTCCACGGTCTTCGTCGGCCTTGGGGCCAGCGCGAGCGTGATCGGTTCGGCCCTGCGGCGCTGGTCGGCTGAACTGTCGATCGCGGCCGGGATCGTCATCATCATAATGGGGCTGCACTTCCTCGGCCTGACGCGCATCGGCTTTCTGATGCGCGAGGGGCGGGTGCAGATCTCGAAGCCGATCGGGTTATGGGGCGCCTATGTGATGGGGCTTGCCTTCGCGTTCGGCTGGACGCCCTGCATCGGGCCGGTGCTGGCCGCGATCCTGTCGATCGCGGCGTCCGAGAATACGGTTCAGAAGGGCGCGCTGCTGCTCGCGGTGTATTCGGCGGGGCTTGGAATTCCGTTCCTGCTGGCGGCGTTCCTGATCGAGCGTTCGTCCTCGGCACTCGCGCGGCTGAGGCGCTATCTCCCGACCGTGGAGCGCGTCATGGGCGGGCTGATGGTGCTCGTCGGCATCGCGTTTCTCACCGGCGCGGTGTCGAATATCGGGGTCTGGCTGCTGGAGGCTTTCCCGGCGCTGCAAAGCATCGGGTGAGGCTCTCTCCCGGAGGAGAGAGCCCGCGCGTTCAGTTTGGCAGTTCGGCGTAGCCGCCCTTGTCGTCCCACTTATAGACGACGTAACCGGTCTGCTTGATGTCGCCCTTGGCGTCGAACGACAACGGACCAATGACCGTATTCCATTCACCGGCCTTGATGGCGGTAGCGACCTTCTGCGGGTCGGTGGTGTTGGCCTTGGCGGCGGCCTGCGACCAGACCTGGAAAGCCGCGTAGGTGTAGAGCGTGTAGCCTTCCGGATCGACATTCTTCGCCTTGAACTTGTCGACGATGGCCTTCGCGTCCGGACGGTTGCGCGGATCGGGGCCGAAGGTGAACAGCGTGCCGGCCGCGAGCGGGCCGGTGATGGAGGCGAATTCCTTGTCGTTCATGGCGTCGCCCGCCATCATCACGGTCTTGAGGCCCTGATCGCGCATCTGGCGCAGGATCAATCCTGCTTCCTGATGGTAGCCGCCGATATAGACGAGGTCGATGTTCTCGCGCTTGAGGCGCGACACGATGGAGTTAAAGTCCTTGTCGCCCTTGTTGTAGGATTCGAACATCTTCTCCTGAAGGCCGCCTGCATTGAGCGCCTTCTTGGTCTCATCCGCGAGGCCCTTGCCGTAGGTGGTCTTGTCATTGAGGATGGCGATGTTCTTGCCTTGATAGTGCTTCAGCAGATACGCCGCCGCCGCGCTGCCCTGCTGGTCGTCCCGTCCGCAAACGCGAAACACGTTCCACAGTTTACGCTCGGTCAGAAGCGGGTTGGTCGAACCCGGGCTGATCTGAAGGACGTTACCGTCGGCATAAACTTCCGAAGCCGGAATCGAGGAAGACGAGCAATAATGTCCGGCCACGAAAACCGAGCCATTGTTTGCGATCTTCTCGGCGATCGAGCGGGCCTGCTTCGGATCGCAGGCATCGTCGCCGATTTGCAGCGCGAGCTTCTTGCCCAGCACGCCGCCAGATGCGTTGATGTCGGCGACGGCCTGTTCGGCGCCGTTGCGCAGTTGCCGCCCGAAGGCGGATTCGCCGCCCGTCATGGGGCCGGCGACGGCGACCGGAAGGGTTTGTGCCATGGCCTGCGCGGAGAAGCCGAGCAAGGCGGCCGCACAGGTTACGGCAAGCAAGCGGATAGGGGTCATGCGTGTCATCCCTCGGTGAAGATCAGAAATGAAATGGAAGTGTATAGTCGAACGAATTGACCGCCGAGTCATCCATGAAAGTTGGCCGGAGGGGCGGTTGCAGGCAGTTTTAATACGACTTTAATGCGACGGACCATGCTGCGGTGCATCTTGTCGCAGCTTCCAGCCCAGCGGGCCGCTGGCTTCGTAAAGCCAGTAATATTGCCGCACCATCTGCCGGGCACGGGTGTACTGGAACGCGAGGCAGATCACGGCGAGCATGACCGCCGTTTCAGCAATCCAGGGCAGGACCGCAAACAGTGTTTCCTCGAACAGTGCGAAGTGCACGAAGCGCACGGCCATTGCCATCGGAATCGCGGCCAGCACCGCGACATGGATGCCGCGCCATGTCCGGGCGATAGCGCTTCCGGCGAGCCACGCGCCGCCACCACCGAGAATGAGGGTGAGGATGACCGACTGCCACCAGGCCTCGTTGGCGTAAAGATCGTGCATCAGTGCCGCCCGCCTTCGAGATAGGCCGCGCGAATTTCCGGACGTTCCAGCAATTCGCGCGCATCGCCTGACATGGTGATGAGGCCGTTGACCATGACATAGCCGCGATGGGCGAGCTTCAGCGCATGGTTGGCGTTCTGCTCGACGATCAGCACCGTGAGTCCGTCCGTCTGGTTCAGCGTGCGGATGGCGTCGAATATCTGGCGCGTGATGAGGGGCGCGAGGCCGAGCGAAGGCTCGTCAAGCATCAGAAGGCGCGGACGACTCATCAGCGCGCGGCCGATCGCGAGCATCTGTTGCTCGCCGCCCGACAGCGTGCCGCCGCGTTGCGTCAGCCGCTCCTTGAGGCGCGGAAATAAAGTGAGGACACGCTCAAGATCAGCGGCGCGTTCGCTTTCGCTGGCTTCGGCGGCATCCGCGCCCATCCGCAGGTTTTCGGCAACGCTCATGCGCAGGAAGATCCGCCGCCCTTCCGGCGATTGCGCGATGCGCAGCCGCGCGAGATGGTGCGTCGGCGTATGGGTGATGTCATCGCCGTCGAACAGGATTTCGCCGGAACGTGCGCGCGGGCGGCCGAAGATCGTCATCATCAAGGTGGACTTGCCCGCACCGTTGGCGCCGATCAGCGCGACGATCTCGCCACGCTTCACGTCGATATCGATACCCTTCAAGGCTTCGATATTGCCGTAAGCGGCGCGCAGGCCACGGATTTCGAGCAGGGAATCGCTCATGCGTCCTGCTCCATCACTTCGATGGCGGTTTTCTCATCCGCGCCGAGATAGGCCGCGATGACCTTGGGATCGTCGCGAATCTCGCGCGGCGTGCCCTCGGCGATTTTGACGCCGTAGTCCAGCACGACGATGCGGTCGGCGATCTCCATCACCACAGACATGTCGTGTTCGATCAGCAGGATAGATGTGCCATGATCCTTGCGGATCGAGAGGAGCAATTCACTGAGAGCCTCGCCCTCGCGCGCATTCAGTCCTGCGGCGGGCTCGTCGAGGCAAAGGAGCGCCGGCTCCGCGCACATCGCGCGCGCGATTTCCAGCCTGCGCTGGTCGCCATAGGGAAGATTTCCGGCGGCATCGTCGGCGCGGCCAGTGAGGCCGATGCGGTCGAGCCAGTGGCGCGCTCGCTCAACGGCATGCCGTTCAGCTGTATGAAAAGTGGGCGCGCCGATGAGGCCGAGAAAGCTCATGCCGGATGCCCGCATCAGGCGGTTGTGCTGCGCGACCATCAGATTCTCGAGCGCCGTCATGCCCGAGAACAGGCGGATGTTCTGGAATGTGCGCGCGACCTTTGCGATTTTCGAGACGCGATAATCGAGCAGCCGTTCCAACAGGAATGCGCGGCCATTTTCATGGGTCAAACGCAGCATGCCCGTGGTCGGTTTGTAAAATCCGGTGATGCAGTTGAACACCGTGGTCTTGCCCGCGCCATTGGGGCCGATCAGTGCGGTGATGTCTCCGCGTTTCGCTTCAAACGACAGATCGTTGACGGCCATGATGCCGCCGAAGCGCATCGACAGATGCTGGACGTCGAGGATGGGGTCCGGTGCGCTCATCGGCCCTCCTTGACGAGGTCGGATGAGACTTTCGTGCGCGTCGCGAGAAACAGGGAAGGCTCGCGGTGGGAGATCAGGCCACGCGGCCGCCAGATCATCAAGAGCACCATCGCGCCGCCGAACGCCAGCATGCGGAATTGCTCGAAGCCACGGAACAGTTCAAATCCGCCGATCAGTGCGAGCGAGGAGAGCACCACGCCGAGCTGCGAGCCCATGCCGCCCAGCACGACGATGGCCAGCACCAGCGCCGATTCCTGGAACGAGAACGATTCAGGGCTGATGAAGCCCTGGCGCGTGGCGAAGAACGCGCCCGCGAATCCGCCGAACATCGCGCCGATGGCGAACGCGGTGAGCTTCGTCGTGGTGGTGTTGATGCCGAGCGCGCGGCAGGCGATCTCGTCCTCGCGCAGGGCTTCCCATGCGCGGCCGATCGGCAGGCGGCGCAGGCGCAGCGTGACCCAATTGGTCAAAAGCGCCAGCGCGAGGATGATGTAGAACAGCAGCACCAGCCGGTGTGTCGGAGAGAAGGGAATGCCAAGATGAGCGGCGAGGCCGTTCGGTCCCGGCGTGAGCGGAATACCGAACAGGCTCGGGCGAGGGATGCCGGAGATGCCGTTCGGCCCGCCTGTGACGTGCTGCCAGTTCAGCAGCACGAGGCGGATGATTTCGCCGAACGCGAGCGTGACGATGGCGAGATAGTCGCCGCGCAGCCGCAGCACCGGGAAGCCGAGCAGCATGCCCCAGAACGCGGCGAGGATTCCGGCGAGCGGCAGGCAGGTCCAGAACGACAGTCCGAAGGTGGTGGACAGCAGCGCATAGGAATAGGCGCCGACCGCGTAGAAGGCGACGTAGCCGAGATCGAGCAGCCCGGCGAGGCCGACCACGATGTTCAACCCCCAGCCGAGCATCACATAGGTCAGCACGAGAATGCCGAGATCGAGCATGTAGCGCTGATTGTAGAAGATCACCGGCACGAGGAAGGCGAATATCAGCAGCGCCGGCACCGCGAGGCGGCCGAGCGTAGACAGTCCGCGCCTCGCGCTCTCGGGCAGGATGGGTGCATGATCCCGCTTGGCCCACCATTGCCGGAACAGTTCGGTGAGAATACTGCCCGCGAAAACCAGGACGACCATGATCGCGAGATCGCCAAAGCGTGTCCAGTAGATCAATTGCCCGGTCGGTCCCGCCTCGGTGCGGATGCCGATCATGAGCGAGAACAGCACCAGCGCTATGAGCGCGCTGAGCAGCGACTTCTTCAGGATGAAGGCGGCGCCCATCTGCGGAGCGCGTTTCGGTTTTGGGGTGGAGGATGTCTGATCCGTCACGCCCGTGCTCAGACTTTTTCGACTTCGGGACGACCGAGCAGGCCGGTCGGCAGGAAGATGAGAACGACGATCAGGATCGAGAAGGCGGCGACGTCCTTGTATTCGGAGGAGAAGTAGGCGGACCAGAGCGTCTCGATGAGGCCGATGGCGAGGCCGCCGAGCATGGCGCCGGGCAGCGAGCCGATGCCGCCAAGCACGGCGGCGGTGAAGGCTTTGATGCCCGCGACGAAGCCCATGTAGAAATCGACAACGCCGTAATAGAGCAGGTACATCATGCCCGCGACGGCGGCGAGCGCCGCGCCGATCACGAACGTCATCGAGATCGTGCGATCGACATCGACGCCGAGCAGCGCGGCCATGGTCTGGTCCTGTTCGCAGGCGCGCATGTCGCGCCCAAGCCGGGTGCGCGTGACCATCCACGAGAAGATCGCGAGCAGCACCACGGTGGTCACGACCACGATGATCTGGATGTTGGACAGGCGGACGACAAAGCCGTCCTGCTCGAACAGCGTATAGCCGCCGGTAATGATCGGCGGCACGGGCTTCACGCGGGCGCCTTGTGCGACCTGCGAGAAGTTCGACAGCACGAACGACATGCCGATCGCCGACAGCATCGGGGCGAGGCGGAAGGAATGACGCAACGGCCGGTAAGCGATGCGCTCGACCGTCCAGCCATACAGTGCGGTGGTCGCCATCGCGACGAGAACGACCAGCAGCAGCACGACAGGCACGGCGGTGATGCCGAGCGACACCAGCACGAGGAATGAAATCAGGGCGATGAAGCCGCCGATCATGAAGATGTCGCCATGGGCGAAATTGATCATGCCGACGATGCCGTAGACCATCGTGTAGCCGATCGCGATCAGCCCGTAGATGGAGCCGAGCACCAGTCCGTTGATGAGCTGCTGTGCGAAATAATCCATCGGCTGCCGCGTGGCGTTGGTTGGGCGTCTCCGGCTCCGGCAGCCAAGACGTTGGAATGGGACAATTTTTATCAGCGGGAACCGGGTGCGGCAACTGCGGCGGACGGTTGCGGCCTGATCGGTGGAAGGAACCGGCCGGATCACGGGATACTGAAAGGAAACCGGAATTTCTGCGGAACGTGGTTCGTGGGGCGATGTTGGAAGGGGCGTTCAACAGGAGACATGAACCAATGTCGAACCAGAACCAGCAGTCACAGCAGAACCAGAAGCCCGGTCAGCAACAGCAGGGCGGCGGACAGAAGCCCGGCCAGCAGCAACAGCAGCAGGGCAAGCCGGGCAGCCAAAAGGGCGGCCACTAGCAGCCTGTGGACAAGTTCATTGAAAAACTTGAGGAAAACCCCGCTTTTGGCGGGGTTTTCTGCTTGGAATGGGCCATTGGCCTAGCCTGTTAACGTAAACAGACGGTTTAGATTGTCGCTCCCGGGCTCGCGTGGCACTCCGCGAGGATGCGCCTTTTCAGCGCGGAAGGAGCGGGACGATGAAGGAATGGCGGCTCGGCATTTTCAACGGTGTGATGCTGGCGTGCTATTTCATTCCGACATGGACGATCTCCGCCTTCAAGGTCGTGATGTCGCCGGTTCGCGGGATGTATGAACCCGCCAATATCGCGCCCGCGATGTTCGTGAGCGACCATCTGTCGTGGTCGGCGCTTGGGCTCGTCCGCTTCGCGTGGCTGTTCGCGCTGTCGAAATTTCTGGTGGCTGCGTTTTTTCTCGCCTTCCTGTTTTTCGTCATTCGCGAAGCGCTGTCGCGCAAGCACGGCGCGGAGGAGGCGCTGGCCTTCGCGCTGACGCTCGGCAGTCTCATCAGCTTCGGCAGCATGCTCGCGGCGTCTTATGTCGGCGAAGCTGCCGCAATTCGGCTCCATGCCACCGAGCTTTTGATGCTGCTTGCCGCAGGCATCGTCCTGCTGGTCGAGGGTGGCGTGCATGAGCGCGCAAGCGCCGATGTGCCGTATGCCGGCCGTCCGCCGTCGAGCGTGATCTCGTCCTCTAACGCTGTGTGAGAAATCCGGTCAGGGCTTCGTTGAAGCCGTAAGGTGCTTCAACATTGGACAAGTGCGCGGCCTCGAGGATCGTGAGACTCGCGCCCGGAATGCCCGCGCGGATCGTGGCGGCCATTTGCAACGGCGATGATGTGTCGTAACGCCCGGCGATGACCAGCGTCTGCGCCTTGATGCGCGGCAGGGCTTCCCGCAAATCGAGTCCCATCAGGGCCCCGCAGCTTGCCGTGTAACCGGCAACCGGATTGGAGGTCAGCATCGCGCGGATCCGGCTGACCGTCTGCGGTTCACGCTCGCGAAATTCCTCGGTGAACCATCTTGCCATGGTCTCGTCGGCGATCACATCGAGCCCTTTTTCGGTCACGGTCTTGATGCGGGCCAGCCACGGCGCGGGATCGGCAACGTGGCAGGTGGTGTCGGCGAGCACGAGGCGATCGATCCGCTCCGGTGCGTTCGCCGCGAGCCACTGTCCGACCGCGCCGCCGATCGAGAGGCCACACCAATGCGTGCGTGCGATGTTCAGGTCGTCGAGGATCGCCAGAGCGTCCCGGCCAAAATCCGCGACGCTGTAGGGGCCGGGAGGGGTACCCGATTTGCCGTGGCCGCGCCGGTCATAGCGGATGACGCGAAAGAACCGGGTCAGAGCCGCCATCTGCGGTTCCCAGACCTGTAGCGTCGTCCCGAGCGGGTTGGAGAGCATCAGCGTGGGGCCGCCGTCCCGGCCTTCGACGGAAACATTCAGCAGGCAGCCATCGGCGTCGATCATTGGCATAATGGTATTCCAGCCTTATTTTACAGGACAAACCGCGCAGGCCAAATGAGCGTAGAGGAAGGTGCCAAATCCTGCTGAAGGCATGTATAATCGGGTCGCGTTAACGGTCGAAATCCGGGTCGGTCCTTACGGCATTTTATACAGGAATATTCCAGAGTTTATGCAAGGCGGATCATGTTGGATCGAGATGAGGATCTGTTACAGGCAGCGGAAGGATGGGTTGGCGCCGGCCATGGCGCCGCACTGGCAACCGTGGTGCAGACCTGGGGATCGGCGCCTCGTCCGGCGGGCTCGAGTCTCGTCATCAAGGACGATGGCGCATTTCTGGGCTCGGTGTCGGGCGGCTGCGTCGAGGGCGCGGTGATTACCGAGGCGCTCGACGTGATCGAGAGCGGTACGGCGAAGCTGCTTGAATTCGGCGTGGCCGACGAGACGGCATGGAAGGTCGGCTTGTCGTGCGGCGGGACCATTCGTGTGTTCGTCGAGAAGATCGAAGCGAAAGGCCGGTCGTGAAGCAGGACACACTGGTGCAATTGAATGCCGAGCGGCTGGCGCGCCGTCCTGTCGTCGTGGTCACGAATATCGCGACCGGAGAGCAGCGGCTCGTCAAGGCGGCCGATGTCGCGAACGATCCCCTGCACGCCGAACTCGACAAGCATCTGCGCATGGGCCGCAGCGAGCTGATCCATGTCGATGGCGACAATCTGTTCCTGAACATCTACGCGCCGGCGGCGCGCCTCGTCATCATCGGCGCCGTTCACATCAGCCAGACTCTCGCGCCGCTGGCGCAATCTCTCGGCTACGATGTCTGCGTGATCGATCCCCGCACCGCGTTTGCTTCGTCCGAGCGTTTCCCCGATGTGCGCCTGATCGCGGATTGGCCGGAGACGGTGCTGCCGCCGATGAACATCGACAGGTACACCGCGATGGCGGCTGTGACGCACGATCCCAAGATCGACGATTTCGCGCTGTTGCATGCGCTCGAGCGGGATTGTTTCTATATCGGCGCGCTGGGCTCCCGCAAAACCCACATCAGGCGGCTCGACCGCCTGAAGGCGGCGGGGGAGACCGATAATTCACTGTCCCGCATCCGCTCGCCGATCGGCATGGATATCGGGGCGGTCTCGCCGGCCGAGATTGCCGTGGCGGTGATGGCGCAGATCACCTCCGCCTTGCGTTTGCCAGCCTCCAGTATCAATACCGCACGTGTGAGTGTTCCAGCATGAAATTCGGACCTGTTTCGCCCAAGGAAGCCATCGGTGGTGTCGCCGTTCATGCGATTCGGCAGAGTTCCTATGTTCTGAAGAAAGGCACGCTGATTACGCCTGTCGAAGCCGAAGCGCTGGAGCAGGCCGGGATCAAGCAGATCGTGGTGGCGCGCCTCGAAGACGGCGATGTGTCGGAAGATGTCGCCGCCGCGGGCATCGCACGGGTGATCGCTGGTGAGGGCATTCATGTCGAGAAGGCGTTTACCGGCCGCTGCAATCTGTTTGCGGCACATCCCGGTATCCTTGTGATCGACCGTGATGCCGTCGATCAACTCAACCGTGTCGATGAATCGATCACTTTCGCCACGCTGCCGGCGTTCAAGGCCGTGGCCGAAGGCGAGATGATCGCGACCGTGAAACTCATTCCTTTCGGGATCGCGAACAGCGTCTATGACAAGGCGGTGGAAGCCGCGGAGCAGCGCCAGATCAGGATCATGCCGTTCGCGGTCAAGCGGGTTGGCGTGGTATCGACGATGCTGCCCGGCCTCGCGCCCAAGGTGATCGACAAGACCGTGCAGGTGACAAGAGAGCGGCTTGCCCGTGCCGGGGCTGCAATCATCGCCGAGCGGCGTGTCCAGCACAGCGAGCCCGCGCTGAAGGCGGCGGTCGAGGAACTGCTGAGCCTCGGCTCGGAACTTGTCCTGATTTTCGGCGCGTCCGCCATAGCGGATCGCCGCGACATCATTCCATCGGCGGTCGAGAATGCCGGCGGTAAGGTCGAGCATTTCGGCATGCCGGTCGATCCCGGCAATCTGCTTCTGGTGGCGCGGATCGGCGACGTGCCGGTGCTTGGCGCGCCGGGCTGCGCCCGCTCGCCGAAGGAGAACGGCTTTGACTGGGTGCTGATGCGGCTTCTCGCCAACCTCAAGGTCACGCGCGAGGAAATCACGGCGATGGGTGTGGGCGGGCTGCTGATGGAAATCATTTCGCGGCCTCAGTCTCGCGAACCGGAGAAGGCCGTGATCGAAACCGATGTGACCGCCGTCATTCTCGCCGCAGGCCGCTCGACCCGGATGGGCGGACCGAACAAACTGCTCGCCGAAATTGGCGGCAAGCCTCTGGTGCGTATCGCGGCCGAACAGGCGCTGGCCTCGCGTGCGGAATCGGTTGTGGTCGTGACCGGCCATCAGCACGAGCGTGTCGAACAGGCATTGCAGGGCCTCGACGTGACGTTCGTGCATAATCCGGATTATGCCGATGGACTCGCAACCTCGCTCAAGACCGGCATTGGCGCGGTGCCTGCTTCCAGCGGCGCGGCCATTGTCTGCCTTGGCGACATGCCGCTTGTCGGCAGCGGGTTGATTGATCGGCTGATCGAGGCTTATGCGCCCGAGCGCGACGGTCTGATCGCCATTCCGGTGGCGGATGGCCGCCGTGGCAACCCCGTGTTGTGGTCGCGTAAATTGTTCAAGGAATTGCTGGCGCTCGAAGGCGACATCGGTGCGCGCCATGTCATTCAGAAATATGCCGAAATGGTCGTTGAGGTCCCGGCGACCGGTGTCAGCGCCTTCCTCGATGTCGACACCCCCGATGTGCTGGAAAGATTGCTGACGAAGCGGTGAGGCTGTATTCACCAAGTTGAAACCGGTTCCCGGTAACGTCGCTCCCGCTTGGGGGAAGCGATATGACCTGCACCTTGATCCGGCATCTTGCCGGATTGTTTTTTGCTGCAATCCTGATCTGTGGCGCATTTATCGCGCCATCCCATGCGGCAGGCGCGCTCGCTGTCGGCAAGTGCGGTGCCTATGGACAGGCTTTCGATTACAAGCACCAGAACGCGGCGATCGCCGCTGCCCGCAAGCAATGCAAGGGTGAATGCACCGTCATCACGATGCGGCGCGCCTGCGCGGCCCTCGCCATCGACATGAAAAATCCCTGCGGAGCGTTCGGCTATGCCGTGGAGCCGCGGATTTCGAGCGCGCTGAATGCGGCCAGCAAGAAGTGTTACGGCTATGGCGGTAAGGAATGCGTGATCCGGGCCTGGGCCTGCGACGCGCGCGGCTGAGATTTATCGCCGCGTCAGAAGGCTGAAGCGGCCGTACATTCCCGAACGCCTGTCGCTGTCGTGAATATAACCCGCGCCGAAGACCCATTCGAAGCCGCCGAATTGCAGCGAGGTGACATGTGCGCCCGCGCGATATTGCCGGTAGGTACGGTCACCCGAGGTCTCGATCTCAGGGCCGAACCAGAAGCGTTCGAACATGCGCCATCCGGTGGCGGCGCGGATGCCGTAATTGCCGCCGATGGTCGAGCCGGTCAGTGTGGTGGCGACCATCATCCGGGCGGGGAGGGGCTCCCACCACGTATCGATATTGAAGCGGGCACCGGCATGTGTGCCGCGCAGCCTGTTCGATGGGTCGGAGGGCAGCGTCCAGTGATGCTGGATATCGAGACCGGCGTACATCTTGATTTCGAGATTGCCGCGCTTGAAGCGATAGCCCGGCAGGAAGGAAGCCACCACGTCGGCGCCCCGTATGTCCGTGCCCGCAGATTGATAGAGATAGTCTCCGCCCGCGAGCAGCGTCTTCAGCGTGAAGCCATCTTTGTCCAGCCCGCCGGGTGACCATACGGCGCCGCCATAAGCAGAGCTTCCCTTGTGCCACAGGTCGGCGCCCGTGAAATAAAGGATGGTCGCATCATGGCTGTTGGGAGGTGGAGCAGCGAGCCAGTCGTCGGGTAAAGAGCCAGCCTTCACCGGTCCTGCGAGAACCGAAGTTACGCCAATCCACGCAACGGTGAGACCACGGACGCAACGCATGCCCTGACTCTGGGGCTATTTTGAATATGACTACGTAAAAATACGCAGACCAGTAAACCGGTAGGCGCTGCCACCGTCCAGAGGCAAGATGAGAACGTTCACCGAACGGATGCCGGAATCTAAAGGTGCGGCGCAACCAGATTTTCCGTGGTGACGTGATCGCGCTTTTCGATGATCTCGGCGATGAAGTGGCGGTGGCAGTTGGCATGGTCGCGCTCAAAACAGAGCAGGCACACCGGACCTGATGTTTTGACGAGATGAGCAAGTTCGTCCATTTCCCTTTCCGCTTGCAGCGTTTTCAGGTGTGCGTCGTATATTGCCTTCATCGTCGCGGCATCGCCTTTGCGCCTCGCCTCGCGGCCCTGCTTCGGTGTGCCCAATCCGCGCAAGTGGATGTAGCCGATGCCGCGCTCATCGAGGCTCGCGGCCAACTGGTTTTTGGAGAACCCGGCCCGGCGTGAGGACGTCACGGCGCGGACATCGACTAAAAGTTTGACACCGGCCTGCTCAAGTTCATTGAGAACCGCGCGAGAGCTGGCCTGCTCATAGCCGATGGTGAAAATTTTCTTCTTCGCCATGGCTTTGATTTTCTTATTTGCCGCTCACGCGGCTGATCAACTCCATCGCTCCGGCAGGCGCGTGCACCTTTCCGCCGTGGATGATGTAGCTGAAGACGTCGCGCGGCTCTTTCTTCGCAACCTTCTTGCCGATGCGCGGCAAATCGCCGGGTTCGCCGCCATCCGCCCACGTCTGAAGCCGCTCCGCCCATTGCGTCAGTTGCTTGGGCGGATATGCGGTCTTCACGCTGTCCTGTCCGGTTTGCAGGCGGGCATAGACGAAATCGCCGGTGATGTCCGCAATCGCCGGATAGGTGGCGTGATCGGCGTAAACGACAGGGACCGCAAATTTTTTCAGCAACGTGACGAATGCCTCGTTCTGGAAACTCTCGTGGCGAACCTCGACCACATGACGCAACTTGCGGCCATCGATGTCGCGCGGCAGCAGTTCGAGGAACGCGCCGAAATCGGCCTCGTCGAATTGTTTTGTCGGCATGAATTGCCACAGCACCGGGCCGAGCTTGTCGCCGAGTTCAAGCACACCGGAATCGTAGAACCGCTTGATGGAATCGCCGGCTTCCGCAAGCACGCGGCGGTTGGTGGCGAAGCGTGGGCCCTTGAGTGAGAAGACGAAACCGTTCGGCGTTTCCGAGGCCCATTTGCGGAAGCTTGCGGGCTTCTGCGAGCCGTAATAGGTGCCGTTGATTTCGATCGAGGTCAGTTTGGAGGCGGCGTAACCGAGCTCCTTGGATTGGGCGAGCTTCTCCGGATAGAACACGCCGCGCCAGGGTGCGAAGGTCCACCCGCCGATTCCAATATAGATTGTGCCTTGTTTCGCCATGCGGTTCCTTGCAGCCGTCGGGCCTCTTGAATATCCGGTTTGAGTCCCTATCTCCACTCCAACGGCGATGTCGATGCTCCTCCCGCACCATCGCCGAGACGGCCACGAAAACAGGCGGATCGCAGATCCGCCCCGGGCGAGCGCCGGATGTATGCGCAGCCTGGCTCATTCGTGGCCGTTACCATTTCAATCCTGCTTTTATGTTGTGCCAGGGACATCTCCAAGCCGATGCGCCGCAGTTCTGCACGGTGCGGAACTTTGCATGGAGTGGGGCTTTTCATGACGGCCAGCGGCATGATTAGCTGGGCCGATATCGGGCAGGGCACTCAACGTCGCAAGATTTGGGAGAACGCCATGGGTTTTGGACTGGGATCTCGCCGTGTCGCCGGATGGACAGTTGCCTCGGTGCTGATATGCGCGCCCTCGTGGGCTTTGGCGCAGGGCACTGCGGACGAACGCCAGGCCTGCACGCCCGATGTCTTCAGATTATGCGGGCGCTATATTCCCAATGCGGATCGCATCGCGAATTGCTTGCAGCAGGCGGGACCACGGCTCAGCCCGGCCTGTTACGCGGTGTTCTATCCGCCGGGCGTCCGCACGCGCAACGCGCACGCGGTTAAGCGGTATTATGAGCCGCCGCGCCAGCGCGCTCGTGACGACGACGATGACGATGACGATTGATTTCGTCGCTTATCGCCAGAATAAAAAACGCCACGCGGAATGCGTGGCGTTTTTTCTTTGTGATGCCGCGATCAGTAACAGACGCGCTTGGTGGTGACGACGCGGCGGCCATACGGACCACGGCGCACGATCTTGCGGACGGTGCAGTGCGGGCCGCGACGAATGACACGACGCGTCACATAAGCCTTCGTGACGCCGGGATGTGCGATGTCGGAGAGACCAGCGGCTGGCACAGCGACGGGCGCTGCGGATGCCGGAGCCGCGAAGGCAGCGAAACCGAGGACAAGGGCGGCAGCAAATCCGAGGGCGGTTTTGTTCACGATTGAATCTCCCTAGTTGTGCAAGTTGAATTCCGATGAATGATCGCAGGGCGACATTAACCGCGATCGCTGGCTATTGTTCCGTATGTGCGATGACTGGAGGATGAACCGAGCATGCAGGAATGCGATGCCGGGACATGATGGACAAAAATTCACATTTGGCCACACACACTATCGCCGGGCTGAGTTTGCGAATTGAATTACAGGTTCTGTCGCATGTTGCGCAGCGCGCGGCGGGCCGATGCGGCGGCACAAAGCGAGCAGGGGCCGCTCGATCGCGATATTGAGTGCCAGCCCTGCCGCGATCACCAGCACGCTTGCGAGCGCCACCAATCCGTGCGGATGAATCCGCGGAAACAGCGCGGCGACGCCTTGCGCGGCGAACACCACCAGCGGCGCCTGAATAAGATAGATCGAGTATGACGCATCGCCGAGCCGTTCGCATGCGCGCTCCAGCGGGGACGCTTGCGTGCGCAGCCGGCTCAGCCATGCGGCCCCCGCGACCAGCGCGGCCGAGGGCAAACCGTAGACCAGCGCGCGGCTCGTCGGGTCCGTCACCAGCAGCACGGCGATGGCGCAGGTGGCGGCGAGCAGCATCGCGCCTGTGTGACGCTCTCCGCTGATCCCGTTCACGAACAGGATGCCGGCGAGCACGCCGAAGATGAATTCGAGAATCAACGGATCTGTGAAGAAGGTGTAATGGCCGAGCGCAGCAGCGACGCCGGGAATCTGCCCGATCATCGCCAGGCCGCAGAATGTCACCACGACCGCGCGCCATGCATCCTGCGTCAGCATCATCAACAGTGTGAGCGAGAGATAGAAAAACATCTCGTATTCGAGCGACCAGCCGACGAACACGACCGGCATCTGGCCGTCAGTGAAGGACACAAAGGCGAGCGACTTCAGCACATGGCTTTGGCTATACCAGCCCGGTGTGCCGAACGTGGCGGGGAGAAGAACCGCAAGTGTCGTCATCGCGAGGATGGCGAACGCATAGAGCGGCACGATGCGCTCGACGCGGCGGCGCAGGAAGGCGGAGGGCGTCAGTTTCTTGCCGCGCGCTGCGGCGGCATGCGTCGCGTAGTAGATGATGAAGCCGGAGATCACGAAGAACAGATCGACGCCGTGCCCGAAATGCCAGAGGCCGAATGAGGGCGTGTCCGCCGGTACATCGATGTGGTCCGGCGCGATGCCCCAGACATGAAACGCCACCACGGCGGAGGCGGCGAGAAATCTCAAAATCTGGATATGAACGAGCATGCGCCCCCTCGTGCTCGCGCCCGGACGGGCACCCAACTCGAACGAATAAAAAGTCATGTCGTTCCCTGCGGAAATTCATGGCTGCCCTGAATCCTTCGCGCTGCGAAAGTTGATCGGGATGGCGGCGAGTTTGCTCCTGTGTAGGCGCTGACATGAGCGCCGGTCATTAAAATTGTTGCGATGTTGCGGCGGTGACGTCGGGGAGGTCGCGCGCCGTGCGCCATTTTCGCAAGCAGGCCGCATTGGCAGGCTGGTGCGGTTCCCCTAACATCGCGCGAATCGTTCCTGGGGCGCGATCGATTGAAATTGAACATTGCATGGCGAGACGGAATTCTCAGGCGGTGGTTTGTCGCGCTGTTGTGGCTCGCGCTGCTGCCAGCCGGGCTGGGCATCTTGTCCGCGACACCTTGCCTGAGCCAGACGCCGCCCTCTGCCGCGGGTGGTGAACTCGTCATCGGCACCAAGGTCGCGCCGCCCTTCGCGATGAAGGATGAGAACGGGCACTGGAGCGGCATCAGCATCGAGCTGTGGCAGCATCTCGCCAGCCGGCTGAAATGGAATTACCGCTTTGTCGATGCCGAGACGGTGCCCGCGCTTCTCGACGGCGTGAAGGCTGGGAAGTTCGATGCGGCCATTTCGGCGATCAGCATCACGGCCGAGCGCGAACAGACGATGGATTTCACCACATCCTATTTCTACGCGGGCACCGGCGTCGCCGTGCAGGCGGACCGGATATCGAACTGGATGCCGGTGATCCGCTCGCTGACATCGTGGAGCTTCGTGCAGGCGGCGCTGACCCTGCTCGCCCTCGCGGTGGGTGCGGGCATCCTGATCTGGCTGTTCGAGCGCAAGGCCAATGACGGCTTTAGCGGCGGCGCGGTGCGCGGCCTGTCTTCCGGCGTGTGGTGGTCCACGCACACGATGACACAGCGCGCGGCGGGCGGCATCGTGCCTATGACATTGCCGGGGCGCATCATCGCGATGATCTGGATGGTGACGTCCGTTATCGCGATTGCGGTGTTCACCGCGGGCATCACCTCGACGCTGACGACGAAGCGGCTGCACGGCATGGTGAACTCCGTGTCCGACCTGTCGTCGATCAAGGTCGGCGTGCCCGCCGGCACCTCGTCGGAAATTGGGCTGTCGCGGCTGCGCATCGTGCATTCGCTGTGGCCCTCGCCGCAGGACGGACTGAAGGCGCTGCGCGCGGGCAAGATCGATGCATTCGTATATGACCGTCCGCTGCTGGCCTGGGTAATCCGGCAGCAGCACCTGTCGTCCGTCGAGGTGACCGACCTGATGCTGGAGCCGCAGCGCTACGCCATCGCCCTGCACGCTGACAGCCCGCTGCGCAAACGACTGAACGTGGCGATGCTTGAGGTTGTCGAATCCGACTGGTGGCGCGACACGCTGTTCCGTTATCTCGGCACGACGCGGTAGGGCAGACAAAAACCCCGGCGGTTCCGCCGGGTTTTCTATTTCGATACTGAGCAAGAGGCGTGGATTAGAAATCCATGCCGCCCATGCCGCCGCCGGGCGCGCATCATCGCCCCTGTTTTTTTGCGGCGCGCGCGTGGGGCTTGCCCCATTCGCGAAAACTAAAACCAGCGCCTGTCGCCGGGCGCGCATCATCGCCCCTGTTTTTACCGGCGCGCGCGTGGGGCTTGCCCCATTCGCGTAAACTAAAACCCGCGCCTGTCGCCGGACGCGCATTATCGCCCCTGTTTTTTGCGGCGCGGGGACGCCGTCATCGTTCGGTCGCAGCCCTCCTGAAAGAGGGCGCGCGGAACGCCGGATGCGCGAACGCACCCGCAGCCTCGTGCGCAAATGTAAAAAGCACACGAGCGTAGTCACCACGGTCACGCCGCATCATCCGGCGTTCCGCACGCGGTGGGCTCCGGCTTGCTTCGTGCTCTCCCCGGTGAACGATGCTATGTCACCGCATCCCTGCTGAGGGTTTCCGCCTCCGGTTGGAAGCGGTTCTCCACCGGACTGACGCCAGCGTCGGGCGTCGGGACCACACGACTTGGGCCGGCGCGAACAGCGTGGTTCGTCTGCCTTCGCGCGCGCCGCTCACGCGCCTCCGGATGTTGCGCACGCCCTTGCGGGTGCATGCGCGCGATCCGGGCTTGCGCCCTGCGACCCTTGCTCCGGCCTGACGCTGCCGCGCCACCGCATCCCGCCCCGCGTTCGTGACGATCGCGAGCGCCCCTCAAGTGAGGCGGGACGGATAGGAATATAATCATATTTGCATATGCGTCAAGCATAAATAAAATATCGCCAATGGCGATTTTCTATTTGACGCGACGCTGCTAATCGCGCATAAAGACGGAGTGATGATTTGCTCATACTGAACCCGTCGTCCATGTGGGGCCTGGTGCCCTGAGGGAGCCTCGTGTTCCCGCCTCAATCCCGACCACCGGCAGGGACCGTCGCCTCCGCGCGCCGCACCCGTCGGGCCCGGGTGCGGCATGTTCGAGGTCAAACGCCGCTGATCGGCTCCTTGTTTCTACGGGCGCTAGCAATCCTGCTGGCGGAAACACGGGAGACCAAAATGAGCAGTAAACGTTATCACCAGCGGCGGCGTCGTTCGTTCAAGTGGGTTTGGCTTTTCAAGCTGATCACCTTACTTGGGCAAGCAGTTTTCTATGCTGTGCGCTTCTGGTTCTGGCTTTCGGAACGGAAATGAGCGGCGACCTCGAAAAAGCCGGATGGAGTATCGTAATGAAAGATATCAAACATCCAATGATCAACGAAGCACTCCGATTGCTCCGACTATACTTAGGTCTTTCGCAAAAACAGATCGCAAAAGAACTTGGTCTCTCACAATCCATGATTTCTGAGATTGAAGGGGGGGTGAAACCTGCGTCACTGGAAATCCTAGATAGGTATAGCAACAAGTTTCATATCCGCATGTCCCAGCTTTTATTTTTTGCTGAAGAATTGGAATGTCAACCTCTGAAAACCAGAGGCAAACTTATTATTGCCAATCAGGTGCTTAAACTGCTTGATGCATTATCGCCGCGAGAAATAGTAGATGCGTCGTAGCAAGCAGAAAAATATTGAGCGATACGAGATTGATCGCTCTCCTCTTGCTCAGCGCCCGACCCAGCGTGATGTCGCATTGCTGCTTAAAGAAACAAAAGACGACCTACGGCGCTTAGCAACCTACAAAGAAGAATTTATCGTTCGCCGACAGACGACAAGCAAGAACGGAAAGGTCCGGGATCTTGCTTATCCGGTCGGGAGATTGCGTGCAGCGCACGAACGACTCAAATTCCATCTAAATAAAGTAAAACAACCCGACTATCTTTTTAGTCCCCGCAAGAAAAAGGGGCAACGTGATAACGCCGCCCATCACCTCGATCAGGATCAGTACTTAACCCTCGATTTGAAGCAATTTTATCCATCAACAAGCGACCTGATGGTCAGGCGATGGTTTCGCGATTATCTGGGGATGTACGATGATGTCGCTGGCTTGCTTACTCGTCTTTGCACTATTGATGGGAAAGTTTCATTTGGTTCGCCTTTGACTCCGGTATTGTGCACGATGATTCATCGGCCAATGTTCGATCAAATCGCTAAAGTTTGTGATTGGCGCAACTTGCGATATTCGGTTTGGGTTGATGATCTAACTATTTCAGGAAAATTTGTTCCTCGCGAAGCGCTACATGAGATTCGCGAAATTGTGCGTGTGCACGGGTTTAAAACCCATCGCATAAAATACAGAACTGGAAATAGGCCTGTTTTCATAACAGGAATCGGTGTTGTCGGAGCTTTGCTCGTTGCACCAAGATCTCTAAATCAGAAGATAAAAGAGCTTTGGGTCGACTACCACGATTCAGTGACCGATGAGGAACGCGAGTCTCTAACGCTCAAGCTTTTGTCGCAACTCGGAACGGTAAGACATATCGCTGGTCCAAATTCAAAAGTTGGTCAGAAAGCTGCAAATCAAATGAATTCATTACGTCAGAAATTGAATAAAATGCAGCAAGCCGCAGAGAAAAAGCAAACAGAAGATCGCCTGCTTCAATCCACCTTAAAAAATGTGAATTCGAGCGCGGAGGTGCCTTGGCTATAAGTTTAATTCTTCCCTTCGAAAAATAGGTTCTGCCAGACAAAAACTCCGACATCGCTGCCGGGGTTTTGTATTTTCAATGGCCAAGAATACGCCTTAGCGCGTTATTTGATTTTTAAACGCAAGCTCGCGATTTCGTTGTTCTGATGCGCTACTTGATTTTGAAGTGCGGTGATTTGCTTTTTAAGCTCATCGATTTCGGCTTTGAGGCTGCTCATGCTAATTTCGGCGCCCGGTGTTGATCCTGACATCTTTTTCTCCATCTAAAAAATTTCTTTAGCAAAAAAAGGCGCAGTTTGCACCGCGCCCTTTGTACACTGTTTTGTATGCGTGGACTTAGAAATCCATGCCACCCATGCCGCCGCCGGGCATGCCGCCCGGAGCCGGTGCGTTCTTCTTCGGCAGTTCGGCGATCATCGCTTCCGTGGTGATGAGGAGCGAAGCCACCGAGGCTGCGTTCTGGATCGCGGCGCGCACGACCTTGGTCGGATCGATGATGCCCTTGGAGACGAGGTTGCCGTATTCGCCCGACTGCGAGTCGAAACCGTACGAATACTGATCCTTCTCCAGCACCTTGCCGACGATGACGCTGCCGTCCTCGCCCGCGTTGATCGCGATCTGGCGTGCCGGAGCCGACAGAGCCTTGCGCACGATCTCGACGCCGGTCTTCTGGTCGTCGTTCTGGGTCTTGATGCGCTTGAGCTGCTCGGAGGCGCGCAGCAGGGCGACGCCGCCACCCGGCACGATGCCTTCTTCAACGGCCGCGCGGGTTGCGTGCATCGCGTCATCAACGCGATCCTTGCGCTCCTTCACTTCGACCTCGGTCGCGCCGCCGACGCGGATCACCGCGACGCCGCCCGCGAGCTTGGCCAGACGCTCCTGCAACTTCTCGCGGTCGTAGTCCGAGGTGGTCTCCTCGATCTGCGCGCGGATCTGCGCGACGCGGGCCTCGATGTCGGCCTTCTTGCCGGCGCCGTTGACGATGGTGGTGTTCTCCTTGTCGATCATCACCTTCTTGGCGCGGCCGAGCATCTGCAAGGTCACGTTTTCCATCTTGATGCCGAGGTCTTCCGAGATCGCCTGGCCGCCGGTCAGGATCGCGATGTCCTGCAACATGGCCTTGCGGCGGTCGCCGAAGCCCGGTGCCTTCACGGCCGCAACCTTGAGGCCGCCGCGCAGACGGTTGACGACGAGGGTGGCGAGGGCTTCGCCTTCGACGTCTTCCGCGACGATGACGAGCGGCTTGCCGGTCTGCACCACGGCTTCGAGCAGCGGCAGCATCTCGTTCAGCGAGGAGAGCTTCTTCTCGTTGATCAAGATGTAGGCGTCGTCGAATTCGACGCGCATCTTGTCGGCGTTGGTGACGAAGTAGGGCGAGATGTAGCCGCGGTCGAACTGCATGCCCTCGACGACATCGAGTTCAGTGTCGAGCGACTTGGCTTCCTCAACCGTGATGACGCCTTCGTTGCCGACCTTGGCCATCGCCTTGGCGAGGAAGGAGCCGATTTCGGTGTCGCCGTTGGCCGAGATGGTGCCGACCTGGGCGATCTCGTCGTTCGAGGTGACCTTCTTGGAGTTCTTCTGCAGGTCCGCGACGACGGCTTCGACAGCGAGGTCGATGCCGCGCTTCAGATCCATCGGGTTCATGCCTGCGGCGACGGACTTGGCGCCTTCCTTCACGATCGCCTGGGCGAGCACGGTCGCGGTGGTGGTGCCGTCACCGGCGAGGTCCGCCGACTTCGAAGCCACTTCGCGCACCATCTGCGCGCCCATGTTCTCGAACTTGTCTTCAAGCTCGATGTCCTTGGCGACGGTGACGCCGTCCTTGGTGATGCGGGGCGCGCCGAACGACTTGTCGAGCACGACGTTGCGGCCCTTCGGACCGAGCGTCACCTTGACGGCGTTGGCGAGGATGTCGACGCCGCGCAGCATCTTGTCGCGCGCGTCAACGCCGAATTTCACTTCTTTGGCTGACATGGATTGCTTCCTTTAATGAGAGGGGAGACGCGCTCAGGCGGCTTTCTTCTTCGCAGCGCCATCGGTGATGACGCCCATGATGTCGCTTTCCTTCATGATCAGGACGTCCTGACCGTCGATCTTCACTTCGGTGCCCGACCATTTGCCGAACAGCACGACATCGCCGACCTTGAGGTCGATCGGGATCAGCTTGCCGGCCTCGTCGCGGCCACCCGGGCCGACGGCGACGATCTCGCCCTGCGACGGCTTTTCCTTCGCGTTGTCGGGAATGATGATGCCGCCCTTGGTCTTTTCCTCGGCGTCGATGCGCTTGACCACGACGCGGTCGTGAAGCGGACGGAATTTCATGCAGTCCTCCTAGGATATTGGAATTGCTTTAGATATTTGAATTAGCAGTCAGCCTTATGGAGTGCCATGGCTGACACTTGCGGGAGATAGGCGGGCCCTGTGAGCCGGGCAAGGGGGTGCTAGCAAATTTTTTGGCACTCACAAATGACGGCTGCCAGAGATCGTTAACAGCGGCGTGCAAAGTGGCTCTTTCAATTTAGAATGATTCTAAATATAGCGTGCGTGCCTTTTACACCGGAGACGCCCCCATGCCCGCCACCCCTCATGTCGAACGCCATTTTCTTGGCTCCGAAACCGTCCGCGATGTCGTCATCGGCATGGCCGACGGCCTGACAGTGCCGTTCGCGCTGGCCGCCGGTTTGTCGGCCGCGGTGACCTCGACGCAGATCATCGTCACCGCGGGCCTCGCGGAAATTGTGGCCGGCGCCATCGCGATGGGGCTCGGTGGCTATCTCGCCGCCCGGACCGATCAGGAGCACTTCGCCTCGGAAGAACGCCGTGAGTCATGGGAAGTCGACAACATGCGCGAGGCGGAAGTTGCCGAGGTGCGCGATATCTTCAGTGCATACGGCCTCAAAGACGCGGCGCTGGACTCGGTGGTTGCGGCGCTGGCCGCGGACAAGAAACGCTGGGTTGATTTCATGATGCGTTTTGAACTCGGCCTTGAGAAGCCCGATCCGAAGCGCGCGCCGATCAGCGCTGCGACGATCGCGGTCTCATATCTTATCGGCGGTCTGGTCCCGCTGGTGCCGTACATGATCTCTGGCGATCTTCGCACTGCGCTGATGTACTCGGTCTTCTGCACGGGCGTTGCGCTAATCACCTTCGGCAGCATCAAGGGCAAGCTGACCGGTATCAGCGTGGTGAAATCCGGTTTCCAGACCTTGCTGGTCGGCGGCCTCGCGGCGGGGGCGGCATTCTATCTCGCGCATCTCTTTGGATGACCGCATTATCAGCACCAGCCGGACGCTGCTGCTAGTGCCTTGATAATTAACAGTTTATTCAATCTTTAGGCTTGAGATCGGGCAAGTTGATGCGTCAGATTTCACCTGTGCTCCATGAGGTGCACGGGTCCGAGGACAGACGCTGGGGCGGTTTTCGAAACCGGTCCTTTCGAGATCGCCCTGCGCGCCCATCGGCGGCCCGCTCCTTCACGGATGCACTTCCTTGCGGAGGTTGGCATGACGTTGCGGAAGGCGGCATCGGGCGGAGCGGTCAGCTCCGATTTTCTCAAGCAGTTGAAGGGCTACGGTCTGACCACGGCGGAAATTCTCTACCGCCGCCCGGATCACCACTGGCTGCTGCAATCCTATGTCTGGCAGGACTACGACCTGTTCCCGAACTTTCCCGCGCTGAACGAGTTCCTCGCTTTCTGGCATGCCAGGCTCGAAGGTCCGCTGTTCGCGGTGACGGTCGCCCACTCGAACCTCATCAAGCCCGCGGAGATGAAGGCGATCGACGGAGAGTTCAGGCTGCATTGACCAAAGAAATCGCGATGGCGTCACAAATTGATCCGGAACGCGGTTTTATGTGAACGACCTCCGCATACGACAACTTGCCGATATTTTGCGGCAAGAGAATCGCTTTAGCTCGAAGCGCACGGAGTCGATCTACGGCGATATGCGTCGCGACCGCGGTGAAGTGCAGCGACTGACAGTTCAGAGCGACGCGTCATCTCTTTTGAAGGGTGACCTATGGGCAGAGCCATTTCTGCAAACGGAAGCCTGCACTACGGGCATACCGGAGTTTGCTCAGATATTTTCAAAAGGAAGCCGGTCGGCGATCTCTGCCTCGACATCGCGAAGTTTGCTGAAGATCGTGATTGCCGCATGCTCGAATATCTTATGAAGCTGGCTGCCACCGAGGCTTATGAGTGTCTCGATGCGCCGATCGAACCGCACACGCAAATGAAATCCTTTGGCGTATGGGACTGGGATATCTCAAGCAATCTGGTGTATGCGGACGCGGCAACCGCAAGACTCTTTAGCGTCGATCCCGAGAAATCGAAAAAGGGACTCGATCTCCGTTATTTCGAAGCGAGCATACACCCCGACGACATGCCGAAATACTCCAGCGCACTCCTTGCGGCCGCCACGAACGGAGGCGACTTCGAGGCGAGATACCGTCTCATCGTCAATGGCCGTCTTGAGTGGATCTCCGCGAAAGGGTTCTGCTTTTTATCGAAAGGCAAGACCCCCACACGATTTCCGGGCGTGTTGATGGCGATGTAGAAACGATATGCGCCTTGTGTGAGTTGCGAGATCATCCGCGCCCGACAAACGGCATCTTGGTCGCCATCACGTTCAGGAACAGCACGTTGGCTTCCAGCGTCCGCGTCGCCATGAACACGATGGCGTCGGCGACGTTCTGCACGTCCATGCGCGGCTCGACCATGGTCTGCCCGTTCGGCTGAAGAATGCCACCCGCCATGCGTGTGGTGAAATCCGTCACCGCGTTGCCGATATCGATCTGCCCGCCCGCGATGTCGTAGGCGCGGCCATCGAGCGCGATCGATTTGGTGAGGCCGGTGATGGCATGCTTGGTCGAGGTATAGGCGACAGTGAACGGCCGCGGTGAGTGCGCCGAGATCGAACCGTTGTTGATGATGCGGCCGCCGCGCGGGGTCTGTTCCTTCATGATGCGGAAGGCATGCTGCGTGCACAGGAATGGCGCGGTGAGATTGGTGTCGAGCGCCGTTTTCCAGTTCTCGAAGGGAAGGTCTTCCAACGGAACGGCAGGCACGCCGACGCCGGCATTGTTGAACAGCAGGTCGAGCCTCCCGAATTTCTCCTTCACCGTCGCGAACAGAGCGGCGATGGATTGCGGGTCGGTCATGTCGCAAGTGACGGCAAGGCATTTGCCGAACTTCGTGCCCTCGGCTGCCGCTTCGTCGAGCTTGTCCTTGCGGCGGGCTGTCATCACCACGGTGAATCCGGCCTTGACGAGTGCGAGCGCGCTGGCCTTGCCAATTCCCGAACTTGCACCGGTGACGAGGGCGATTTTGGTATGCGACATGATTTTTCCTTCCCGATATTTTCTGAAGTCGTTCCCGCGAAGGCGGGGACCCATTTCTTTTGTCTCTTGAAATGCAGGCTCTCGCTTTCGCGGGAGCGGCGCCGCTAGTTTTTCTTCGGCCCATAGGGTGGGCGTGGAATGCTCTGGTGTGCCGCGCGCAGGGCCTCGCTCCATTTTGCCCGCAAATTGCCGAAATAGGGATCGTCGTATTCAATTCGCATATTGAGTTCGGCTGCGCAGGTATCCGGCCGTAGCACGAGAATGTCGATCGGCGGACTGACGCCCAGATTGGATCGCATGGTCGAGTCCATCGAGATCAGGGCGATCTTCAGCGCGTCGTACAGTTCGACATCGTAGGTGATGGCGCGGTCCAGCACCGGCTTGCCGTATTTGTGCTCGCCGATCTGAAGGTAGGGGGTGTCGGTGGTGCACTCGATGAAATTACCGGCGGGATACACCATGAACAGGCGCATCCGTTCGCCCGCGATCTGGCCGCCGAGCAGGAACGAGACATCGAAATTGATGTCCTCCGCCATCAGGGCCACGCCCTCGGTGCGGCTGACGCTGCGGATGGCGCGGCCGAGGCGCTGCGCCGCCTGAAACAGGCTCGGCGCGTTCATCAGGGTTTCGGTCTCGCCGGTGAGTGGATTTTCGACGCCTTCCGCCAGGGTCGAAAGCACCGACTGGCTGATGGCGAGATTGCCCGCCGAGGCGACGGCCATGACGCGCTCGCCGGGGTTTTCGAACACATGCAGCTTGCGGAAGGTTGAGATGTTGTCGAGCCCGGCATTGGTGCGGGTGTCGGCCATCATCACAAGGCCTTCCTTCACCAGAATTCCGCAGCAATAGGTCATTCAGATCTCCGCAGGTGCGGCTCATTTTTACGCAACAGCGCGGAAGGGGGCAACGGTCTGCCGTGTCGTCCGCCGCTTCTTCCAAAGGCCATTACAGCTAGCGTTCGTAAAAATGGAACGATCTAGCTCTGGCTTTGGCGGCTCGCCTGATCGACGCGGATCGCGACGCTGAGCGTCTCCTTCGCGCCACCATAGCGCGTGCCCCGGATCGGTGCGGCGCCGAGGTAATCGAGCCCGAGCGCGACACGGATATGGCAGTCGGTTGTCGAAATGCCGTTGGCGGGATCGAACCCCACCCAGCCCAGTCCTTCGATATGGGCTTCCGCCCATGCGTGCCCGGCCTCCTGCTCGACAACACCGTCCGCGCGCCGGAAATGACCGGAGATGTAGCGCGCGGGCACGCCGCTGCTACGGGCGCAGGTGACGAAAATATGCGCGTAATCCTGACAGACGCCGCGCTTGAGTTTGAAGGCATCGGCGGCGGTGGTGCCGGGGTGAGTCGGGTCGGTGTCGAATGTCATCTCGCGATGGAGCCTAAGCAGCAGCGCGTGGCAGAAGTCCAGCGGATCATTGTTTCCCGCGCGCAGTTCGCGTGCAAAGGCGGTGAGCTCTGCGTTGCTTTCGGTAAGCGAGGTGGAGCGCAGGAACAGGCCGGGTGGAAAGCGTTCTTCCGCGCCCTTCAGAATTCCGCCGGTGTCCTGGGTATCCACAGTGCCGCTGACGTCGATGGTAAGCTGCGGCAGCGAGCCATGGGTCAGCACATGGGTGATGTTGCCGAAGGCGTCGCGATGCATGTTGAGGCGCGCCTCCGCCGAGGTGTCGATGCGCCAGCTCGCGACATATTGGCCGTCGTGATTGCTCGGGGTCAATCGCATCACCTGGATGAGACCGCTGACCGGCGGATCGAACGTGTAGGTCGTCGAGTGCGAGATGCGCAGGCGCATGTGCTCTTTCAGGCGGCTAGCAGATATTGTTTCGAGACGATTTCGCCGAGCTGATTGTTGTCGGCGATGAACTCCTGAATGAATTCGTGCAGGCCTCGCTGGAAAATATCGTCCATGTGGCTGTGCTCAAGACGGTTGAGGATACCGCGCGCATGGCGCTGTGCCGGGCCCTGCCGGCCGTAAGCAACCCCGAGACGGTCGAGATTGCGCACGAGGTTGCCGTAGCAACTTGCCAGCGAGCGCGGCAGCATGTGGTTCAGGATCAGCAGATCGGCGATCAGCCATGGCTTGAGCGCCTCGCGATAGACCCAGTGATAGGCGGTCAATGCCGAGACCGATCGCAGGATCGATGTCCACTGATAATAATCCAGCGGCCCGCCGACATGTTCCTCTTCCGGCAGCAGCAGATGGTATTTGACATCGAGGATGCGGGCGGTGTTGTCGGCGCGCTCGATGTGCAGGCCAAGGCGGGAAAAGAAATAGGCGTCGTTGCGCAGCATGGTGCGATAGGCCGAGCCGTCGAACCGCAGCGACAGCTCCTGCACGAAGCGGAGGAAGGCGGTGAGCCGTTCGCGCGACTGGATGTCGCCTTGCCATGAATTTTGCAGATCGATCCAGGCGGAGTTGATGGTGTCCCACATCTCAATGGTGAGCGCGGTGCGGACCGCGCGGGCGTTCAGGCGGGCATTCTCGATGCAGTTGCGGATCGAGGACGGATTGTGGCGCGAGAACGAAATGAATTCGACGACGTTCTTCTCGGTGGCTTCATCGTAGCTCGCATAGAAGTCGTCGCGGATGCCGGCGGTAAGCAGCGCCGATTCCCACTCGTTGGTGTTGCCGACATAGGCATCCGGCAGGGCGGTGGCGCGCAGCGTCGCCTCGATGGTGCGGGCGAGATAGTCCGCACGCTCGGCATAGCGCGCGAGCCAGTATAGATTTTCAGCGGTGCGCGAGAGCATGGTTTCCTATCTCACTCATCCAGCACCCATGTGTCCTTGGTGCCGCCACCCTGGCTCGAATTCACGACCAGCGAACCCTCCTTCAGTGCGACGCGTGTGAGACCGCCAGGCACGACGGTGACGTGGTCTTTGCCGGTGAGGACGAACGGGCGCAGATCGACATGGCGCGGCGCGAGGCCGCTGTCGGTGCAAGTCGGGCAGGTGGAGAGTGCCAGCGTCGGCTGCGCGATGAAATTGTCCGGGTCACGCATGAGTTTCGCGCGGAAATCCTCGATGGCGGATTTTGTCGCAGCGGGACCGATCAGCATGCCGTAGCCGCCGGAGCCATGGACCTCCTTCACCACGAGGTCATGCAGATTGTCGAGAACGTGGCCGAGATCGTCACGCTCGCGGCAGCGCCATGTCGGTACGTTTTTTAGAATCGGTTCTTCGCCGAGATAGAATTTCACGATCTGCGGCATGTAGCTGTAGATCGCCTTGTCGTCGGCAATGCCGGTGCCGACCGCGTTCGCCAGCGTGATGTTGCCGGCCATGTAGGCCGACATCAGGCCCGGCACGCCGAGCGTGGAATCGGGACGGAAGGTAAGGGGATCGAGAAAGTCGTCATCGAGCCGCCGGTAGATCACGTCGACCCGTTTCGGCCCCTCGGTGGTGCGCATGAAGACCTCATCGTTCTTGACGATAAGGTCGCGGCCTTCGACCAGTTCGACGCCGAGCTTGTCGGCGAGAAACGAGTGCTCGTAATAAGCCGAATTGTAAACGCCCGGCGTGAGCAGGGCGATGGTTGGTTCCGTCGAGGCGGCATCCGGCGCGACCGAGCCGAGGGCAGCGAGCAATTCATCCGGATAGCGCTCCACCGGCGCGATGCGATGGCGCGAAAACAGATCCGGAAACAGCCGCATCATGATCTCGCGGTTCTCCAGCATGTAGGAGACGCCGGAGGGGGTGCGGGCGTTGTCTTCCAGCACGATGAAATCATCGTCGTCGGTGCGGATGACGTCGATGCCTGCAACATGCACATAAATGTCGTGCGGCACGTCCTGGCCGTTCATCTCCGGACGGAATACCGGATTCTGGAAAATCAGGTCGGGGGGGATGATGCCCGCGCGCAGAATGTCGCGCGCGTGGTAGATGTCGCTGAGGAACATGTTCAGCGCCTTGACGCGCTGCTTCAGCCCTTTTTCCAGATGTGCCCACTCCTTCGCGGACAGCACGCGGGGGATGACGTCAAACGGGATCAGCCGCTCGGTGGATTCATTATCGCCGTAGACCGCGAAGGTGATGCCGATCCGGCGAAACAGCAGTTCGGCTTCCTCGCGGCGGTATTGCAGCGCTTCGGGCGGCGTTTCCTCCAGCCATTGCGCGAGCTTGTCGTAGGCGGGCCGTATGCCTGCCGGGCCATTCATTTCGTCGAACGCAACTGCCATGTAACCGGTATCTCTTTCGCGGTGGCAAAGAGGACTGGATGACGTAAAGTCATGGTAGCAAGCATCGGGCCAGCCGGTTATGCATGGATTATGGGCGCTCGGATGCCGCATTGCCCGTGAGGCAGGCGCCGGTCTGCTGAACTTTGCGGCAGAGTGACGCCGAAAAGGCAGTCGCGTTTAGCGGCGTCGTTGAGGAAGATGCGAGATGACCGAGATCGTCACGGCTGGCATTCTGGTGATCGGAGATGAAATTCTCTCCGGGCGGACCAAGGACAAGAACATCGGCTTTATCGCCGAATATCTCACCAATCTTGGTATCGACCTGAAAGAGGTCCGCGTGGTCGCCGACGACGAGGACGACATCGTCGCGGCGCTGAACGCGCTGCGCCAGCGGTACGATTATGTGTTCACGACCGGCGGCATCGGTCCGACGCATGACGACATTACCGCCGACAGCGTGGCGAAAGCGTTCGATGTCGGCATCGATCATCATCCCGGCGTGGTGGCGCGGTTCAAGGAGCGCTTCGGTGATACGCTGAACGAAGCGCGGCTGCGGATGGCGCGGATTCCAGACGGGGCGGAACTGATCGAAAGCGCGACGATCCTCGCGCCGGGATTCAAGATCGGCAATGTCGTCGTCATGGCGGGCGTGCCCTCGATCATGCAGGCGATGATGGATATCGTCGCGCCGAAACTGCGGGTCGGCCGTCGCATGCTGTCGGATTCGGTCCGAGCCGACGCCAAGGAGGGCGATATCGGCTCGCCGTTGCGCGAGATCGCGGCCGCTCATCCCGACACCAGCATCGGCAGCTATCCCTACATCAGCGATGACGGAAAGCCGAACACCAATGTCGTGGTGCGCGCGCGCGATCAGGCCAAGCTCGATGCGGCGATGGCGGATGTGAAGGCGATGCTGGCGGCGCTGAATGGCGCGCGGAATCCGGGACAGTGACGAGGGCGAGGCCGTATATTCCCTCGTCATTGCGAGGAGCGCTTGCGACGAAGCAATCCAGCTCTTTCAAATAATGACTGGATTGCTTCGCTGCGCTCGCAATGACGGAAAATTTTACTTTGGAGTCGCGCGATGAATGACGAAGCCGCCCGCAAACCGTTTCCCGTGTCATGGGATCAGTTTCACCGCGACGCCCGCGCGCTGGCGTGGCGCCTGAATGGTGCTGGCCCGTTTCAGGCGCTGGTGGCGGTGACGCGCGGCGGCCTTGTGCCGGCGGCGATCGTGGCGCGCGAGATCGGCATGCGGGTGATCGATACGCTGTGCGTGGCGAGCTACGACCACACCACGCAGGGCGAGATGCAAATCTTGAAGGGGCTGTCGGACGCGGTGGTGAAGCTCGGCGGCGAGGGCGGCAAGGGCCTGCTGATCGTCGATGATCTGGTCGATACCGGGAAGACCGCGCGCGTCGTTCGCCAGATTGCGCCGAAGGCGCATATCGCCGCCGTTTACGCCAAGCCGATGGGAAAACCGCTGGTCGATACCTTCATCACCGAAGTGTCGCAGGACACCTGGATTTTCTTTCCCTGGGACACCGGGCTGTCGTTTCAGCCGCCGATCCGCGACGGCGCGGCGTGAGCGGCAGGTTTAACGTTTCAATCCGTAAACGCCTTGACCTCGTTCAACCCGCCACCCTCGTCATGCCATGAAATGATGCGGATCGTCATCCCGTCAGCCTCCTTATGGAGATCGGGAAATGTCACGTAGGTCCATTTCGGGTATTGGTTCACGGTGAGAGTCCGGGTTGCGAGGATGTCGCTCCCGTTTCGAATCGACACCAACACACGGTCGGCCGCGGCATTGTGTGGCGGGCTGTTTTTTGTGTTGAGGATACCCACCCGCCTGAGTGGGGATGGCTTTGCGAAAGCGACGTCCAGTTCGCCGCCCTGATTTTTGGGAAGCAGCCAGGAATTCCGGCAACCTTCGAAGACGGCGTTGTCATCCACGGCGGCGGGCGGAAAGCCCGGACGGGATGGGCCATCCATTCTGTCGAAAATCACGCGGGATTTATCAAACTCCTTCAGCCGTGACTTTCTCACGAAAAAAGCCGGGCATGTCTTGTCCGGGGCCGTACTGATGTTTTGAAATTCCGACTGCAATTTCGCCGCGAGTTCCGGAAAAGATTGAACGCCTTCCGACGACGGATCGTTAAACCCGAAATAGCGTGGACCCACGAAATCGATCAGGAAAGTTGCCGGCGATTTGTCGAAGTCCTGGATAAATCGTTGTCTGAAATAGGGTCGCAATGGGAGGTCGTAGATCTGGACTTCATTCGTCATGTCGCGCGTGGCGGGGCGGATGTTCGTGTCCAGATAGCACTTTGGATTCCAGCCCCAGCACACGATGGAATCGTCCGGAGTTGCGGAAAGCCAGGACAAAATTTCGGGCGAATGCAGCAGGTCCGGGGAAACATTCTGGGAGCCGTGAATAATTGCCTGGCGCTGATAGAAATATTGGTTCCTGATCGTGGTCGACATCGAGATGATCGACACCAGAACAAGGAGCGGTGACAGGCTCCATAGCGGTCGCGGCCGCCGTGCAAGGGGCAAAAGAATAGCAACCGCTACGATCATGAGCACAACGATCGACGGAATCATGAATTGCAAATAGTGAGGGAAGGTCCTCGCGGGCGTAACCACGGTGATGATTGCCACGGGCACGCTCAGGCCGGCGAGGACCACCAGAAATAGCGTCAGCCGTAGCGGCGTTCGCGCGTCCTTGTATCTTGCGATGACGAAAATCGCGCAGGCGGCAAGCGTGATGCCGACGATCAGATAAGCGCGATGAAGGGGACCTATGATGCGCAGGAGCTTAATGGCAGAAAAATTCGCATCGACGATCAGCGAGCGATGATATTGCTCGATCAACGCGCTTTTGATGAAGTCATCAAAATTGCCCGCGAGACAGACGGGCACAAGTAAAATCGCGGCAGTGGATACGCCGCCGGCGATGACGATGGCCAGTCTTTTGCAGTTGGTTCTCGTGTCGCTGCGTTCGAGCAGGCAGGCGGCGGCGATGGCGAGACAAAGCAGGCCTGTCCAGACGGCGCCCTGAAGTTTCGCGAAAGGGATGGCGCCGGTCATGATCGCGGCGAACCACAGACTTGTCAGGCGCCGATCCTGCATGAATTGCGGGACGAAATAGAGCGTGCCGCAGATCAGGAAGACAGGAAGATGCTCGCTCGAGAATTGCGTAAAATCCGGGTGCTGAACAATAATGTAAAAAAGAGCGGCTGGCGCGACCGCGGCGATCGAAGGCGCTGGCGGCAACAGGAGTCTCGCCAGGCGATATAGAAAATATATCGTCCCCACGGAAAGCATGATCGCGGTCACGCGGCCGGAAAAAAGCGTGGCATCGCCCCCGAAAATATAAGGCCATGTCAGGACCATCGAATTCAGGGGGCCGGAAGTCGTGGGGTCCACGATCCCCCATGTGGTCCACCCGTAAGTCGTCCTCATCGCGCCGGCGGCGAACAGCGCCTCGTCCGGATTGAGAAGATTGGGGGAGACTACGATTGGGAATCGGGCTGCGAGGATCGCGATCGACGTTGACGCCAGAAAGCAGATGCCGATTTTCTTCTCGTGTCCCGATGCTCCATGAAAGCATGTGAGCGCCAATAGTGACGCGGAGTAGAGAGCGACAATGATAAAATAAAAATCGTTCAAGAAAATGCCTTGGCCGCTGCGCGGTATATTTCGACAAGGGATACCAGTCCGCCATTGGTCTGGCGAGGCGTCAATCGGCCTCTTTTGTCCCGATCAGGGCTTCTCCCTCGATGGCGAGCGCGGTGTTTGTCGCCCGGTCACGGTGATATTGCCCGCGATCTTGCGGCGGCCGCCCTGCCGGGGATAGCTCAGGCCGGATTGATCCCGTCCATGCAGTTCATGGGAGGGCCGGTTTGCAGCCCGGAATCCGGCATTGAACACCGCACCGGGGCGTCCGGCGGATACAAATTGCAAAACACGAGGGATGTTTTGCCGGGAGGCCGTTGATTTTCATATCTAAGTATTTGAAAAGAAAGCGTGCGGTCGTGGCGGAACTGGTAGACGCAAGGGACTTAAAATCCCTCGATGGCAACGTCGTGCGGGTTCGATTCCCGCCGACCGCACCAGTTTTTTCAAGCCCCGCTGCCGGAGCGCGCGGCGTCCGTTGCTAGCCCATGGGCAGATGCAGATCGGCGACCAATCCTTCCGCGCGCCACGTGCGATTGATCGCTCCACCCGAGGAGCGCACGATACGATCCACCATTTCGCTGCCGAATCCGCGTGGCTCGGGTGAAGACGAAATGAGCGGGCCGCCGATTTCGATCCAGGTCAGATTGAGTGTTTTTCCCTCCATGCTCCACTGGATCGTGACGCTGCCGTGGTCCGTGCTCAAGGAGCCGTACTTGACCGAGTTTGTCGCCAGTTCATGCAGCAGGAGCGCGAACGTGGTTATGGAGTTGCGGGGGACCGATACCGAACCGCCGACCGCCGTGCATCGGTCGCCATAAGGCTGCATCACCGCCTGAACGACCGCTGCGAGATCGATGGTCGCCGCGTCGGGGTTTCCCTTAATTCCCTGCGCAAAGACCGCATCGGAGGCGCGGGCCAGCGCGCCGAGTTTATCCCGGAGGATTTTAGTGATTGAAACGGAGCTGTCGGGCGCCGCCGCCTCGCGCTCCGAAATGCCGATCAGGCCCGATACGACCGAAAACAGGTTCTTGATGCGATGATGCATCTCGGCGGAAAGGAGTTTTTCGCGCTCGATTGCTTCTTCAAGCTGGTTCTCAAGCTGGGTTTTCGAAGTGATGTCGCGCGACACGCAAAGGATCGACAAAACCTGTCCGGAACCGTCAATGAGGGGAGTAAGCAAATTATCCCAATATCGGATTCCCGTTGGCGAAATGCTCTTGCCGGGGAAGCGGGCGTTTTCCCCGTCGGCGGCCTTTTGCAGAGCTTCCCGGCCCAGTGGATGAACCTCCGGGGGAAGCAATGGAAGCCAGGGCATGCCGAAACCGGAATCCTGCGGAACGCCCAGCGCCTCGCATCCGGCTCTATTCATCGTTAAAACGTGACCATCGGGCGACACGATCTTGATGCAGTCGGGCGTTGCATCCAGCATGGCTTTTTGCAGGTCCGACAAAGGCGATTCAGTTTTGGCATTTGGAAAAATCAAGCGCGTGTAAATTCCTGAAGCGACTTCCATGTCAGTCCTCTGTTCCCATAATAAGGGCTGGCGTAAAAGCAGATACACTTTATTTGTTCCATCGCATGCCATGCGGCGGAACAAATGAATCCTAAGTCAAATATACTTCAGGCACACTGAAGCTACGATGAATACGATGTTTCCCAAACGACAGGTGCAACCTGTGATGCAAGGCACTTAAAAAGATGGGCGTTGGCGGTCGTCAGCCATCGAAGCCCGCAAGCTGATGATCCCGGCCGCGCCGTCCATACGGATATCCACTCTCCAGATCCAACATCATATGACCTCTCAATCCCCGCCTGATCTGATCGGCTCCCATGTTCGCTTGCGCGTGATGCGCGACGACGATGCGCCCGCTCTGGTGCGCGCGGCGGCCGACGGCGAGTTGTGGACTCTCAAGGTGACCGCCGTGCCCTCGGAAGCGACGGTCGCCGCCTACATGAAGACGGCACTCGATGGCGCGAAGGCCGGTACCGTCATTCCTTACGTGATCGAGACCATCGCCACCGGTGAGCCGATCGGCTCGACCCGGTTCTGGAGGCTCGACCGCGCCAACCGGACGGTGGAGATCGGTCACACCTGGATCTCGGCCTCATACCAGCGCACGGCGGTCAACACCGAAATGAAGCTGCTGATGCTGACCCATGCGTTCGAGACGCTGAGCTGCGTCCGGGTGCAGTTCCAGACCGATGAGTTGAACGCGAAGTCCCGCGCGGCGATCGCGCGGCTCGGCGCGAAGGAGGAGGGCATCCTGCGCAACGAGCGGATCATGCCGGACGGGCGCATTCGCAACACCGTGATGTTCTCGATTCTCGATTCCGAATGGCCGGATGTGAAAAGCAAACTCTCCGCCCGGCTGGCGGGGTGAGGCCGCATCGTCTGGAGACTTGTTTCGTAAACTGTCATTGCCGGGTCGAGTTCGCGCATGACGATCATTGCTTCCATTTGACGTAGCCAGGCTTTAGGTTGCGCCAACTCAAGATGTCCGGGAATGACTGAACGCATGCCTCGCCGCACCCAACTCTATCTTGCCGCCGCTTTTCTGTTCGGCTCATGCGGCCTCGCCCAGGCGGCGAGCTTCTTCGTCGATCCCTCTCACTACGCGCTCTACAACTGCGATCAGTTGAACACCGCGCATAAGCAGGTCGGCGCGCGTGTCGCGGAACTGAAGGGTCTGATGGCGAAGGCGGAGACAGGCTTTGCCGGCGCGCTGATGTCGGGCCTTGCGTATCAGAGCGAGTATGTGACGGCGCGCGGCGAACTCGAACAGATCGACGAGAACCGGCAGAAGCTGAATTGCGGTCCGCTGCCGGTCGAAAAGCCGGCGCAGCCGGTTGCGCCCGAGGCGAAGCAAAAGCATCGCAAAAGGCATTAAGCGCCTAAACGCGCCAGCCGTAGAGCCAATCCTGCCGCGCCAGCAGACGCGCGCCGCCGAGCAATTGCATGGTGCGGTCGCGCGCGATTCGTGACGCGCCCTTGAGGTGGTAGATCTGCCCGTTACGGCGTGACGTGCGTTGCACCCGCGCGATGCGTCCGCGCCGCAGGCTTTCATAATTGCGGAATGCGGCGGGCAGATCGTCAGGCTGCTCTTTGATGCAGCTTGCGAGCACGGCCGCGTCCTCGATCGCCATCGCAGCTCCTTGTGCCGCGAACGGCAGCATCGCATGCGACGCGTCCCCGAGCATGACGATATGATCTTTCGCGAACGCGCCGCCGGGCACTTCAAACAGCGCCCATTTGCGCCAGTGCGTGACGGCTTCGATCATCGCGCGCGCGCCGCCGTGCCATGCCGCGAAATGCCGGGCGATCTCCGCGGGGTCGCCGATCTCGTTCCAGCCGGGCCTGCGCCATTGGTCGTGGACGATGGCGACGAGATTGACGTGACCCGCGCCCGCCATCGGGTAGGCGACGAGATGCGCGTCGGAGCCCATCCGCAGTTGCACGCGGCGATGATCGAATCCATCCGGCACGCGCGTGGCGTCGATCATGCCCCGCCATGCGATCCGGCCGCTGAATTGCGCCCGGACCTCGGGGAAAACCTGCCGCCGCACGGCGGACCACGCACCATCGGCACCGATCAGGGCCTGCGCTTGATCCTGCCGCCGCGACATGCTGCGGCGTTGCGTGACGGTGACGCCGGTTTTGTCGCTCGAGACGTCATCGAACTGCCAGCCGAGCCGCAATTCGATGCCCGGCGTATCCAGAACCTTTGCCAGCAGCGCGGCTTGCAGGTCGGGACGATGCAGGAGCCAGTAGGGCGCGCCATGACGCGCGCGAATTTTTTCGCCGAGTGGAATGCGGACGGTTTCCCGGCCGCTTCGCGCATTGACGATGCTGATGGCGTCCGGCGTGACCGCTGCCGCCGACAATCGTTGTTCGAGGCCGAGATCGATCAGGATGCGGCTGGCGTTCGGCGACAGTTGAAGACCGGCGCCGGTTTCCGTGAGGTGTGCCTCGCGCTCGAACAGGATGATGCGGTAGCCGATGCGGTTGAGCGCCAGCGCCGCCGTCAGGCCTCCGATTCCGGCACCCGCGATGGCAAGCGTGCGCGCCGGCGCCACGGCAGATCAGACGACCTTGTCTTCCACCACGCACTGGGGCGGCCGCGCCGCGCCGGGCGCGAGATCGCCCGCGAAGCGGTACAGCGTCGAGCAGTACGGGCAGATGATCTCGTCATCATTGCCGAGATCGAGGAAGACATGCGGATGATCGAATGGCGGGTTGGCGCCAATGCACATGAATTCCCGCGAGCCGATCTCGATGACGCTCACACCTTGGCCATTGTGGAAGTGTGGAACGATATGGTCGGCCATGGGATTTACCTTGGAATTTACCGTGCGGAAGTTGAAAGCGGTTTTGTTCGTGGTTTCAATTCATCAGCGGGCGCGGCGACTTATTACCCGCGGAGTACGCAGTACGCCAGAGGTTCAACGTCGATAACGGCGGATTCGCAACAGAAAATGACGAACTGATGCTTAGATGCCGGAGCCGACTCCATACGCTATTTGCCGCTGCGGAAAGCCCTTCTTTCGGAGGGCCTTCTTTTGGTGCACGACTTTCCATCAGGTGAAATTTTTGCCGCAAAATCGCCTTAGGGTCGGGCACGACACTGGATTTGTGCATGCAATACCGGAAAACAACTGCGGCAATTGGATGCGCCGCTCTCTGCGCGGCTGCATTCGCGTTGCTTATGCCACGGGCGCACACGGCTGCGGCCATCCTCATGGCGCAGGACGATCCCGCGCAATTGTCGGATATCCGTATTGAATCAGCGTTGCCCGAGGAAAACGGCGCCGCGCGGCAGGTCGCGGTCGAGCAACATATCCGGCAGGCGCTCGATGCCGATGACCCGGAGCTCGCCGACAGTTTTATGTCGCTGGCCCGGGGTAAAGGCATAGGTGTTGCTCCGGAGGTGCAAGAGCGTGTCCGCAGCCTACTTGCGGCGCACAATTCGACCCAGGCGGTCGCAGGACGATTCGTGCACGGACTTGTGACCGGCGAGGGCAACGATGGAGCCAGCCTGTCGGGCACGCTGGCGGGCGATCTGTTCGTGCTTGGCGATGTGCGCGACGTCCTGCGCGAGGGCAAGCGGCTGGCGATGGGCGAAGATGCCGACCGGCTCGTGCTGGGGCTGGCAAGTGTCGGCATCGCGGTGACGGCGGCGACTTACGTTTCGGTCGCGGGCGTGGCACCTCTGCGCGCCGGACTGACGCTCGTGAAGGATGCGCGCAAGGTCGGCCGCCTCGGTGCGGGCCTGACCGAATGGACAGGGCGTGCGGTGCGCAGTGCGGTCGATACGCCTGCGCTGACCGAGGCCGTTCAGCACGCCTCGCTCATGCGGCCCGCGCAAAGCGTCGGCGCGCTGAAGGCGGCGTTCAAGGCTGAGAAGGCGGGCGCGCTCGTGCGCCTTGCCAAGGATACCGGCCGCGTCAGCGAGAAGATCGGCGCCAGAGGCACGCTTGACGTGCTGCGCATCGCCGATGGCCCGCAGGATGTCGCGCGCGCGGCAAGGCTTGTGGAATCCAAGGGCAAGGAGACCCGCGCGATCATCAAGCTGATCGGGCGCGGTGCGCTGCTGCTTGCCAGCGGCGCGTTCAACCTCGCCTGGTGGGTGTTTGCCGCGCTGATCGCGCTTGTTGGTTTCCTCGCCTCGATCAAATCCACCACCGAACGGCTGACGTTTGCGTGGCTCGCCCGCCGCAAACGCAAAAAAGCCCGCGATGCAATCGCGCTGGCGCAAGCCACATCTGCATAAATCGCCGGGCGTCAGGCACTGGCCATGCCGCCGCGACGCGGTTAGAACGGCGGCCGTTTGGTTCCCTTACACTGGAATTTGTCATGCTGAGCTTCCACAACGGCTCCGTCGAGATTGCCTTTATCGATGAAGGCGAGGGCGAGCCCATCTTTCTCGTTCACGGCTTCGGTTCGACCGCGGGCACCAACTGGGTCTACCCCGGCTGGGTCTCGGCGCTGACGAAAGCGGGGCGGCGCGTGGTCGCGCTCGACAATCGCGGGCACGGCGCCTCAACCAAGCTCTACGATCGCGCGGACTACTCGCTCGATATCATGGCCGGCGACGTGCGCGCGCTGATGGATCATCTCGACATCGAGCGCGCCGACATCATGGGCTATTCGCTCGGCTCGCGCATTTCGTGCAGGGTGGCGCTGCATCATCCCGAGCGGCTGCGTTCGCTGGTCATCGGCGGCCTCGGCTATGGCCTGATCGAGGGCGGCGGTCCCGGCGAGGACGTGGCATTGGCGCTGGAAGCACCGTCGCTTGATGATGTGACCGATCCGATGGGCCGCATGTTCCGCGCTTTCGCCGACCAGACCCGTTCCGATCGCCGCGCGCTGGTGGCGTGCCTGCGCGGCTCGCGGCAATGGCTGACACCGGAGCAGGCGGCTTCGATCACATTGCCGACGCTGATCGCGGTGGGCACCAAGGACGATGTCGGCGGCTCGGCACAGAAGCTGCACGAGATTATGACCCACGCCGAAGTGCTTGATATTCCGGACCGCGATCACATGCGGGCGGTGGGCGACCGGGTTTACAAGGAGGGTGTGCTGGCCTTCCTGGCCCGGCAGGGCTGAGGAGAATATTATCCGTATTGCCACAAGGGTGGGATTGCGGCCTCCACGATGCCCATTATGTGGTAATCTCCCGAGCCCGGAAGCTGGAAGATGCCTATGGCCAAAATTAACGCCGATCCGAAAGCCGCCCTCTCGACGGTCGATCCGGTCTGGACGCGCATTCGCGACGAGGCCGAGGAGGTCACGCGCCGCGAGCCGGAGCTTGCCACCTTCCTCTATTCGTCGGTGCTGCATCACGACCGGCTGGAGGCTGCGGTGGTGCATCGCATCTCCGAGCGTCTCGATCATGCTGCCCTGTCGGCGGGCCTGATCCGGCAAGCCTTCAACGAGGCGCTTCGCGACGATCCCGATATCGGTAACGCCTTCCGCGCCGATCTCGTCGCCGTCTACGACCGCGACCCCGCGACCTCGCGCTTCATCGATCCGCTTCTCTACTTCAAGGGCTTTCACGCCATTCAGGCGCATCGCCTTGCGCACTGGCTCTACAAGCAGGGCCGCAAGGATTTCGCCTATTACATCCAGAGCCAGTCGTCGTCGGTGTTCCAGACCGACATCAATCCGGCGGCGCGGATCGGGCGCGGCATTTTCCTCGATCATGCGACGGGCTTCGTGGTCGGCGAGACTGCGGTGATCGAGGACGACGTCTCGATCCTGCACGATGTCACGCTCGGCGGCACCGGCAAGGAGAACGAGGATCGTCATCCGAAAATCCGCCGTGGCGTGATGATCGGCGCGGGCGCGAAGATCCTCGGCAATATCGAGATCGGGCATTGCGCGCGCATCGCGGCGGGCTCGGTCGTCGTCAAGCCGGTGCCGAACAATGTCACGGTCGCGGGCGTGCCCGCGCGCGTCGTGGGCGAGGCGGGCTGCTCCGAGCCTTCGCGCACGATGGACCAGATGCTCAACGCAACCGGCCTGTAAAGCCTTCTCTGCTATTGGCTGATGACGCGCGCTGCGCTATTGGCGTGTGAGATACCTCGCGCTAGGTTCGGCCGCGCGTGGGCAAAGATCATCATTATTGGAGACTGCCGTGGACGTTACCGAAGTCAGAAAACTCGACGCTTATCTCAAGCGCACGTTCGGCAATCCGAAGATCCGCGTCGTGCCGCGTCCGAAAAAGGACGACTCCGCCGAGGTCTACATCGGCGAGGAATTCATCGGCGTGTTGTTCGTCGATGACGAGGACGACGATCGCTCGTATCAGTTCCAGATGGCGATCCTCGAGGACGACCTCGTCGAAGAGGATTAAGTTCTTCTCATCATGAAACGGTGCGATGGCCGGGCTTGTCCCGGCCATTTTCGTGCCAGCATCCGTCATTGCGAGCGAAGCGAAGCAATCCAGTCTGATTTTACCGATCAAGAATGACTGGATTGCTTCGTCGCTTGCGCTCCTCGCAATGACGCGGGGGATTCAGCCTACTTCCCCGGCCCCTGAAGCTGATCGGAGAGTTTGTCCATCGCATCCGCGACATCGCGCCAGTGTGCGAGCCACGCGCGCGGAAAGCGGAAGTTGAGATCGGCGTCGCCGATCCGGCGTTCGCTCAGGCACATGCCCGGCGTCTGCGCATCGCGCGAGCAGCGCGCGGTGAAGCTCTCGCCATCGGCCATGAACAGGTCTTCGCCCGCGTAAGGCGTGCCGGCGCGGAAGGCCTGCACCATCAGCGTATCCTCGACGGTCGATGCCTCCGATTCCAGATAGCGCGGATAGATCGTCTTGGCGCGCTCCTGCGGCGATACCGCGCCGTGATGGGCGATGATGGAAACGAAAATACGGTCGATCGGTTCGGCCTTCGATGCGGCTTCCGCTTCGGCCTCGGCGGCGGTGATGTGCTTCTGCGCGGTCGGCGGCTTGAGCGAGGGATACAGGAAGGAGAGATCGACGCGCTCCTGCGGGCCGGTGCGCTTCTGCAATTTCACCCGGATTGCCGCGGTCGGCACGTTGAACAGCGTGTGGTCGATCGTGATCGGCAGCGTACCGGGTTCGCTGGCGGATTGTTGCCGCTGCCAGGTCGGTTGCAGCAGGTAGACGACCGAGGCGAGAGCGGCGGAGCCGATCACGATGGAGACGAGGATAGGAAGATAGGGATTGTGGCGTTTGCGGGCGCGGGGCGGCAGAGGGGCAGCCATGGTGGAGCGGGTTCCAGAGCGTTTCGAATCGCGGACGTCGCGGCGAATATGGTCATGTCATAGAGCGGCTTATGTGGCGATGGCGAGGCCTGCGAAGGCTCTCACGCGGTGTTTTTGCGGATATCCCGGCGGGGCGAATTAACCCTTTTTTAAGGATAAAGTGGCGGCGGCGTCAGGGTTCTGCGAAAGCGGAGGCCACCTCTTGCGTGGGGCCTCACGATGTCGCCGGATACCCTGAATTCCTTCTTCTCACTGATGATCGGGTTTGCCTTCGCGGGCGCGCTGGCGAGCGGCTATCAGGCTTTCGTGGACCGACCCGCAGGTTTCGGCATTCTGGAACGGAGCGCCGCGCCGCGCGCGGTGATGACCGTGCCGTTTCTGGTATTCGCGGCGCCCTTCATCATCATGCGCAACACCATCCGAGGGCGGCGGATCGAAAATCGCCACATCGCATTCGTGATGATGGCGACCGTGATCGCCGGTATCTGGAGCCTGATGTCCGGCACCTGCGTGGTGATGTTCCTGCAAGCGGCCGGCATCGTCGCGTAAGCGAGCCTCGCATCCGTTTTTCGTTCGTGGCATGGTCGTCTCCCTCAGGAGACTAGGACCGCTGATTTGAAGTCCCTACATCGCTTCGGCAATCTCGTTACAGGGACTTCAAATCGAAAGCGGTACTAGAATCATAGTTTTGCTAGTACCCTTTGCTTTCCGAAGTTCGTTGAAGGCGGGTGTTGCGACGTATAGCGAACTTCGGAAAGCGGGTACTAGAATGGCTACTTACGAACTCGACGGCGTCAGGCCGCAACTTCCCGCCGACGGCGACTATTTCATCGCGGAATCCGCCGAGGTGATCGGCAATGTCCGGTTGCAAAAAGGCGCGAGCGTCTGGTTCGGCAGCGTGATCCGCGGCGATAACGAGCTGATCGACATCGGCGAAGGTTCCAGCGTTCAGGACAATTGCACTTTCCACACCGATCCGGGCTTTCCGATCACGATGGGAAAGAACGTCTCGGTCGGTCACAACGCCATCTTGCACGGCTGCACCATCGGCGAGGGCGCGCTGGTCGGCATGGGCGCGATCGTGATGAACGGCGCGAAGATCGGCAGGGAAAGCGTCGTCGGCGCGGGCGCGCTGGTGCCGGAAGGCAAGGAATTTCCCGAGCGCTCATTGATCGTGGGTTCGCCCGCGCGCGTCGTGCGGACGCTGACGGAGGAGCAGGTGAAAATCCTCACCCGCGCCGCGCCGCATTACGTCAAGAACAGCAGGCGCTTCAAGGCGGGTCTTAAGAAGATCGGCTGAACCGAACGCCGCGTCTCATGCCTCGGGCCCAAAAAGGTGCGGCCAGCTTCCGGGGAAGAAGCTGGCCGCGCGCGAACCGGTCTCGGACGGGGAGGGGTGGGGATGTGACCGGGACGCGAGAGGAAACCTCAGTTTGACGTTGCGGTGACGACAGCCGGGCGGTTGTCGCCGAGCGAGACCCACACATTCGGATCGGTCTGCGACTGGCGTTTGACAAAGCGGTAGCCGGTGTCGGTCCAGGCCACGACATCCTCGTTCTGGTTGTCGAGGATGAACTCGCCCTTGTCGGACTTCACCGTCAGCACGGCATGGCCTTCGCCCTTGCGGTCGCGCACCACCGTGACGAGCAGCGCCTCGCGCGGCCAGCCGGCGTCGATCAGCATCTTGCGCTTCATCAGGACGTAATCCTCGCAGTCGCCGTATCCGTCGGTCGGATACGACCACTTCTCGACGACGCCCCAATGCTCCATGTCGGTCATCGGCTTGACGTTTTCGTTGACCCAGTGATTGACGCGGGTGAGATCTTTCCATGCGGTCTGCGTCATGACGATGTCGCGGGCCTGCGTGGGGCCGCCCTTGCAGTCGGCGGCATTCTCGGCGCAGAACTCGATCCAGCCGATCGGCGCGCGGGCGGTGTCGCCGAGGCTTGCATAAAGAACGTGGCTCTGCGGCGCGGCCGGAGCGATCCGGCTTGCGGCCTGCGAAGCATCTGTGAAACCTGCCAGCCCGGCGACGACCGCCAGACATGCACCCCATCCACGAATTGACACCATTGTGGTCCCCGTTTTTTTGTTGGGGCCACTGTGGCAGCGAGGCTTTGCGCCGCGGCTAAACCGCGTCGCGGCAATTGACTGAAATGATCGTCAAATCAAAGGCTTGTTTGAATCAATATCGATTCAAATAAAGCTCAAATTTGAAATATCCGGATTTGATTCAAATTGTATCGATTGACCGCCAAGCGTTTGAATTCTCACGCGTTGCCTCTGCGAACCAAGGCTCCGCGAGAGCTTGAAGAGTGGTCTGAAAGTGGATGGGGCGGGATTTCCGGAGGCGATGAGCGTCCCGGCCGGTGGCGATGGTGAGAAAGCGCTAACCGCGTGGCTTTACCCGGCGGTGACGCTAACGAGAAGCGGCTTGCGGCACGTGTCCTGATGCGGCGGTTTAGGTCCATCGATTCAACTGACGTCATGCATCGGGAAGGGCGATGCGCCGCTGCGGCGTAAGTCTTTGGGTCGCGCAGGTTGGGGTCTACGATGAGGCCCGCATAGGATTGCCGCACAGGAGAAATATCGATGTCCGATGGAATGTATCCAACCTCGACCGCTGAATACGGGAAGATGCGCCGCGAGCTCACGCCAGAAACCGAGGCGGCTTTTCAGGCTTTCAGCCAGCAGGTGTTTGCCGAAGGCGCGTTGCCGGTGAAGATGAAGCAGCTCATTGCCGTGGCCGTGGCGCATGTCACGCAATGTCCTTATTGCATCAAGGGTCATACCAAGGCCGCCATACGCCACGGCGCGACGCGGCAGGAACTGATGGAAGCGATCTGGGTTGCCGCCGAAATGCGCGCCGGAGGCGCCTATGCGCATTCGGCGCTTGCGCTCGAGGAGGCGAAAGCCGCCGCCGGTTAGGCGCCTTTACGGTTTTTCCGGCGCGACGTAGCATTCGCGGCGGGGAAGAGGGAGGCCGTCCATGAAGGGTTGGGCTTTGGGAATGGCGGCGGCGATGCTGTTTGCATGCGCCGCGCAGGCCGCCGAGGTGAATATCGTGGCGCTGGGCGCGAGCAACACCTACGGTTCGGGGCGGGGACGCACCAACGGAGGCGTGCCCTCGTCGCAGGCTTATCCGGCGCAATTGCAAAGGCTGCTTGCGGCCAGGGGCGTGTCCGCGCATGTCGCCAATGCCGGGATTCCCGGCGACACCACGGGCGGGATGCTGGCGCGGCTGAGTTCCGCCGTGCCGAACGGAACGTCGATCGTCATTCTCCAGCCGGGCGGCAACGATGCGCGGCGCGGGCAAGGCGCTTCACGGCAAGGCAACATCGCGCAGATCAGGCAACGGCTGGCGGCCCGCCACATCAAGGTGATCATGCTCGGCCATCTCGGGCAGATCGCGCCGAAAAATACCCGCGATCCCGATGGCCAGCATTTCAATGCGCAGGGGCACGCGGCATTCGCGGCCTGGCTCGCGCCGCAGGTGATGGCCGCCGCACGCGGACAATAGCGAGCGGCGAAGCATCTCAGGCGGCTTCGGCCGTCCATGCGTCGACCTGAACCAGTGCCGGATCGTCGGCGTGCCGGATCAGCATCCGCTCGACGCGATCCTGCCAGAGTGCCGCGAAGCGCGCCTGCTCATCCGCGCTGGCCTGTTCGGCGACGACTCGCGGAAACACCGTCTGCATCTCGGGGGCTGCCGGCACCGCGCCGATGTTGAGGTCGAGGATGACGCCGCGCCCGTTATCCGTGCGCCGCAGGGCCATCAGGCCGCCGATCGGGGCCTCGAAATGCTGAAGGTTGCGGCGCGCGAAACGGCTTTTCGCGCCGATGCCGCCGAAGCCGGTTTCCGGGGCCGCCCCGGTCAGGAGCGTCGCGACGGCGGCAATGACGCCGGTGGTGCCTTCATCGCGCGGGTCGCGCAGATAAACCTCGATGCCGCCGCGCGCGGGCATCTCGTCGCCATAGAGCGCGTGCAGGCCTGCGCGTATCATCAGATAGGCGCCTGCGACGGTGGGGCAGGAATGGCCCGCGAGTTTCACGGCATCGGCATAGGTGTAGGTGATGACGCCATCATCCGAAGCGCCGAGAAAGACGGCCAGAGGATCGCGCAGCATGATCGCCGGGACATCGGCGAAGAAGGAAGGAAAGCCCATCGCATTCTCCGGGGGCATGTCAGGCCGCGCTCGATTGAGCGAAGCGTGGAAATAATATACATTTATAATGAATGTTTATTCCGCCGGCAATAAGGCGGCATCGCTGTCGGGCATGAATTGTCCGGATGGCATCCTGCGGTGCGGGAAAGGTCTAGTCCCGCGCGGTGACGTTGTCCTCGACGGTTTCAAGCACCTGCGGGTGGTTGAACTCGATGGCGAAGCCTTCCTCGATATGCCGGACGACGCGCGCGGCGACGCGGCCGAGCATGACGTGGCTGCCGACCTCAGGGCGCGTTTGGCCGGACAGCGCCGCGCCGGAGAGCGACAGGTCGATGATGCGGCATTGCATCTCGCCGCCGCTTTCGAGCTTGAGCCAACCCATCGCGTTGCGCGGCACGATGCGGTCGTGGCGGCGATCTTCCGGCAGGTTGAGGATTTCGCGGTTGGCAAGCCAAGTGAGCTGGGCCGCGAGCTTCTCGCGCTTGCGCGGCGTGGCACTCACGGTCATGGCGAAGCCGTTGTCGAGCAGGCGGGTGATCTTGCCCTCGACGCGGCCGATATGATCGAGATAGGCGACGACCCGCTCGCCGATATTGCCGATGCCCGGCGCCAGCAGCGCGAGGCCGCCGGGAGACATATTGATGGCCTGACAGGGATATTCGCGCCGGTCCGCGAGCATGTAGCGGCCGAGCAGGTGAATTTTCACCCGCTGAAACCGCCGCCGTTCCTCAGCCTGTGGCTGAAATTTTCTCTGCACAAACGCCATCGCCACGTCCGGACACGGTAAGAGCGAACCATATCGGCGTCAGGGTTAATGCGGAGTTAGCGATCCGAGGCCGAGGCGGAGGGGATGGTGCGGCTAGCGCAGGCCCTCATAGACCATGAAGCCGCGCGCGATTTCCAGCTTGCGCAGCATGCGCGGTCCGCGCGGCGTGACCTCGGGTTCGAGATGGCGCCATGAGGTGAGGCCGAACCGCGACAGCGTGCCGGGGGCCTCCGCCAGCGTTGCCATCTGACCGGTGAGGCTGAGCGGTGTATGGGCGCGGGGGCTGAAGGGCAGGAGCAACAGTTCGAAATGCACGAGGCCGCCCTCGCTGGTCGCCGCCGTGACGCCCGCGACCGTCGGCATGGTTTCCTCGGCGACGATGCCGAGCAGATCCTCGATCTCGCGATGCGCCTCGCCTGTGAACAGCGCCGAAAAACTTTCGCCCTTCACGTCGCGGCCAAGGCGGGCGCAAATCCGCGTGCCGGCGACGCGGAACGGGTATCCGGCGGCGGGATCGTAGGCGAGCACGAAGATGTCGCCGAGCAGATGCCGCACCGGCTCCGGCGCAAGGCCGCTGCGGTCCGGAGCCGCCGATGTGCCCCGGGCCTTGTCCCAGTATGCGAAGAATTCCCGGTTCGACGGATGCTTCACTCTAATCACCCACCCGGCAGGTCCAGACACGGGACAGTTGTGTCCCGAGCCAGCACGCTGCGCGGCCCTTGGCTGTTGTGCGCAAGGATCGTTGCAGCGTCCATGCCGAAGGGCGGAATGGGAGGGGTTAAGACCTGGTTTGTGTTGTTAAGGTAAATTTAACTATGAAGTTGAGGCCGGACGGGAACCCGCTAGTATGTATCTACTCCATACGGCGACGGTTTCTCCCAAGAGCCGCAGCCGGGTCCAGAGGTCGAATGAAGTTGAATAACGGGTGGCAATAGATCGGCCATCGCGCGGGGAGGGGTGGGGATTTCCTTCGCGAAAGGCTGTCATTGATCAAGGGAGGACCTGTCCGGTCCTCCCTTTTTCATTTTCGGTGCGGGATGACGGCTTTTTCACCCCGGACGGACACAGGCCGCTTGCGCTGCGGCGCAAAAGCCGTATTTCAGGGATTGGCTGGCCCGGTTCGTTCCCGATCCGGCGGCTTCTGGATGACACCATTGCTGGCACCTCCCGAACGCGCCCACGAACCCATTCTGACGCTGCCGCGTCCGATGACGCTCCTGCTCGCGATCCTGTTCGGGATTCATATCGTGCGGATGCTGCTGCCAGCGGCCTTGGATCAGGAAATCATCTGGGTGTTCGGCTTCGTGCCCGCGCGCTACGAAACCACATTGATGGCCGAGCAGATTCCGGGCGGGATCGGCGCAAGCATCTGGAGTTTCCTCACTTATTCGCTGCTGCACGCGGACCTCACCCATATCGGCTTCAACATGCTGTGGATGCTGCCGTTCGGCAGCGCGCTGGCGCGGCGCTTCGGCGGGGTGCGGTTTTTCGTCTTCCTCGCCATCACCGCGGTGGCCGGGGCATTGGCGCATCTGCTGACGCATGCCCATGAACTGGCGCCGATGATCGGCGCATCCGCGGCCGTGTCCGGCACCATGGCCGCCTCGCTGCGTTTTGCATTCCAGCGCGGCAGCTTCCTGTCATTTCGTCGCACCCCCGATGCCGATGCGGCCGCGCGCATCCCGGCGCTGCCCTTGTTGCGGGCGCTGCGCAACGGGCGGGTGCTCACTTTTCTCGGAATCTGGTTCGTCATGAACCTGTTCACCGGGCTTGGCGCCATCGAGATCGGCACTCAGGGACAAAGTATCGCATGGCAGGCGCATGTCGGCGGTTTCCTGGCCGGCCTTTTGTTGTTCTCGCTGTTCGATCCCGTGCCGCGCGGCGACAACGAGGATGCGCCGGAATTGTCGCCGGCCGATATTTCACCCGAGGAAAACCTGTCCTCTCGCGACGTCTGATTCGATTTTTCTTTTCCTTGCAGCCCTACCTGCATTGATCCATCATTCATGGGTCAATACCGGGCTGCCCTGCGCCGGTGGTGCAACCAAATTGCCGCCGCGTGAGTTGTTCCCGGCTGGACGAGATCGCACGATCAGAATGCGATCGCATCACTTTATGGGAGGCGCTGGCAATGACGGTTCAGGCAATTCTCGGTACCAAGGGATTCGAAGTCATCAGCATCCAGGCGGATGTTAAGATGTCCGATGCGATCCGGCTCTTGAGCGAACGCCATATCGGCGCGGTGCTGGTGATGGATGGCCATCATATCGAAGGCATTCTGTCCGAGCGCGACGTGGTGCGCGTGCTCGGCCAATATGGCGCGAAAGTGCTGGATTTGCCCGTCAGCGAAGCCATGACGCGCAAAGTCGTCACCTGCCGCCGCGCCGACACCGCCGCCTCGATCATGGAAAAGATGACGAACGGCAAATTCCGCCATCTGCCGGTGGTCGAGAACGAGCATGTCGTCGGCCTGATTTCGATCGGCGACATCGTGAAATGGCGCGTCAGGGAATACGAGCGGGAGCAGGAGGCTCTGCGCGATTATATCAAGACGGCTTGAGGTTTCGTCTTTACGGCGGGGCCTGCTGCGCGGTGCCGGGCGGCTGGCTTGCCGTCGGCGTCAGCATGTTGATCGCTTCCTGAATCGATTCGATGGCGCGTTCTGTGGCGCGCTCGCCATGCGCGATGCATTCCTCCGCGCGGTGGAAATCGAACCATCCGATCCGACCGACGCGGGGGGAGATCAGCACGTCCGGCGGATCGCCCGCGAGGCGTGCGCGGGTGATGCGGTCCTGCATGATGTTGAAGGCGTCCACCATCACGGTGGAAATGCCGGGGCGGCCGGGAGCGCCGAAGAATTCGCGTTTCATGGTCTTCTCGGCGGAGAAGAATCCAAACCGTTTTCTTTCCGGAGGAGGCTCGGGCACCACGGCGTCTTCCGGCGTTCCGTGCGATACGATCGTGCCATGACCGGTGATGTCGGTGGAGACGTTGCAGGCGATCACGATCTCGGCGCCCATCGCGCGCGCCGCCGATACCGGCACCGGATTGACCAGTGCGCCGTCCACCAGCCAGCGATCGCCGATCAGGATCGAAGCGAAAATACCGGGCAGCGCGTAGGACGCGCGCATCGCATCGACCAGCCTGCCGTGGTTGAGCCAGATCTCGTGGCCGGTTTTCACTTCGGTTGCGACGGCCACATATTTCAGCGGCAATTCCTCGATAGTGATCCGTCCGAAGGTGGCGTCGAGTTGCGCCGCGAGCTTGTCGCCGCCGATCAGGCCGGAGCCGTTCAGGCGGATGTCGAGATAGCCGAACACGCTGCGCGGCACGAGATGCCGTGCCCATGCCTCGAACGTATCGAGATGACCGGCCGCGTAGGAGCCTCCCACCACCGCGCCGATCGAGGTGCCGACGATGATGTCGGGAATGATGCCGTTGGCGATCAGGGTGCGCAGGATTCCGATATGGGCAAAGCCGCGCGCCGCGCCGCCGCCGAGAGCGAGGCCGATTTTGGGCCGGCGTGGAGCAGGGGGCGTGTCCTTGTCGTCGGCCCCGATGGCCTGGCCGATCCCTTTTAAGACTTCGAGCAACCCGGAGCCTCCCGGTAATGGATAGTGGCTCTCCGGCGCGGTTTTCCCGCCTTGGGCGGGCCGGATGGAGAACATGCGGTGGTTATTGCCGGAATGTGACTGAAGCGGGACGTTTTATCCAGATATCTTCTGCGCCGGAGCCCTTTCCGCCGCCCCCTGGGCGGGTCTGGAGGCTTGAATTCGCCGCCTTTTCAGGGAAAAAGCTACCGTATGATGACATTCCGGCATGGCAGTCTTGTCTCAAGGCGCATGGCGCGCATTGCGTGCGCCTGCATGACGGTCGTGCTGTCCGGCCTGATGTTCGTGGAATCCGCTCATGCGCAGTTTCCCGGCGATCAACCGGCGCCGGTTCCTCCCGGCAGTATTCCGCAGGTGGAGTCGTCAGGGTCTGCCATCAGTCTCGCGCCGCCGTCCGGTTTGTCTCCCGCCGATTTGCCCGCCCAGCTCACCCAGCCGCCGCTGTTGCCGCAGGCTCCGGCGGTTCAGGCCACGCCGCAAGGCACGCTCACTTTGTCCGCGCGTTTCGGCAAGGACATGCCCGCGATCAATGGCGGACTGGTCTGGCGAATCTATTCCGACAAGCCCGGCCCGAACGGAGCGATGCATCTCATCCGCGAGGAGCGCGCCGCGGCGCCGGTGATTCCGCTGCCGCCGGGCGGCTATGTGATCCATGTCAGCCTCGGCCTCGTCAGCGACGTGCGGTCGGTGACGATCAGGCAGGAAGACACCACGCGCGAGGCGTTCGATCTTGCGGCGGGCGGTTTGCGGATCGAGGGCCGTGTCGGTACGTCGAAAATCCCGCAGGGTCAGATCGTGTTCTCGATCTACAAGGGCAGCCAGTTCGAGATCGGCACCGGTGACCGCTCTCCGATCGCGCAGAACGTCGCGGCGGGCGATGTGCTGATGCTGCCGGCTGGAATCTATTATCTGGTCTCGACCTATGGCGACGCCAATTCGATCGTCCGTTCCGACATTCGCGTGCAGGCCGCGAAGCTCACCGATGTCGTGGTTACCCACCGTGCGGCCGTCATCACGCTCAAGCTTGTCGGCGAGAAAGGCGGCGAGGCTCTTGCCAACACCGCATGGTCGGTGCTGACGCCCGCAGGCGACGTCATCAAGGAATCGATCGGCGCGTTTCCGCGCGTGATGCTGGCCGAGGGCGAATACAAGGCCATCGCCAAGAATGACGGCAAGGTGTTCGAGCGTGACTTCGAAGTGAAGAACGGCGTCGATGGCGAAGTCGAAGTGCTGACGCGTTGATTATGACAAAATGTCATAGTCTCTAATTCGGACTAACCATCAAACAAATTTTCCTGTTGCCCTCGCGTGCGGATGCGAGGGATTTACGCCGCCTTAAGTAAGGCGGCATTGGATGCGCGCGCGTGAAGAAGTTGCGTCAATGCGCGAGGATGCGTTGTGAGTGCAATCGGTGTTTCGAACGAAAATATTTCCGGGTCAGATCTGTTCAGCGATTTGTCGGTACTGGAACGAAAATGGCGCGCTGCGCTGAAACCGGGACGCCGGCTGCCTCCCTTTGAGGACGTAACGCTGGGAGGTCTGGGCCGCATCGCCGATAACATGGCGCTGCTTCGGGGGCAGGGCGGCGATATCGAAATCTTGCGTGCCGGGCGCGAGGTCGATGAATGGCTCGAAAGCGAAGTTCACCACACGCCGCTGGCCATGCTGCCGCCGGACTGTGCGCTGGCGCTCGCGGAGGCTTGCGCATCGGCGCAGCACAACCAGAAGCCCTATCTCGCTTCCGCCCATTGCGTGCGCCACGGCAAGGTGCAGGCTTACGACGTTCTCGCGTTGCCGATGGCATCGCGCTGGGGCGATGTGCTCACCAGCATCTATGTTCATGCGCGTGGTCTCGATTTCGACCTGCTGGATGCGGTGTTCTGCGCCACCGATGACGGCGTGCTGTCGCTCGCGGCCATTCGCGATGCCGAAGGGCATCCGGTCGATTTTCAGATCGTGCATCTCAATCAGGGCGCGGCGCGGCTGTTGCGGCTGCCCTCCGACGAATTGCGCTGGTTGCGGCTGAGCGCGGGAACGCATCTGTTGTCATTCACCAACGTGCTGGCGCAACTCGCGGAAGCGACGGGTGCCGCGGCCAATGTGCAGATCGAAGTCGAGGGCGATGGCTTCACCCTGAAACTGAATGTCGCGCCGGTCGGCGACATGCTGTCGGTGATCCTGACGGACGTCACCGACCTGAAGCGCCGCGAAAGATCGTTCCGCCTGCTGTTCGATGCCAACCCGATGCCGATGTGGGTATTCGACGCGCAAACCAAGAATTTTCTCAACGTCAACGATGCGGCCATCCGCCACTATGGATATGACCGCTCGACCTTCCTGAGGATGAATCTCCTCGATATCTGGCCTGAGGATGAGCGCCAGGCCCATGCGGGCGTGCTGGACGAAGTCGGCGATGTCTATCAGTCGGCCCGCAACTGGCGGCATGTGAAGGCCGATGGTTCGGAGATCGAGGTTTTGACATTCGGCCGCCGCGTGGCGTTCGATGGCAGGGACAGCTTTCTGGTGACGGCGGTGGATATCACAGAGCGGCGCAAGGCGGAGGCACGCATCGCCTATATGGCGCATCACGACAACCTCACCGGCTTGCCGAACCGCGTGAAATTCCGCGACCACCTCGACCATGCGCTGGAGCGCGGCGAGGGCGGCGAGGAACGCATCGGTGTGATGTGCATCGATCTCGACATGTTCAAGAATGTGAACGACTCGTTCGGCCACCCGGTCGGCGACCGCCTGCTGAAGATGGTGGCGGAGAGGCTGCACGCCGTTCTGCCCGCAGATTCTCTGGTGGCGCGCCTCGGCGGCGACGAATTCGCGATGATCGTGAAACGCAACCCGATGCCGCGCGAACTCAATGATCTTTCCGCCACGTTGATCGCCAGCGTGAGCGCGCCCTATGCGGTGGACGGGCTGGAGCTCGTGATCGGGGCCAGCGTCGGCATCGCGATGTCGCCGGGTGACGGCGTGACCGGCGACGATCTGCTGCGCAACGCGGACATGGCGCTTTACCGTGCCAAGTCGGAAGGCGGCGGCGCGCATTGCTTCTTCGAGCAGGAAATGGACCGGCAGGCGCAGACCCGCCGCGCACTCGAATTCGATCTGCGTCATGCGCTGGCCAACGGCGAGTTCGAATTGCACTACCAGCCGCTGGTCGATGTCGCGGCCAACCGCATCGTCGCATTCGAGTCGCTCATTCGCTGGCGTCATCCGGAGCGCGGCATGGTTTCGCCAGCGGAGTTTATCCCGGTGGCTGAGGACATCGGGTTGATCGTGACGCTTGGCGAATGGGTGCTGCGCGAGGCCTGCACCGAGGCGGCGAAATGGCCGACGGATATCAAGGTGGCGGTGAACCTGTCGCCGATCCAGTTCAGGAGCCGCAATCTGGTGCAGACCGTGATCGCGGCGCTGGCGCATTCGGGTCTTGCGCCGACGCGGCTGGAGCTGGAAATCACTGAATCGCTGTTTCTCGCGGAGACCGAGGCGAACCTCGCGACGCTGCATCAGCTACGCAGCCTCGGCGTGCGTATCTCGATGGACGATTTCGGCACCGGCTATTCGTCGCTGAGCTACCTGCGCAGCTTCCCGTTCGACAAGATCAAGATCGACCGTTCGTTCGTGCGCGATCTCGCCGAGCGGCAGGACTGTGTGGCAATCGTGAAGGCGATCTCGGGGTTGGGCCAGAGCCTGAACATCTCCACGACAGCGGAAGGCGTCGAGACCGAGGATCAGCTCGACCGCCTGCGCGCGATGGGTTGCACCGAAGTGCAGGGCTTCCTGTTCAGCGCCGCCAGGCCGGGCTGCGAGGTGGCGGGGTTGCTCGACAGGTTCGGGCAGACGCGGGTGAAGGAGAAAGGCGCTGCTGCGGCGGCGTGAGACGACCTAAAATCGCGTCACGATCTCGTTCAGCGGCGGGCGAGGGCGGTCCTCTATCGTCTTGGTCGCTTTGCCGATGTGGATGAAGCCCGCGATCTTCTCGTTCGGCGCAAGGCCGAGCGCATCCATCGCGTCGCGGTCGAACGCCATCCAGCCCGTCACCCAGTCGCAGACGTAGCCGAGCGCGGTCGCGGCGTGAACGATGTTCATCGCACTGGCGCCCGCCGACAATTCCTGTTCCCACGCGGGCACCTTGAAGTGCTCGACGGTCTTGCTCACCACCGCGATCACGAGCGGGGCCTGTGAGAACCGCGTGCGCTCCTTCTCGATCTGGTCGGGTGTCGCCTGCGGATTCTTCTGCGCGAAGATCTTTGCGAAAATCTCGCCAGCACGCGCGCGGCCGTCGCCCTCGAACACGATGAAACGCCAGGGCGACAGCTTGCCGTGATCGGGTACGCGGGAGCCGATGGTGAGGATGGTGTCGAGTTCGTCGGCGGAAGGACCGGGGCTGGTCATTTCCATCGGCTTGAGCGAGCGGCGGGTTTTCAGAAGTTCAAGTGCGTCGGGCATATTCTGTCTTTCAGGTCTGTCTTGTGACCAACAGATAGGAAGACGCCGATGCCCGGCACAAGGGCGGGCACCGGCTTTAAGTTTAGATAGCCTTTAAGCAAGGCCTTTCACTCGCTTCACGTCCGGCGGTGTCGCCTCGGCGGTCAGCGCCTTAAGAGCCTCGTCGAGCGGCAGCACGGTCTGGCCCTCGCGGCCGAGGCGGCGGATCGAGACGGCGCGCGTCTCGGCTTCCTTCTTGCCGACGACGAGAAGGGCCGGGACCTTGGCCAGCGAATGCTCGCGCACCTTGTAGTTGATCTTCTCGTTGCGCAGATCGATGTCGACGCGCAAGCCAGCGGCACGGCAGGCTTCGAACACCTCGCGGGCGTAATCGTCGCCATCCGAGGTGATGGTGGTGATGACCGCCTGCACCGGCGCGAGCCAGAGCGGGAAGTGACCGGCGAAGTGCTCGATCAGGATGCCGGTGAAGCGTTCCAGCGAACCGCAGATCGCGCGATGCACCATCACCGGAGCGACCTTGTTGGAATGCTCGTCGATGTAGAACGCGCCGAACCGTTCCGGCAGGTTGAAGTCCACCTGCGTGGTGCCGCACTGCCATTCGCGGCCGATGGCGTCGCGCAACACATATTCGAACTTCGGGCCGTAGAATGCGCCTTCGCCCGGATTGATCGAGGTCTTGATGCGGTTGCCGGACTTCGCCTTGATCTGCTCCAGCACCTCGGTCATCACGCGTTCGGCGTGATCCCACGCTGCATCCGTGCCGACGCGCTTCTCGGGGCGCGTCGAGAGCTTCACCGTCAATTCGCCCTCGAAGCCGAAATCCTCATAAGTTGAGAGGATCAGATCGTTGATCTTGAGGCATTCGTCCGCGAGTTGTTGTTCGGTGCAGAAGATATGCGCGTCGTCCTGCGTGAAACCGCGCACGCGCATCAGTCCGTGCATCGCGCCCGACGGCTCGTAGCGATGCACGACGCCGAATTCCGCGAGGCGGATCGGCAGTTCGCGATAGCTCTTGAGGCCATGCTTGAAGATCAGCACATGGCCGGGGCAGTTCATCGGCTTGATCGCGAACCAGCGTTTGTCCTCGGCTTCGTCGCCAGCCGACTGCGCCGCGAACATGTTCTCGCGATACCATTCCCAGTGGCCTGAGGTCTCCCACAGCGACTTGTCGAGCATCTGCGGTGCGTTGACCTCGTCGTAATCGGCGGCCAGGCGGCGGCGCATGTAGGCGATGATCGCCTGAAACAGCGTCCAGCCCTTCGCATGCCAGAACACGACGCCGGGACCTTCCTCCTGAAAGTGGAACAGGTCCATCTCGCGGCCGAGACGGCGATGGTCACGCTTCTCGGCTTCCTCAAGCTGCTTGAGGTAATCGTCGAGATCCTGCTGCTTGGCGAAGGCGGTGCCGTAGATGCGCGTCAGCATCGGATTGTTGGAATCGCCGCGCCAGTAGGCGCCCGCGACCTTCATCAGCTTGAAGGCGTTGCCGACCTTGCCGGTCGAGGTCATGTGCGGGCCACGGCAGAGGTCGAACCATTCGCCCTGCTTGTAGATCTTGATCGACTGATCTCCGGGAATGGCATCGACCAGTTCGACCTTGAAATTCTCGCCCTTGTCGCGGAACACCTTCTTGGTGTCGTCGCGCGTCCACACTTCCTTGGTGAAGGGCGCGTCCTTGGCGATGATCTCGCGCATCTTCTTCTCGATGGCGGCGAAGTCCTCCGGCGTGAACGGCTCGTTGCGGAAGAAATCGTAATAGAAGCCGTTGTCGATCACCGGGCCGATGGTGACCTGCGTGCCCGGCCATAGCGCCTGCACGGCTTCGGCCAGCACATGCGCGGCATCGTGCCGGATCAGCTCCAGAGCGCGCGGGTCTTCGCGGTTGATGAATTCGATTTTCGCATCGTGCTCGATCGGGTCGCCGAGGTCGGACACAATGCCGTCGAGCGCCATCGCCACCGTGCGTTTGGCGAGCGAGGGCGAGATGCCCTTGGCGATCTCGAAGCCGGTGGTGTTCTTGGGAAATTCGCGCGTCGCGCCATCAGGGAAGGTGACGGCGATTTTGTCGGGATGTTCGGCGGGCTTGAGGTTGGCGAGGCCGAACTGGAATCCGGACGCGGGCGCTTCTTTATCGGTCATAAGTCTCTCCTGTTGCTCACTCCTGCGAACGAGCGCAGGTAAGCGATAGGAGAGGGATATAGCAGCGGAATCGCCGCGGGCAAAGGCGTTTGAGCGCCTTACGCCGTCAGCAAATCCTCGATCATGACCGGCAATTTGCGGACCCGTACCCCGGTGGCGTGATGGACGGCGTTGGTGATCGCCGCCGCGATGCCCGCCAGCCCGATTTCACCGAGGCCGCGCGCGCCAAGCTCGTTGAAGATCGTATCGGGATGCTCGACGAACGACACATCCATGCGCGGCGCATCGGCATGCGTCGCCATGACGTAATCGGCGAAATTGCTGTTGATCGCCGCTCCATTTTGCGGGTCGTAATGGGTGTGCTCGAACAAGGCCATGCCGACGCCCATGATGACCGCGCCCTCGATCTGGTTGGCGGCCATCTTGCGGTTGATGACACGCCCGCCGTCGATGACGGTGACGACGCGCTCGACCTTCAGTCGCGCGAGCTCCGGCTGCCAGCTCACCTCGGCGAATTGCGCCCCGAAGGAATGCAGGGAGTACTTCTTCTTCAGCGGATCGTTGAAGCCACCTTCGCTCTTGCCGTGCCCCTTGACCGATGCCTTGCCGGCCATTTCCAGCACGCTTGCGAACGGCAATCCGCCACCATCGGTTGAGCCGACCGTGGTGTTGGCAGCAACCACCTTGCCGTCCTTGAAGGTCAGATCGCGCGGCTTGTGGCTGGCGAATGGCGAGTTCGGCGTTTTCACCGCGAGGTCGATAACGGCTTGCTGCGCCTCGCGCACGGCCTGAAGCATCGCGGGAATAACGGAAGCGGTCGCCGCCGAGCCGCCGGAGAACGGGCCGGGCGGCAGGTCGGTGTCGCCGAGCACGACCTCGATCCTGTCGGTGGGCACGCCCGCCTCGGCGGAGACGATCTGCGCCGCCGCCGTGTAAGTGCCGGTGCCGATGTCCTGCGTCGCGCAGGTCACGCGCACGGTGCCGTCCGATTTCAGTTCGACGGCGGCTTGCGTCGGCATGCGCAGCGCGATCCACGAGGCGCCCGCGACGCCCCAGCCGAGGATTTTTCCATCCTTGCTCATCGAGCCGATGCCGGGCGTGCGCTTGCTCCAGCCGAATTTGTCCGCTCCGGTTTGCAGGCATTCGACCATGTGGCGTGACGAGAACGGCAGGCCGCTGCTCTCATCCACCTTCGGCTCGTTCATGATGCGGAACTGAACCGGATCGATCTTCAGCTTGACTGCGAGTTCGTCGATAGCGGATTCCAGCGCGAACAGGCCCGGCACCGCGCCGGGGCCGCGCATCGAAGTCGGCGTGCCGACATTGCGTCTGGCGAGCGAGGACCGCACCAGCAGGTTGGGCGTGGAATAGAGGAACGGCGTCGCCTCGCCGCAATTCTCCGCATAGTCGTCCGATAGCGAGGTGTGGTTGATGGAGTCGTGGCTGAGGCAGACGAGCTTGCCCTCCGCCGTCGCGCCGAGCCTGATGCGCTGCTGCGTCAGCGGCCTGTGGCCTGCGGATTCGAAATTCATCTTCCGGGTGAGGACGAGCTTGATCGGCTTTTTGAGCTTTTTCGCTGCGGCGGCGGCAATGAAGCTGTGCGCCCAAGGCCACAGCTTGCTGCCGAAGCCCGAGCCGATGAACCGTGCGACGACGCGAATATTGTCGGCTGGCTCGCCCAGCACGGCGGCTGCGACCTGCCGGTGATTCACGACCGCCTGACTCGGCTCGTAAAGCGTGAACACGCCATTCTCATAGGTCACGACCGAAGCATGCAGTTCGATGACGGAGTGAGTCTCGGTCGGCGTGACGTAGGTCTCATCGACCTTGACCGGCGCTTCCGCGAACGCCTTCTCCACGTCGCCGCGCTGGCTCTCCGTGGACCATTTCGCAGACTCCAGTTCATCCTTCACGTTGAAGGGTCTGGCGTCGTATGTGACCTTCACCGCATCCGCCGCAGCGGTGGCCTGCTCGAATGTGTCGGCGATGACGGCGGCGACGTACTGGCCATAATAGCGCACTTCATTGTCGGCGAACGGCGGCCGCTTCTCGTCGATCATGCCTTTCTTGTTTGGCGGGTTGAGCTTGCCGATGTTGCCCGAATGCAGCACGAGCCGCACGCCCGGCATCTTTTCGGCAGCCGACGGGTCGAGAGTCTTGATCGTGCCGGCCGCGACGGTGGCACGGACCGGAACGGCATAGAGCATGCCGTCGAAATGATGGTCGGAGGTGTAGATGGCTGTGCCGGTGACTTTCTTCGGCCCGTCCACGCGATTGAGCGGGGAGCCGATCACCTTGCCGGGGTCCACGTAATTCATGGTGCAATCTCGCTATTGGTTCAGGCCAGCTTTGCTGCGGCGTCGAGAGTGTGAACGAGGCATCGCTTTGCCAGTTCGACCTTGAAGCCGTTCTGGCTTTGCGGTTTCGCGTCTTTCAGGAACGCATCGGCGGCGGCACGAAACGCCTCCTTGTCCGGCGCTTTGCCGATGAGTGTTTTCTCCGCGTCCGCGTTACGCCATGGCCGGGTGCCGACGCCGCCCATCGCGAATTGCGCGGTCTCGATCCTGCCGTTCGCGACCGTCATGACCACGGCGGCGGAGGTGAGGGCGAATTCATAGGACACGCGGTCGCGCAGCTTCAGGTAGAGCGAGCGCGATCCGCTCAGTGGCGCGGGCAGGGTGACATGAGTGATGAGGTCGCCGGGCTGCATCACGGTTTCCTTGCTCGGCGTGTTGCCGGGCAGCAGGAAGAAATCAGCGATTGGCACATCGCGTTCGCCCTTCGCGCCGCGAATGTGGATAACGGCGTCGAGCGCCATCAGCGCGACATTCATGTCGGAGGGATTACTGGCGATGCACTGGTCGCTGGTGCCGAGGATCGCGAGCGTGCGGTTGAAGCCGTTGATCGCTGCGCAGCCCGATCCGGGATCGCGTTTGTTGCAAGCCATGTGCTCGTCGCGAAAATAGACGCATCGCGTCCGTTGCAGGAGGTTGCCCGCCGTCGTCGCCATGTTGCGCAGCTGCGCGGACGCACCGGACAAGAGAGCCTGCGACAGAACGGGATAGTTACGCACCACGCGCTCGTCATGCGCGAGGTCGGCGTTGCGGACGGTCGCGCCTATTTTTAAGCCGCCGTCATCGGAAGCTTCGATCTTGTCCAGCGGCAGGTGGTTAATGTCGATCACCTGCTGCGGCGTTTCGACATTCAGCTTCATCAGGTCGATGAGCGTGGTGCCGCCCGCCAGAAAGCGGATGTCCGCGCCTTGCTGGGCGGTCCGCGCGGAGGAGGCGGCCTTGATCGCGGCATCCACATCGTCGGCGCGGCGAAGTTGGAATTGATGCATCTGCGATCTCCTTACGTACCCTGCCGGACCTGCTGGATCGCCGCGACGATGTTCTGATACGCGCCGCAGCGGCAGATGTTGCCGCTCATCAGTTCGCGCACGTCATTGTCGGACGGGCCACACGGCTCTTTCATCAGCGCCACGGCGGACATGATCTGGCCGGAGGTGCAGTAGCCGCACTGATAGCCATCGTGGTCGACGAAGGCGGCCTGCATCGGGTGCAGGTTGCCGGGCTCGCCGAGGCCCTCGATGGTGGTGACTTCGCGCCCGCCCAGCGTGGCGGCGAAGGTCAGGCACGAATTCACGCGGCGGCCATCGACATGCACGGTGCACGCGCCGCACTGGCCGTGGTCGCAGCCTTTCTTGGTGCCGGTGAGGTGGACATGCTCGCGCAGGAAGTCGAGCAGCGTGGTGCGCGGATCGATGGTGGCCGAATAGGGCTTGCCGTTGATGGTCAGTTTCGCATCAACGGCATAGCCCGGCGAGACGGATGTCTGCGTCGGTGTCATGTCAGCCTTGCTTTGGGTTGGCCAGTTGGCAGCAGTTGCGATGCCCGCGGCACCGATGGTTTGCAGGACGGTCCTGCGATCCGGGCCTGCTTTACCCGGTTTGGATGGGTCATGATTTGTCATGCATCCCTCGATGCTCGTGACTCACACTTTCAAAACCCCGCCGGGTTCGAATTTGTCTAACTCCAAACAATAGCGCGGGTTGCGGCCGGTTCCATGACCGGATCGCCAAATGCCTCACACAAAAAAGTGTCGCGAAAACATAAGCGGTTGCGGTGTCCGCCAGCGAAGTCATTCGGGCATGTCATTGACGCCGCGCCAGCGTGCGTAACGCCAGGGCAGATACCAGCGCGCATTCAGCGGTTTCTGCTTCGGCACGAAGTCGAGGCCCGCCGTGCCCCATGGCTGGCAGCGCAGCAACCGCGCCAGCGTCATCCAGCCGCCCGCCCACAATCCGAACCGGCCAATGGCTTCGTCGCCATAGGCCGAGCAGGTCGGAACATGGCGGCAGTTGAATCCGATCAGCGGCGATAGGGTGGAGCGATACAGCCAGATCATGCCGCGTCCGGCGTTGCGCGGCGCGTTCTTCGCCATGTCGCAGGCACGGCAGCCGCAGGACAATTTGAAAGCCATGAGCCTGATCTGGGTATGCGTTGGTTCCGGTTCCAGGAACTATACTGGTTTTTTCGCCACACTTTCACAGCATCGCGCCGGTTTGAATGCATCGCGCCGAATGTTTCATGGACGCTACGGCGCGGCGCCGTTACGCTTTTCATAATGATCGTGTGACAGGATTCGTGTCGCGCCTAATGCCATGTCCGAGGGACGTGGAAGGGATTGAAGGTCTGCTCTCGTGGGGTCGCTCTCATCCGGCGGCTGGGTGCGGGTTTGCGCCGCAGCTCTCCTGATTGCGCTGGTCGGCCTCGCCGCGCGCGAAGAGACCGCACATGCCTCCGGTGCCGCTCAACCAGCTTCACCCGCTCACGCCGCGGACGCGGCCCATGTGGCGGAGACCGTGGAGCCGCGCCGTCAGCCGATGACGTTCGTGTGGCACCCCGCGCCGAAAGGCCGGTGCGCGCCGGATTGTCGCGACTGGATCGAGGCGGTCGGCGTCATCACCAGCGACACGCCCGCATTGTTCGAGAAGACCGCCACCGGCCATGATTTGTCGTCCGCGACCGTGGTGCTGAATTCCAGCGGCGGCTCGGTGCTTGATGCGCTGGCGCTCGGCCGGGTGTGGCGCAAGGCGGGCATCTTCACCACCGTCGGTCGGGTGATCGAGACGGATGGATTGAACGGCAAGGTTCGCGCGATCCAGCCGGATGCCTATTGCGAATCGATGTGCGTGTTCCTGTTGCTGGCGGGGAATACTCGCACCGTGCCACCGGAGGCGCATGTGCGCGTCCACCAGATCTGGATGGGCGACCGCGCCAACGACGCGAAGGCCGCGACCTACACCGCGCAGGATCTGATGATCGTCGAGCGCGATGTCGGCCGCCTTGCGAAATACACCTTCGACATGGGCGGCACCGGCGATCTGCTGACGCTGGCCTTGAGCGTGCCGCCGTGGGAGCCGCTGCATGAATTGTCGCGGGCCGAATTGCGGCTGGGCAACCTTGTGACCGACGAACCGGTGGTAGCCGACGCGCCGAAGCTCGAGCTGCCGCACACGGTGACTGTGGGCAAGCCTGTCGTGACCAAGCCTATTCAGGATCGCGTGGCGACCGTTCCGGCAGCGATGGCGCCGACCAAGACGGCGGAAGCCCTGCCGCCGACCGGCGGAGCCGCGGCCGGGCAATAATGCGGGCGGCAGTCGGACTATTCGGCGGGAGCCGTGTCGGCGTCGAGCGCGCCTGACGCCTTCTCTTTATTCTCGATCTGGTCGATGGCATCGACCACGGCGTCGAACGTCAGCAGCGTCGAGGCATGGCGGGCCTTGTAGTCCCGCACCGGCTCCAGCACCGCGATGTCGGCCCATTTGCCGTCGGGCGGCGAGCCGTTGTCTTTGAGCATCTTCGTCACGGTGTCGCGCAACTGGCGCAACTCGTCGGCGTTCGAGCCGATGATGTGGCGCGCCATGATCGAGGAGGAGGCCTGACCCAGCGCGCAGGCTTTCACGTCATGGCCGAAATCGGTGACGACGCCGTCCTTCATGGTGAGGTCGATCTTCACGGTGGAGCCGCACAGCTTGGAATGCGCCGTCGCCGAGGCGTCGGGATGGGGAAGGCGGCCCAGGCGCGGGATATTGCCGGCCAGTTCGATGATTTTCTTGTTGTAGATGTCGCTAATCATAAGATGCCCAAGGGACCGGAAGGGCTCTAAAGGGGTCAAGGTGACCCTTGGCTCGCGGTCCTGCGATCCTATATAATGGCTCGTTCGCAGGAATAAACCTGTCGAATGGACCGGCTGCCCCCGAAACCCGCGTTTTGGTGTTCGGCAGCCTTAAAAACCCACGCAAGGCGTCCGATGGCCCCGCAGGGCCTCTGGCGACCCGGTGACACTCCGGCCCCGTCTTTGGCAATGAAGGGCCGGTCGAACGGAGAGCCATGATGGATGCTGTCATCAAGCCGCTGCGCAGCAAGCTCGACAAGACCGAAGTCCCTGCCTCGGAGATCGAGGAGGCGGCGGTCAAGCCGGATCAGTCGCGCCCGTCGCGCGATGAGGCCGAACAGGCGGTCAAGACGCTGCTGGCCTATATCGGCGAGAATCCCTCGCGCGAGGGACTGCTGGATACGCCGCGCCGGATGGTCGAAGCCTATGACGAACTGTTTCAGGGCTACCACCAGTGCCCGGCCGAGGTGCTGAACCGTACCTTCGGCGAGACGGCGGGCTATGACGATTTCGTCCTGATCCGCGACATCGAATTCCATTCGCATTGCGAGCATCATGTCATGCCGTTCTACGGCAAGGCGCATATCGCCTATACGCCGGTCGACCGCGTGGTGGGGCTGTCGAAGATCGCGCGCCTCGTCGATGCGTTCGCGCATCGCTTGCAGACGCAGGAGCATCTCACCGCGCAGATCGCCGCGGCGCTCGACAAGGTGTTGCAGCCGCGCGGCGTCGCGGTGCTGCTCGAGGCCGAGCACACCTGCATGTCGGTGCGCGGCATCGCCAAGCACGGGGCGAAGACGGTGACTTCGCGTTTCACTGGAATGTTCTATGACAATCCGGATGAACAGAACCGTTTTCTGCATATGGTGCGGGGCATTAGCGCGCCATTTTCAGGCGCTTGAAGTTTCAGCCGAACCTTGGAATGTTGACCGCAAGTGACGACGCAATCAGGCCACAACGCAGAACTTGAGGAAGGCTTGTCGTTCGCGCCGCGCTTCGACGCGGCCGGCCTCGTGACCTGCGTTGCGACCGATGCGCAAAGCGGTGACGTGCTGATGGTCGCCCACATGAACGACGAGGCGCTGCGCCGGACGATCGAGACCGGCGACGCTTGGTACTACAGCCGTTCACGTAAGAAGCTGTGGCGCAAAGGCGAGACCTCGGGGCATGTCCAGCGTGTCGTCGAGATGCGCACGGATTGCGATCAGGACGCGGTATGGATTCGCGTCACGCAGGCGGGCGCGGCCTGCCACACCGGCCGGCACTCCTGCTTCTATCGCGTGGTGAAGGGCGAGAACGGCGACGCGAAGCTCATATTCGCCGATGCCGACAGGGCGTTCGATCCCGGCAAGGTTTATAAGTAAAACCGCTGCCTTGTCGTCTCCGCGCGGGTGGTCCCGCCTTCGCGGGAGCGACGCCAGCGCCCGTTAACCTCCCGTTAACCATAATCGCCCAGGGTGCAGACGGGTCGGAAGGCCTTGCGCGCGTCGGGAGCCGTGCGTGTCATCGCGTTATCACAACGTGTCACCGGGGAGCGGGACACATGGCAATCGACAGCACGACTGCATCGTCGGTCATCGATTCTGCGCGCGCGAAAATAGCGGGCGCCATCAAGCAGGCCGCGGATGCGACCGGCGCGAGCTTCGATTACCTGATTTCCACCGCGAAGATCGAATCCAACCTCGACCCGAAGGCGCAGGCGTCCACCTCCTCGGCGCGCGGGCTTTATCAATTCATCGAACAGACCTGGCTCGCCACCGTGAAGCAGGCGGGGGCCGCGTTCGGCTACGGCAATTATGCGAATGCGATCTCGCAATCGCCGTCCGGCACCTATTCCGTCAGCGATCCGGCGACTCGCGACCAGATCCTCAAGCTGCGCGACGATCCCGCCGCCAACGCGGCGATGGCGGGCGCGCTGACGCAGGCCAACAGCTTCAAGCTCTCAGGCGAACTCGGGCGTCGCCCGACCGATGGCGAACTTTACATGGCGCACTTCATGGGCGTCGGCGGCGCGACCAAGCTGATCTCCAGCGCGCAAAGCAATCCGGGGGCGTCCGCGCCCGCGATGTTTCCCAATGCGGCCGCCGCCAACCGCTCGATCTTCTACAACCGTGACGGCGGCGCGCGCAGCGTGTCGGAAGTCTATTCGGACATCAATGCGCGCTTTGCCCGCGCGGCGAATTCTCCGATGGCGCGCTTCGCGGTGGCCTCGGCGGGCGGCTCGTCGCCTGCGATGGACAACATGGCGTATCTGTCGAGTTTCCCGCAGGGCAGCGGCGCGTCCATGACGGCGCGGCAGATGGGGCCCACATTCCATTCGTTGTTTCAGGCAGGCGATCGTGCCGAGCCTTTATCTCTGACGGTGCGCCAGTTGTGGGGTGCGGGCTCGCAGGCCAATGCGGAAGCGCCCGCCGCCGCCAATCCGGACCAGTCGCAGTTCAACCTGTTCAGCGATCCGAAGGGCGTGTTCGCCAGCTAACTGCCGAGGTTAACGAAAACTCAACGGCCGCAGCCGGTTATGGTGAACTGTTTCTTAAGTGTCATGGTTTACGCTTTCTGACAGTGGTGCCGCAGTCGCGGCGCAGTCAGCAAAGTTGCGTAAGCCGGAACACCCATGATCGTTCGGCAGTTTATCAGTTGGGTTCGTACCGCTCCCGCCGGGGAGCGCGCCGAGGCGACACGGGCATTGGCCCGCGCCTGGCTCATCTCCGATTTATCGCAGGACGATCGCATCGCCGCCGAAGGCGCGCTCTTGATGCTACTCGACGATGCCTCGCCGCTGGTGCGGCAGGTCATGTCGGACGTGTTCGCGGCAGAGCCGGGCGCGCCGCCCGCCATCGTCGCGGCGCTCGCGGCCGACCAGCCCGAGATCGCGCTGCCGGTTCTCGAATTCTCGCCGCTGCTGCTCGATGCCGATCTGGTCGATCTCGTCGCCACCGGTTGCCAGCAGGTGCAATGCGCGGTGGCGCGGCGCGTGGAGTTGCCGGTCGCGGTCGCGGCCGCGCTCGCGGAAGTTGGCGACGCGGCGGCGGTGCTCGAACTGATCGAAAATCCCGGCGTGACATTGGCGCCGTTCTCGCTGGAGCGGATTGTCGAGCGCCATGGCGACCTTGCCGTGATCCGCGAACAGCTTTTGCAGCGTGAGAATTTGCCTGCGTCGGTGCGTCTTGCACTGGCGGCGAAGGTGTCCGCGACGCTGGCCCGCTTTGCCGCCGCCCGCGACTGGATCACGCCCGGCCGTGCCGACCGTCTTGCCGCGGAAGCGACGGAGCGCTCGCTGCTCGATATCGCAAGCCTGTCGCAGGGGGAGGAGCTGGCAAATCTCGTCCATCATCTGCGCGAGAGCGGCCAGCTCAATGCCGGGCTCGTGCTGCGCGCGTTGTTGTCGGGCAATGCCGGTCTGTTCGAGGCGGCGCTTGTCGAATTGAGCGGCCTGCCGCAGCGCCGTGTCGCCGCGCTGGCCTATGGCCGGGGGGCAGGGCTGGACGCGCTGCTGACGAAAGCGGGGTTTCCGGCCTCGACCGTTCCGGCTTTCCGCGCGGCGGTCGCGGCGATTCTGGAAACCGGCTTTGTCGATACGCAGGATGGCGTGACGCGCTTGCAGCGTCGCATGGTCGAGCGCGTGCTGACGCAATGCGAGAGCGAAGTGGTGTCCGCGCACGATCCGCTGCTGGTGCTGCTGCGGCGCTTCGCGGTCGAGGCGGCGCGTGAGGATGCGCGGTTGTTCTGCGACGATGCGGCCACCGAGATCGATGCGCAACGGTTCGTGCAGATGATCGAGGATGCGGCGCCTGCCGAGGACGATGGTAGCTATGACGGCGAGATCGTGAACGAGGATGACGAGGATATCGTCTTCGTTGAATCGCCGCCGCTTGCGCCGCGTTTGGATGACGAAAGCGAGTTCGGCTACGAAAGCGAATTCGACGACTATGCACCGCTGGACGAAAACTATATCGCGTCCAATGACGAGTATGCGGTGATCGAGGGGCTGGATGCCGAGATTGCCCAGATCGTCCGCGAGCGCATCGCGGCCTAAAGCAACATCGTGCTTTATATGAACATGCAAGAGCGCTGCCATTGAGCAGCGCTTTTTGTTGGGGGGTGAGGAAAGTAGAGGTGTTTAGTCCGCCGGAACGATGCTCGGCGCCAGCACGGCTTCGAGGTGTTCGGGACGGTCGCGGTTGGCCTCGATCAGGAATTCGTCGGCCAGTTTCCGCAAACGGGTGCTCAGTTCGTCCGCCGTGTCTTTCGTCCTCGAGCGGCCCTTCGGCAACTCGCGCACGATCGCCTGAATCGCATGAACATGATGAGCGATCAGGTCGGAGGGCACCGTCATCAGTTCCGGTGCGTGTTCAAGAATCCGGCATAGGCTTTCGGCGGCGACGGCCGCCTTGGGGTAGCCGAACGTGGTGGCATCGCCCTTGATGTCGTGGGCCGCGCGAAACAGTTCTTCCCGGTTCTGACTGGTGAAGCCGTCCTTTTTCACGACTTCGAAAGCGCGGGCGAGCCGGGCGCATTCCTCGTCCATCCAGCTCTTGAATTCACCGGACAGACCGGCGAGGGCCTCCTCGGCGCGCGCGACCGGATCGTCGGTGTCGCGCTCGTCCGTGTGGCGCACGTATTTGCGCAACGGATTTGGCTGGGTGATGACCTGATGGGCCTCGAATGTTTCGACCTTGAGGCCGTCGGTTTTGTCTCTGGCCATGGCCGTTATCCCGGGCTGCGGGCTTTATCGAGCAACGAGGGCTGTTGCAGGATTTCCGCCTTGCCGCCGTTGCGGCGATCGATGCCGATATAGGTGTTGATGGTGTTGCGCCGCCGGTCGGGGCCGAAATAGCTCTTGGTGCGGATGAAAGGACGGGGCGACACCACCACGTTGAGGATGCGCTGATAGAGACCCTTGGCCGAGATCGGCTTTGCGAGGAATTCGGTGACGCCCGCGTCGCGCGCGGTCATGACGCGGCGCTTTTCCGAATGGCCGGTGAGCATGATGATCGGCGCATATGGATTGCCGACGCCGTCCGGCTGGCGGATCATCTGCGCGAGTTCGAGCCCGTCGAAAATTGGCATCGACCAGTCGGTGATGACGATGTCGGGGACGTAATGGCTGTACATTTCCAGCGCGGTGGCGCCGTCCTCGGCTTCATAGACTTCGCGTGCGCCGAACGAATGCAGCAGCGTGCGCAAAATGCGCCGCATGTGCGCGTTGTCGTCACAGACGAGAAACCGCAGCTTGTTGAAGTCGATGTGGAACATGCCCAGCCACGTAAACGGACGCCGATACGGGAAAAGTCTAGGCTGGCGGCCGTTAACGCCCGGTTAAGCATAAATGCGCAGTCCGAGGCATCTTGCGGCGGTCAAACGCCGAACTGCTCGCTCAAAATGCGTTCTTCGAGGCTGTGGCCGGGGTCGAACAGCATGCGGATGGAGATGCTCTTGTCGGTCAGCACCTCGACGCGGGTGACGTAGCGCACTTCGTTATGGTCGGCGACGGCGGCGAGCGGCCGCCGTTCGTCTTCCAGCACCTCGATGGTGATATGGGCGGAGCTCGGGAGCAGGGCGCCGCGCCAGCGCCGTGGCCGGAAGGCATTGATCGGCGTCAGCGCCAAAAGATTTGCCGTGATCGGAATGATCGGCCCCTGTGCCGAATAATTATAGGCGGTCGATCCGGCAGGCGTGGCGACGAGGATACCGTCCGAAATCAGTTCGGGCATCCGCACCTGTTCGTCGATCAGGATGCGCAGCCGCGCCGCCTGATAGATCTGGCGGAACAAGGCGACTTCGTTGATGGCGTGATGCACATGCACCTCGCCTGCGGCGTCGGTTGCGCGCATCAGGAGGGGGTTGATGACGGTCATGCGCGCGGCGTTGAGGCGCTCGATCAGGCCATGGCGGCTGTATTCGTTCATCAGGAAGCCGACCGTGCCGCGATGCATGCCGTAGATCGGCGTGCCGGAGCGCATCCGCTCATGCAGGGTGCGCAGCATCAGCCCGTCGCCGCCGAGCGCCACCACGACATCGGCGTCGTCCACTTCGCGGTTGCCATAGTCCGACGACAATTGCGCCAGCGCGCGCTGGGCTTCCAGCACGGGGCTCGCGACAAAGGCAATGCGCTGATATTTGCTCTCGACGGTCATGAAGGCTGGTGAACCCGTGGGGCAGCCGGATCGGAATGTGAATTCCTCAACTGTATCCGGTCTTTGGCCTCTGCGGTACTGGGGGCAGGAGGCTTCGCGTGCGACCCTTTAATAGCGTTAACGCCGCAAGACCGCACGCCGGCAGGCGCGGGCGGGACGAAATCGACATTAACAAGATGTCATGCAGATGAACAGAAACCGTTTGGCGGCTTCAGTTCGGGTTCAGTGCGCGCGGCCCATCATCGGGCCACGATCACCGCTTCGGCCATTCGGTCCACAGCGCTCTGATCCCGAAACAGGAGTTTGCCATGTTGAAGATCATTTCAGCCGCCATTGTTGCCGCTTCGGTGATGGTTGCGCCGGCGATGGCCGCGACCGTCATCAAGACGCAAAAAACGATCACCCATTCGCAGGTTCTCAAGCCTTCGGTGGCCAATGCCAACGCGCACATGGTGAAGAAGCATCATCGCCATCATGTGCGTCCGCATCACCACACCAAGCGCGTGGTCGTGAAGCATCGTCATCATCGCTGATTGACGACAGCGGCGCGGCTTGCCCCGGCTGCGTTCGCTGAATTGAAGCCGGTTCGTGGATTTCCCCGTCCACGGACCGGCTTTGTTTTTTAGTTCGTCACGAAACGTACGCCGCCATAGACGCCAATGCCGGTCTTATCGAAGCCGAGCGGGTTTTGATAATGACGATCGAGCACGTTATCGATGCGGCCGAACACCGACCAGTTCTGATCGACTTTGTAGTTCGCCGCGAGGTTGAGGAGCTGATAGCCGGGCGCGCGCTGGCCGACATCGATCCACGAACTGATCCAAAGCGCGGTGGCCGTGAGGGTCAGGGCGTCCGTCGCGGCCCAGCGTGCCTGGGCGCTCCACTTATGTTCCGGACGCCGCTCCAGCGCGGTGTGCTTGATGTCATCCGTTGCGATCGTGTGAGTATAGTCGCCGCGCAGGGTCAGGCGCTCGGTCACTGCGACCGACGCGAAGGCTTCAAGCCCGTGAGTCGTTGCTAACGCGACGTTCTCATTCACCGTGACGTAGGGATTTCCCGGAGTCACGGGCACGCCAATGATGAGATTATTGAAGCTGTTGTGATACCAGGTCGCTCCGAACTGGACTCGCTTGTTGAAAAGCGCCTGCTCAAATCCGAAATCGTATCCCTTGCTCTCCTCAGGTTTCAGATTCACGTTCGGAAGCGTGAAGGGACCATAGATCTGGTCGATGGAGGGGGCATGAAAGCCTGTGCCGTAACTGGCCTTCAGCTTGGTTCCGGTCTCGGGAAATACGATCGCGGGCGCGATGCGGAAAGTATCGTGGCCGCCGAAATGATCGTTCTGATCGTGGCGCACGTTCGACACCAGAAAGAAGCGGTCGAGGAAATTGGACTGCAACTCCGCGTAGCTGCCGAGGTTTTGAATCGTGCCGTTCACGGCGGGATAGCCGTAGGTGGCGTAATTCAAATAACCCTTTTCGGTTTCATTCTCGACACCGGCAACGAGCGTTTGTCCCGGAGCCAGAGCGAAATCGGACTTCCAGTACACTTTCGTGCGGTCGCCGTGGAACGTACTGAGCGGGTTCGCTCCGAAAGCAATGGCTGCAAACGGATCGGAAGAACTCCGGTCGGTATCGGTATAGGTGACGCCGAAATGGTTGTTGAAGCGGCCATCGAGCAGCCGGAACACGCCGTCGAGCAGTCCGCTGAATTGTTGGCTCTTGCCGCGCGACTGAATCGGGTTGGGAGCAGGGTAGAGATCGCTCTCGGTGAACCGGGTCTGCGCATCGGTATAACGGGCGACGGCTGTGAGAGAGAACATCTCGGAGAAGTCATGGATGACTTTGCCGTGGAAGGTCAGGTTGTCATAGAAGTCGTTGTTGCGCTTCTGTCCCGGGGGCAAGGTGGAAAGCGGCGTGACCGGCGTCGACTCCACGCGGACATGCGATCCGCTGAAGGCATAGCTGGTATCTTTGGTCGAGCCGCTGACCGACGTAGACTGGTTGAACGTGCCGAACGATCCGCCTTCGAGCAGGGTGGACCATTGCGGCGGACCTTTGCCGGCCTTGGTGGTGATCGAAATCACGCCGCCCATGGCGTCGGCTCCATACAGACCGCTTTGCGGGCCGCGCAGAACTTCGAGCCGGTCGATGTCGAACGCGGTCAACGAGCCGAAATCAAACGCTCGGTTCGGATTCGAAGGGTCGCTGACATCTATCCCGTCAATAAAAACCTTGGTGCCATTGGCGTTGGCGCCGCGCATGAAGACTGATGTCTGCCCGCCGGGGCCACCGGTCTGGACCACATTCAGGCCGGGAACGGTCTGGAGCAGGTCTGGCACCGTTCGCCGCTGGGTTTCCTGAATTTCCTGTCCGGTGATCACAGTGACCGAGCTTCCCACCTGACTGACTGGCGTCGGGATCGTGGTCGGCGACGTGACCAAAGGCTCGGCAGGATTTGGCACCGGCACTGCAACGATGGCAGGCGCTTGATGCACGCGCGGCTTCGCATCGACGCGTTTGTTGCGCTTCGGCAGCCGCTGGTTCGGCTTCTTCGGGGCAGGGCTCACCTGAATCGCGGGGAGTGGCGGTTCCGCCTGCTGTGTCTGTTGCGCTTCGGCCGGTGAAATGAAAGCCGCGCTCGCCAGCAATGCCGCGAGCAGGGCAGGCGAGATGCGCTTGCGCGAAAATATTTGATGCGATGTCACGTTCGGTCCCCACCGAAATCTTGCGGGCGGAGAACGATCGGGCTTCCAGACTCATGATGCGAAAGCGAGGGCCTTGCATCGGGACTGGAGAAGGCCGCAGGCGTTTCTCCGCAACGGTTGTTGTCGTGTCACCGCTGCGGAAGCCGCTCCTCGCGCACCCCGCGCAATGGATGGATGACCGGGACAGGCAGGTCTCCTGGCTCACGGATCAATGCTGCTGTCCGCCTTCCCAAGCCGGCATGTGCCGTGTGCTCAGTGGCATGATGGACAGCGGCTCACCGCTGACAGTTGCGGGGGCAGCTTCGGAATTGCCGCGCAGGACGAGGTGTGCGAAACATCACCGCAGCGCGACGGCACCGAATTCCCTATTACGCCAGCTTGCGCCGGCACCTGTACCGTGCCCGCAATCAAGCGGGGCGCCGGTGTCGTGTCAACGCCACATTGTCCGAGAATCCCCACGCGATGGACTTCCCCGATCTGCGTTGCAAATGGGAGACAGCGGCAGGCCGCGTCATGCGCGTTGCCATGCCGCTATTTGCTGTCGCTCTCATGCTCGGCGGCTGTGCGTTCGGCAGCGCGGATTATGATGGTGTGACTTATACCGCGGACCGCGGCGTCAGCGATCAGCCGTTTCCGAAGAATTATCGCCCCGAATTGCTCGCATTCCTGCACACCTACCTGAACGACCCGACCAACGTGCGCAGCGCGGCGATCGCGGAACCCGTCCAGCGCGAGGTTGGCGGACGGCAGCGTTACGTCACTTGTCTGCGCTACAGCGCGAAGGATTTCGGCGGCCACTATACGCCGATGCGCGACCGCGCGGCGCTGTACATCGACGGCCGTCTCGATCGCCTGATCGAGAAGCCGGGCGAGATCTGCGCGGGGGCGAACTATGCGCCGTTTCCCGAGTTGGAGAAACTGACACGGTGAGCTCGCGATGCAGTTCCGGACGACCACTCGGCTGGCGGCCTGTCTGGTGCTGTGTCTCGGCATTGCCGCCGTGCAGGGCATCGTGACGCGGCCGCAGATCGCGGGCTGGTATAGTGATCTTGCGAAGCCGTCATGGACGCCGCCGCCGTCGCTTTTCCCGATCGTCTGGACCGCTCTCTATACCTTGATGGCGGTGGCGCTGTGGCGGCTGTGGGAGAAGGCCGCGCCATCATCGGCGCGCAACCGGGCGATCGCGCTGTTTCTCGTTCAGCTTGCCCTCAACGCGGCATGGTCGCCGCTGTTCTTCGGGGCGCATGCGACGCGCGCGGCGCTGATCGACATCGTATTGCTGCTGGCCGCGATCGCTTTGACGATGGTGATGAGCGTGCGGGTGGATCGTATCGCGGCGTGGCTGCTGGCGCCGTATCTCGCATGGGTCGCCTACGCGGCGACGCTCAATGGCGGCATTGTCTGGATGAATTGAGAGGGTGGTCCGTTCCGAGAATCGGCAGACGGACTCGGAACCGGTTTTTTCGCAAGATATCCGCGCAAAAACAAAGCGCGGGACTCTATCCCCGAATCTCCTTCAAATCCGGCATCGATAAGGGCGATTCTCGCCCCGAGACTGCCGAGCGAACAGCCATGATGGATCGTGCCCTTACACTCGTCCTGACCTTTGCGGTCGTCGCGAACACGCTCTGCCTGTGGTCATATATGTAAGGCAGACGCGGGAGCGGGGTGCCTCAGTTGAGGTAGCCTTGATTCGCGGCTTCGATGCGGGTTGAGATATCGACGTAATACTTCAACTGGGAGTTTTCGGTTTCGAGGTGCTCATTGGCGATCAGGAGCGCACGCACGGCGCTGCGCAGATTGCCGTCGCAACTCGCAATGGTTTCGTCGATCAGCAGATCGTAGCGGTCGGCCGAAAATTCTGAAGACGCCATCGGGTCACCCCCATCTCACCACGTTGAGCTGTTGATAACTCCCAAGTCGGACAGCCATGAGGCGGTTCGGCACATCCGTGACTTTTGCCCGCTATTCACAGCGGGTCTGTGGACCGTTTGTGCAAAACGTCCGGCTGGGCTCTTTAAAAAATGACAGGGAGATTGTGGTGCCGGCGGAGAGGATCGAACTCCCGACCTTCGGTTTACAAAACCGCTGCACTACCGCTGTGCTACGCCGGCGATGGGGCAACAGCTACCAGCGTCATGCGGACGGGACAAGCCGTCCAGCAGGCATTTCTTGGCCCGAAGCTGCCGGGCGGGCTCGGTGTGCGACGTTTTAGTTAAAACGGACCGTGCCGTTTCACGTTGTCCATCACCGCTTCCAGCTCTTTGATCCGCGCGTCGGTATTGTCCTGAATACATTTGGCATCGGCGCCGCAGGCTTCGCGCTTTTTGATGAAAGCGCTCTGGGCATCCTGAATGACGCCGCGCTGGCCCATGGCCACGAATGACGTCGCCCATTGATACAGTGTTGCCATGCGCGCCTCGGCCTGACCGAGGCGGTAGCTGGAACAGATCGTCTTTTCGCTTGCCGTCGCGGCCTTGGCGCAATCGAGCGGCGCGTAGCCGGCGGCGAAGGCAGGAACGCTCGAGGTCAGGGCGATCAGCAGCGCGAGAGGGCGGATCTTGTTCATGGGTGTCGCCTTCCGTATCGACGGGCCATCCCCGGATCAAATCAGACTTTCTGGCTGGTGTCAGGAAGCAAGGCCGGGGCCAGGGAAGCGCCCTGTTCTTCAATGAGAGGCACGGTCGCGGTCTCGGTGCGATTGCGTCCGGATTCCTTGGCGCGATACAGCGCCTGATCGGCGCGGCGGAACGTATCCTCGTATGCAATGTCGGTGTCCAGACAGGTCGCCACGCCCGCCGAGACGGTGACGGGAATTCCGATGGAGCCCGCGGTGAAACGTGATCGAGCGACCGCGACACGCATGCGTTCGATGGCATCGACAGCCGTGAGAGGATGTGCGGCATCGAGCAGGACGGTGAATTCCTCGCCGCCGCTGCGCGCGACGATATCGTTCTTCCGGCTGTGCCCCCGCAGGATGTCCGCGACCTTGACCAGAACCTGATCTCCCACGTCGTGGCCGTAGGTGTCGTTCACGGCCTTGAAATGATCGATGTCGATCACGGCGACGGCAAAACCGGAACGGTTGAGTCTGGCTTCCCGGAAGCGTTTTGCGCCGCTGCGCGCCAGCATTCTGCGGTTCGGCAGGGCGGTGAGATAGTCCGTCGATGCGGCGACCTCCAGCCTGCGTCTCAGATAATCCGAGCACATCAGCAGAAAAGCGGTCGTGCCGACGACCGGCAGCAACGTCATCACGATCGGCGACAGCAGGTTCAGCCAGTTGGTGCCGCTCTCCACCGCGAAGTCGCGGTCGATGTCCATGAGAAGATAAATCACGAATCGTCCGAAGCCGTACGCCACTCCCATTGCGAAGAGGCCGATCAGGATTCTCCGGCTGAGCGAAGTGTCGTCGGCGGACTTGAACAGCAGAGTCCATATGCTGGCGCCCATCAGCCAGGCCCATGCGATGGAAACGATCACCACGCGGATCTGAAAACTGGGATGGACGACAGAGAACCAGAGAACGCCGGTGGTGGTGACGATTGCCGGGAGAAGCTGCCACGCTTTGGGGCGCTCCCCATAGAATTGTTGAACGGCCGCGTAATAGGCGGTGAGACCGAGCGCCATCAGGGCGTTGGCGCTGACAAGCATCACAGGCCGGGGCAACGGATGGCCGAATGCGAACACGGCGCATCCACCCGCGATCAGGACGGTGCCGATCTGCCATGACCTTGCGGCTGGCTGCAACGCAGGCGGCAGGTCGCGGGAGACCACGCTCAGGACGCAGGCATTGGCGATGATCATCAGAGATACGGTCGTAAAGACGGTGCCTGCTTCCATTCCCCTCGTGGTCCTTTGTCCCATTCCCCGGATTTTCGTCTGTAGCTTTAGCCCGCCATCCTTGAATCGAGCGTTCAGAGCGATGCTGAACAGCCTGTTACCGGAATCGTGAAAGTGCGGATTAAACGCCGCCACGATTGCGAGGCGCGCGTTGCGCCGCTGGCCGCAGGAGCATCGGGCGGGGCAGCGGCTGGCGCAGTCCCGCGCCCGCTGCATTTTTTCTTTCGTTAACCGCTCTTTTTATTCCTATTTTAGGCCCCGATTGCTGCAATTGAACGCGAACCGGGTCTTGCGCGTTAGCCTTACCGCGCGATCGCGTCCGCCTCTTAACTTATGGCGGCGGCGGCTGAACTAGGATCGAGGCGAATCCGGAAGGTTGCTCTGATGCGTATTGTCGTCTCGCTCGCGGTTCTGGTCGGCAGCACGGTGCTTGCGCTTGCGGATAGCGGTGGCGTGATCGCCGTTCCGGGCAAACCCGGCGTTCCGGTGATGATCAACGGACGCGATGCGACCTACGCGATGGTCGAAGGCGACTGGGGATTGTCGCGCGGCGTCCATGTGCAGCCGACGGTCTATGGCGGATGGGATCGCTACGAGGCGCCGCCGGTCGGCCACTATTATCCATCGCTCGGCCGCCGTCCCGGTTATGGCCGGCTTGAAATTCAACCTCCGGCGAACCGCAAATTGCCGCAGCCCGCGGAAAGCTATCACCAGTCATGGTCGGCGCAATCCGCGCCTCCAGCCTTGCAGCCGGTGCCGGAAAATCCACCGGCGGTGATCGTCGCCCCGGAGCCGTATCGGCAATTCAGAAATTAAAAACACAACATTGACTGACAGGAGAGTGCGTGTGCGTTTCAAGGTTCTGGGTCTCGCCGCGATGATCGGGGCGATGGTCAGCGCCGTTCCGGCGATGGCCTGCTACAACGGTTGCGGCGGCGGTCTGTTCACGTCGGGCGCGACGGCCTATGGGTGCGGTTATGTCGCGAGCGGTTGCGGCGTGACCGTCCGCGAGCAATTGCCGAACCTCGATGCAGGCCCGCAATATTACTACGTCAATCAGGGTCCGACCTATACGGGACCGGGCGACATCGCGCCGGTGCCGACCTATCAGGAGCGCTCGGTGTCGGGCTGGGCGGCTTACAATCGGCCGTATTACTACGGCTACAATGGCGGCCCGTACGCGCATGCGTCGCATCATTACTATGACGGCGCCTATATCCAGGGTCCGCGTGTGTACAGCTACCGCTGGCGTCACCATCATCGCGCGCGCTATCAGCGCACGAATGTCCGCCAGCCCAATCGCGGTGTGAAGCCGCGCACCCATTACTACTACACGGGCCATCCGGCCGGCGAGAAGGTCGTGCGCGGCAACGCTCACGCGCATCCGAACAAGATGTAATCCATCGATCGTGGCTGATCTGGTTTCGCTCCTTTCCGCGTGACGCTGAGGGGAGCGAAATTTTTTTCTAAAGCGTTTTCAAGCGAAGCATGACCTCGGGCTTGACCCGAGGATGGAAACCGGTTCGCGTGAAGAAAACGCGTCAAAAATTTCTGGATGCTATTTCATCAAGCCGAGCCGCGATGCGCCGATGTAGAGCGCGAGCGCGGTGGCGTTCGAGACGTTCAGGCTCTTGATCTCGCCCGGCATGTCGAGCCGTGCCACTGTGCCGCAGGTTTCCCGCGTCAGTTGCCGCAAGCCCTTGCCTTCGGCGCCGAGCACGAGCGCGAGGGGCGCGCGCAATTCCGTCTCCGCGAGATTGGTGCCGCCCTCGCTGTCGAGCCCGACGGTGAGGAAGCCGTGCTCCTTCATCTCGTTCAGCGCGCGCGCGAGGTTCTGCACGATCACGAGCGGCACCATCTCAAGCGCGCCGGAGGCGGATTTCGCCAGCACGCCGGTGGCTTCGGGACTGTGACGCGCCGTCGTCACCACGGCTTTCACCGCGAACGCCGCCGCCGAGCGCAGGATCGCGCCGACATTGTGCGGATCGGTGATCTGGTCGAGCACCAGCACGATGCCGTCCTGCGGCAGTTTTGAAATGTCGAGCGCGGGCAGGGGATCGGCTTCCGCCAGCAGGCCCTGATGCACGGCGTCGGGGCCGAGCCGCTGGTCGATCACGCTGGGGCGCACCACCTCGGGGGTGAGCCTGTTGAGGGGGATGTTGTCTTCCTCAAGCCGCCGCAGCGCGTTTTCCGTGACGAACAGCTTGCGGATTTTCCGCTTCGGGTTGGCCAGCGCCAGAGTGACGGTGTGCCAGCCGTAGAGAATCGCCGGCCCGTCGCGGTCCTCCCGGTTCCGCCGATGCGGCGGGCCGCCGCGGCCGCGCTGGGGCGTGCGGTTCGAGCCCTTGAAGCGGGAGAATGAGTCATGGCTGGCCATGGCGCGCTTGTCTCACGCAGGTTCCTGCAAGGCAATCGGGAAGCCGCCGATTCGGGCGATCCTCAAGCCAGCACTGGACTTTTTAAGGATTCAGGATCGGGGAAATAAGCTGTCGCCTTGGTTGACTTTCCCCCGTCGCTTCCCTCATAAACGCCGCCGACCGGGTGCCCGTGAACGGGCTCGCTTTTCAATGTCACTCTGGATTGCCCGACTGCCTCGCGGCGGACAGGCCTGATGACACCGAATTCCGGGGGAGTGTCCCGAGTGGCAAAGGGAGCTGACTGTAAATCAGCCGCCGTATGGCTTCGAAGGTTCGAGTCCTTCTTCCCCCACCATACTGAAAACGCTCGCGGAAAGTGAATTTCCGCGAGCGTTTTTTATTGGCCGCGGCCGGATGCAGAAAGGCCCATGAGCGTGGGCCGCATCATTCGTGGAATGTGAAACTGGAGCGGGTGAAGGGAATCGAACCCTCGTATTCAGCTTGGAAGGCTGCTGCTCTACCATTGAGCTACACCCGCGCTGCCGATGAACTAGCACGGCTACAGACGGGCCTCAACAGCCGCCGCGAAAACTCAACCGATTGAAGTTAAAGCCATTTGGGATGCCGGCGGATCAATCGGTGTCGTCCGATGCCTCATCCCGGAACGATGTCAGGCGAGAGATGAACGCCAGCATCAGGCCTATGCCCACCAGTGAAAACGCCATGGCGAATATCTTCGTCACCGCGGCGCTCGGCGCCAGATTGGCGTCGCCCACGGTCGTGAGCGACACCACGCTGAAATAGGCCGCATCAAGCCAGGACCATCCCTCCACGGATCGGAACACCAATGTCCCGATCAGGGTGGCGACCAGCAGTAGAAATACGATGGCTCGGAATTCCGGATCGCGAAGGCCGCGCCGGAAGCCAAGGAACAACAAGACCAGGCCCGTGATCAGCGATTTCATGCGGCTGGCTCGCGAATGAACAGGCGAGCATTGCCTTCGATTCGGATCGCGCGCGCAACCGCGCATTGGCGTTGTCAGCGCCTAAAAATTGCGGCCCGTAATTTTGTCACGGCCGGAAAGGCTTGCCGGTCGGGAGACGAGGGCGCCGCATGCGGCGCCCTCGCAATATCATGCGGCTGAACGGTTCTTGATCGCGCCGACGATCGCGGTGAGGATCGCGCCACCCGCGCCGCCGCCGACAACCTGCGTCAGAATCGAGCCGACATCGAAATTGCCGCTCTGGAGTGATGCCGCCACTGCCGGCCATGCCATCGTGATGATCTGGCCGAGCACGCCGCCGCCGACCAGGCCCGCGATGGTATTGCCGAGAGTGCCGAGATCGAATGTCGGAGAAGCCTTACCCGCGGCATTGCCGCCGAGAGCACCCGCCACAAGATTGATTAAAATCTGTTCCATGACCTAATCCCGAATGTTGCCAACATAACGAGTGTAGCACTTTGATGTGATATTCTATCGTCACGGGGCCGTGACGCAGTTGCATGCATTATTCGCTGTGGACCGGAGGATGTGCGCAATTGCCAAGGATTATTGGTCGGCGAAAGCTCGGATTCTCGTTCACACACTGAAGGAGCAAGGCAATGCAAGGCGCTGAAATGGGTTGGATTGCGGCTATCATCGTAGGCGGGCTGGCTGGCTGGTTCGCCGAGATGTTCATGAAGAGCGGGACCGGCATCCTGATGAATATCGTACTCGGCATCGTCGGCGCGGCGTTGGCGAATTTTCTTCTGGGACTGTTCGGTATCGCGCTGGGCGGGTGGGTCGGTTATCTCATCGCCGGATTCATCGGTGCCTGTATCCTGATCTTTGTCTGGCGCGCGATCCGCGGACGGGCGTGACCACGATCGCCTGAGCGACCCGGCGGCGGATGCGAAGCCGCCGGATCGTGAAGGTTTTACGTCGGCGGATTGATGTCGCCCGCGTCGCGAAAAGGATCTAGGCATCCTGTTCCGGCGCGGCGTCCGGGCGTGTCACAAGACGGATGTCGCAGACGATGCCGGACACGGCATAGTGCACCTCGTAGCCGCCGCCCATCTGTCCGGTGAGACTGGTGATGAGGCGGGTGCCGAAGCCTTCGTGCTCCGGGGCCTTCACCGGCGGTCCGCCGCGCTCGCTCCAGCTCATGCAGATCAGATTGCCGTGCTCGACGGCTTCCTTGGTCCATCGCACCTCGACATGGCCGGTGTCGTTGGAAAGCGCGCCGTATTTCATCGAGTTGGTGCACAGCTCATGAAAGATCATGGCGGTCGGCACGACGATGGCGGAGCGCAGATCGACCGGTGGTCCCGAGAGCGTGAAACGGTGCGCGAGATCTTCGCGCGCGGGCGCAAGCGCAGCTTCGGCAACCTCGCGCAGGTCGGCGTGCTGCCAGTTATGTCGCGTCAGAAGATCGTGGCTGCGCACCAGCGCTTGCAGCCGTTCATGAAAATTACGCAGCGCCTCCGTCCCCTGATTGGTGCGAAAGCTCATGGATGCGATGGATTGCACGGTGGCGAGCGTGTTCTTGACCCGGTGCGCAAGCTCGTGGACGAGAATTTCGCGCCGCGCCTCGGATTCCTCACGCTCGTCCTCGCGCCGCGCGTTTTCGTCCATCAGGCTGTCGAAGGTCTGGCCGAGCACGCCGATCTCGTCGTTGCGCCCGTCGAGCCGGTTGCGGACGCCATCCTGCCCCCGCCGCCAGCTTTCCGCCGTGGCGACCATCTGCATCAGGGGCCGGCGGATGATGCTGTCGCCGACGAGCCACGCCAGCAGGAACGCGGCCGCGCTGCCGAGCACGAACAGCAGCACGCTGCTGCGCAGCGCGCGGTCGATCGGCCCCAGCGCCTCCGCGCGCGCGATGCCGCTCGACACATAAAGCCCGAACGATGTGTAGGGAGCGGGGATGTAGCCGACGATCCGGTCGATGCCGTCGCGGCTGCGGATGTCCGCCGTGCCGGGCAGCGCCGAGAGCAGGTACATGTATGGCGTCGGGAAGCTCGTGCCGATGAATTTTTCCGGATCGGGTTCGCGTGCGATGATGATGCCGTTGCGGTCCGCCACGGTCACCGCGCTGCCTGGCGCGAGCCCCCGCTCGCGCAATTGCCGGCCGAGCCATTCGAGATTGACGCCGGCGCCGACGACGAAATCGATGTGATCGCCGGTCACGACCGGCAACACGACCGGAATGATGCGGCGGCCGGACAAGCGGCTCATGGTGTAATCGCCGACAGAAAACTGCCGCGTGCTCAGGGCCTCGCGGAAATAATAGCGGTCGCCGAGATTGACGGCCGGAACGCCGCCCTCGCTGAAGCAGCGCGGTTCTCCGTCCGGCTCGATGACGACAATGGAAGTCAGCGGCGGCAGTTTGGTCCGCACGCGCGCCAGATATTGCTGGCAGGCGGCGAATCCGCCGCCGCGAATTTCCGACGCCTGGCCGACCGCGTGCAGCACGCCCTTGATGCCTTCGAAGATCTGCTCCATCTCGGATACGGCGAAATGCGCGTTGCGCAACGCCTCCGCGTTGGCGTCCTGATAGCGGGAATCGCGCAGATCGAGCGAGGAGTAGATCAGGGCGGCGAGACCGGGCAGGCAGGCGACCAGCACCAGCGACAGGAGGCGGTAGACCAGCGACATGCGGCGCATGGAGGAAAAGCGTCTCAAGCCGTGGTTCCCGATTTCGCGAAGGGTCTCATGGGCTGGATTCATTAAGGAAGCAGGGGCAGGGCGAGTCAAGCCGCGTTATCCGCCGGAAAAGGCGTCGGAAATATCCGGCGAGAAGGGCGTGACGAACGCCAAGCGGTCGGCTATAGACAACCGCCTGTAGGGGTGTAGCTCAGTTGGTAGAGCATCGGTCTCCAAAACCGAGGGTCGCAGGTTCGAGTCCTGCCGCCCCTGCCAGTCTTTAAGATTTAAGACGATAAGAGACGATCATCCCGCTCACCGCAGCGGGATTTTTTATGCCTTATGCAGACTTGATATCTGCGTCGCATGAATCCTCTATACGGATTGCTGGCCGGCCAGCAGACCGGGAAAATTGCCATGACGGTTTCAGCAGAGTTCATTCCCTCCGGATTTCGCGCGCCTGAGGGTGTGCGCATCTACGCGATCGGCGACATCCACGGTTGCAACGATCTTCTGCGGGACAGGCTCGCGGCGATCGAGGCCGATCTTGCCGCGCGTCCCGGCGTCGAGGCGCTGCGCATCTTCATCGGCGACTACATCGACCGTGGCCCGGATTCGCGCGGAGTGGTCGAGACGCTGATCGAACTCGGAAACCGGGAGCGGTGTGTTTTTCTGTGCGGCAATCACGAGGTGCTTCTCCTGGATTTTCCGCAGAACCCGAAGCTGATGCCGGCCTGGCGTTCGGTCGGTGGCCTCGACACGCTGGCGTCCTACGGCATCGCGTCGTCGCCCGAGCCGGACCCGGCGGAGGCATTGCAGCTGGCCAATACGTTCGAACGCGTGCTGCCCGGCAGCCACCGCGATTTCTATTGCAATCTCGCCATCTCCCACGCGGCGGGCGATCTGTATTTCGTCCATGCGGGGGTGCGGCCGGGGGTCGCGCTGGAGGCGCAATCGGTGGCGGACCGGACCTGGATCCGGCATGAATTCCTGAATCATGAAGGGCTGTTCGAGAAACTCATCATCCACGGCCACACGCCCGCGACGGAACCGGAAATCAGGCCGAACCGGATCAATATCGACACAAGGGCCTTTTCCTCCGGCCGCCTGACCTGCATCTGGCTGGAAGGAGACCGTTTCGGCTTTATCTGAAACATGAGGCCGTGACGGGATTTACGGGTCCAGGTCGGGGGCGGGCAGGGCCGCTGGCACCTTGACCTGATGGCCGGTCCGCAGTAGATAGCGCTACCTGCTGCCGGCCCGTTCAACGGATATCCGGCGCGGCTTTATCTCCCCGGACAATCGAGCCCGCGCAAGCCTGTTTGGCGGCTCATCCTTCAAACGAGGGTTGGGCGGCGCGAACGTCTGTCCGGAACGCAACTGGCCCGACACTTTATTAGACGCGAGTGGATACAGAGACGATGGCGTTCAGCCCGTTCAAATTCCTGCAAGAGGTTCGTTCCGAGACCTCCAAGGTGGTCTGGCCGACCCGCCGCGAGACCATGATCACGACCGTGATGGTGTTCGTGCTGGTGGTGGTTTCGTCGATTTTCTTTTTCGTCACGGATCAGGTGATCCGGATGTTGATTACGTTCGTCCTCGGCATTCGCTAGCGACGGCTGGAACTGACACATGAGCATGCGCTGGTACATCGTTCACGCCTACTCGAATTTCGAGAAGAAGGTCTCCGAGTCGATTCGCGAGCAGGCCAAGCAACGCGGCCTCGAGGAGTTGTTCGAGCAGGTGCTGGTTCCGACCGAGAAGGTCACGGAAGTGCGCCGCGGCCGCAAGGTCGATACCGAGCGCAAGTTCTTCCCCGGCTACGTGCTGGTGAAGATGAACCTGACCGACGAGGCGTTCCACCTCATCAAGAACACCCCGAAGGTGACGGGTTTCCTCGGCGCGGAAAACAAGCCGATGCCGATTTCGGAAGCCGAAGCGATGCGCATCCTGCATCAGGTGCAGGAAGGCGTGGAGCGGCCGAAGACCTCCGTGTCGTTCGAGGTCGGCGAAAACGTCCGCGTGGCGGATGGTCCGTTCGCGTCGTTCTCCGGCGTGGTGGAGGAAGTGGACGATGCGCGTTCGCGCGTGAAGGTCGCGGTGTCGATCTTCGGCCGCGCGACGCCGGTCGAACTGGAATTCGGTCAGGTCGAGAAGGTCTGATCGTGATCGGAGCGGTTCGCCGCTCCGCAAGACCCGTGGAAGGGGGCAGGTGATCGCCAGTCACCTGCGAAACCGGACCACGGTTCCTCAAGAAGGCCCGGAATGGTCCGGGCCATTTGAAGGAGTTGAGCATGGCAAAGAAAGTGACCGGATACCTGAAATTGCAGGTGCCGGCCGGTGCGGCGAACCCGTCGCCACCGATCGGCCCCGCGCTTGGTCAGCGCGGTCTGAACATCATGGAGTTCTGCAAGGCGTTCAACGCGCAGACCCAGAAGATGGAAAAGAACACCCCGATCCCGGTGGTCATCACCATTTACGCGGACCGTTCCTTCACCTTCGAGATGAAGACGCCGCCGATGTCCTTCTTCCTCAAGCAGGCAGCGAAGATCCAGTCCGGCTCGAAGGCGCCGGGCCGCGACAAGGCCGGCAAGGTGACCAAGGCGCAGGTGCGCGAGATCGCCGAGAAGAAGATGAAGGATCTCAACTGCGATACCGTCGAGTCGGCCATGAAGATGGTCGAGGGCTCTGCCCGTTCGATGGGTCTGGAAGTGGCGGGGTAACGGGTCATGGCACTTGGAAAGAAGCTCGTGAAGGCCCGTGAGGGCATCGACCGCGAAAAGCTCTACCCGATCGCGGACGCCATCAAGATGGTCAAGGAACGCGCGCACGCGAAGTTTGACGAGACCATCGAAATCGCCATCAACCTCGGCGTCGATCCGCGTCATGCCGACCAGATGGTGCGTGGCGTCGTCACGTTGCCGAACGGCACCGGCCGCACGCTGCGCGTCGGCGTGTTCGCGCGTGGCGCCAAGGCGGATGAAGCCAAGGCTGCGGGCGCCGACGTTGTCGGCGCTGAAGACCTCGTCGAGATCGTGCAGGGCGGCAAGATCGAGTTCGATCGCTGCATCGCCACCCCGGACATGATGCCGCTGGTCGGCCGTCTCGGTAAGGTGCTCGGCCCGCGCGGCATGATGCCGAACCCGAAGATCGGCACCGTGACCATGGACGTCGCTGCGGCCGTGAAGGGCGCCAAGGGCGGCTCGGTCGAGTTCCGCGTCGAAAAGGCCGGCATCGTTCAGGCCGGCGTCGGCAAGGCGTCGTTCTCGGAAGAGAAGCTCGTCCAGAACGTCAAGGCGCTCGCGGATGCGGTCGCCAAGGCCAAGCCGGCGGGTGCCAAGGGCACCTACATCCAGCGCGTCGCGGTGTCCTCGACCATGGGCCCCGGCGTCAAGGTCGAGCCGGGCAGCCTGAATTCCTGATCGGGATTTGCCGATAAAGATTGCGGGGCGGGGCGGATCAAATCCGCTCCGCCTTTTGCTTTTGGAGAGCAGAATTTCGGGCGGTATGATTGTCTTCCGAGAAAGCCTCTGAAGCGCCCGTTGCTGGCCCGAAACCTGCTTTCGGAACCCAGAATCCGCTTGGCAAAGCGGCCGGGACTCGTTAAACATTCCTTTCCGGGCGTGCTGGCTGTCGCTGGCGCGTCCGTGTTTGCTTTCCGAAAAACCCATCAATAGGAGTTCATTCCTCGTCGATCAATCCGCATGGCTTGTTCGACCCGGAAAAGGACGACTGTCGGTATGATTTTGGAAGGCGGCAGGGGCCGCATCCCGATGGATCGTGGCTTCGAATCCTGTCCAAGACTGCGGGTGCCTTGCCCATTCTTTTGAAGGGCTTCGCTTAATTTCCTGCACAGACGGGTGAAGACCGGATTTGCATTCCCGCATCAACGGCGGGCAGCTGATTTGGTTCGACCTCGACACCTCGGAAGGTTCGCGCAGGCGGCCTGACGAGAGGGCAGGCTGTCAATGTCGTCAGGCCCTGACGTGTCGAGAGATTGATTTGAGTCTCGAGACCCGAGCTGGGCAGGACGATCGGTGCAACCCGGCGGTCCTGCTTCCGAGCAAAGGCCGCCAACCGGAAAGAGCTTGCTGTGGAACGAGCGGCAAAAAAAGAGGCGGTCGACGCGCTGAAGGGGACTTTCAAGTCCACGGGCGTTGCGGTCGTCGCTCATTATTCCGGCCTGACCGTTGCCCAGATGCAGACTCTGCGTTCGCAGATGAAGCAGGCTGGCGCCTCGGTGAAGGTCTCGAAGAACCGTCTCGCCAAAATTGCTCTTGAGGGCACGGACGTTGCCTCCATTGGCTCCCTTCTCAAGGGGCCAACCGTGATCGCCACTTCGAACGATCCGGTCGCAGCGCCGAAGATTGCCGTCGAATTCGCCAAGGCGAACGAAAAGTTCGTCATTCTTGGCGGCGCGATGGGAACGACTGTCCTGAATCCCGACGCGGTGAAGGCGCTTGCCTCGCTGCCGTCGCTCGACGAACTGCGCGGCAAACTTGTCGGCCTCCTGGTGGCGCCGGCAACCAAGCTCGCTCAGCTCGCCAACGCTCCCGCGGCGAAGGTCGCGCGCGTTGTTCAGGCTTATGCCTCAAAGGGTGAAGCGGCGTGATGCCATTCTCCATTTCAACTGGTTCGAACTGATACGCTGAAGGAAAACTACAATGGCTGATTTGCAGAAGATCGTGGACGACCTCTCGAGCCTGACCGTGCTCGAGGCTGCCGAGCTCGCGAAGCTCCTCGAAGAGAAGTGGGGCGTTTCCGCCGCCGCCGCCGTGGCGGTTGCTGCCGCTCCGGGCGCTGGCGGTGCCGGTGCCGCCGCTGCTGAAGAAAAGACCGAGTTCCAGGTCGTTCTGGCTGCGGCCGGCGACAAGAAGATCGAGGTCATCAAGGAAGTCCGCGCCATCACCGGCCTGGGCCTCAAGGAAGCCAAGGACCTCGTCGAAGGCGCGCCGAAGCCGCTCAAGGAAGGCGTTGCCAAGGACGAAGCCGAGAAGATCAAGGCGACCCTCGAGAAGGTCGGCGCCAAGGTCGAGCTCAAGTAATACGACAATCTTGTCCGGGCCGGTCCGTTCGCGGGCCGGTCCGGACACGACAATGTGTGGCGGTTCGGGGAGGTATCCCTCGAAAAGCTGCAAAAACCCACCACATAGGTGGGAGCACGAAAGGTGTCCCGGCCACCATGGGTTACGGGACTAAGGCGTCGGAGAGCGAAAGCTATTTCGGGCTGTTCGAGAATTTAGGGTTTGGTTGACGGGCAAACGCGCCGAGCGTTTCGCACGTCATTTTGCGTCCTGGGATGCGGCGCGGCAACGCGCGCGACCGGGACGGTTTTGAAATTCAAGCCGGAACGCGGTGCGCAGCCGCGGTCCGGGGAATGCCGCCGGTCAAGGCGGCGAAATGAGAGGCCACGATGGCGCAGTCGCAGCAAACTTTCACCGGTCGCAAGCGTGTTCGCAAGTTCTTCGGACACATCAAGGAAGTCGCGGAGATGCCGAACCTGATCGAGGTTCAGAAGGCATCCTACGACCAGTTCCTGATGGTCGACGAGCCTCAGGGCGGACGGCTGGACGAAGGTCTGCAAGCTGTGTTCCGGTCGGTGTTCCCGATCAACGATTTCTCCGGCACCTCGCAGCTCGAATTCGTGCGCTACGAATTCGAGGCTCCGAAGTATGACGTCGACGAGTGCCGCCAGCGCGGCATGACCTTCGCCGCGCCGCTGAAGGTGACGCTGCGTCTCATCGTGTTCGATATCGACGAGGAAACCGGCGCGAAGTCGGTGAAGGACATCAAGGAGCAGGACGTCTACATGGGCGACATTCCGCTCATGACGATGAACGGCACCTTCATCGTCAACGGCACCGAGCGCGTCATCGTCTCGCAGATGCACCGTTCGCCGGGCGTGTTCTTCGACCACGACAAGGGCAAGACCCATTCCTCGGGCAAGCTGTTGTTCGCCGCGCGCGTGATTCCGTATCGCGGTTCGTGGCTCGACATCGAGTTCGACGCCAAGGACATCGTGTTCGCGCGCATCGATCGCCGCCGCAAGATTCCGGTGACCTCGCTGATGCTGGCCCTTGGCCTCGACGGCGAAGAAATCCTGTCCACCTTCTACAAGAAGATTCAGTACAAGCGCGCCAAGGACGGCTGGCGCGTGCCGTTCTCGGCCGACCGTTTCCGCGGCTATTCGGCCGCGACCGATCTCGTCGATGCGGATTCGGGCAAGGTTGTGCTCGAGGCCGGCAAGAAGCTCACCGTGCGCCAGGCTCGCCTGTTGCAGGAGAAGGGCCTCAAGGCGTTGCGCATGAGCGATGCCGATCTCGTCGGCACGTTCCTCGCCGAAGATCTCGTCAACCCGAAGACCGGCGAGATTTACGCCGAAGCGGGCGAGGAGATCACCGAGAAGGGCCTCAAGGCGCTGATCGAGCAGGGCTACAAGGATCTGCCGATCCTCGATATCGACCACGTCAATGTCGGCCCCTATATCCGTAACACGCTGTCCGCCGACAAGAACGTCACGCGCGAGGACGCGCTGTTCGACATCTATCGCGTGATGCGTCCGGGTGAGCCGCCGACCCTCGACTCCGCGCAGAACATGTTCCAGTCGCTGTTCTTCGATTCCGAGCGCTACGACCTCTCGGCCGTGGGCCGCGTGAAGATGAACATGCGCCTCGAACTCGACGCGCCGGACACCCATCGCACGCTGCGCAAGGAAGACATCCTCTCCGTCATCAAGACGCTGGTGGACCTGCGCGACGGCAAGGGCGAGATCGACGACATCGACCATCTCGGCAACCGCCGCGTGCGTTCGGTCGGCGAACTGATGGAAAATCAGTATCGCGTCGGCCTGCTGCGCATGGAGCGTGCCATCAAGGAGCGCATGTCGAGCGTCGATATCGACACCGTGATGCCACAGGACCTGATCAACGCGAAGCCCGCCGCCGCCGCGGTGCGCGAGTTCTTCGGCTCGTCGCAGCTCTCGCAGTTCATGGACCAGACCAATCCGCTGTCCGAGATCACCCACAAGCGCCGTCTCTCGGCGCTTGGACCGGGCGGCCTGACTCGCGAGCGCGCCGGCTTTGAAGTGCGCGACGTGCATCCGACGCATTACGGCCGTATCTGCCCGATCGAGACGCCGGAAGGTCCGAACATCGGTCTCATCAACTCGCTCGCGACCTTCGCGCGCGTGAACAAGTACGGTTTCGTCGAGACGCCTTACCGCAAGGTGAAGGACGGCCGCGTCACCGACGAGGTCGTGTACCTCTCGGCGATGGAAGAGGGCCGCTACCGCGTCGCGCAGGCCAACGTGCCGCTCGACAACCGTGGCCGCTTCACCGAAGACCTCGTGATCTGCCGTCATGCGGGCGAAGTGATCCAGCTCACGCCGGATCGCGTCGATTACATGGACGTGTCGCCGAAGCAACTCGTCTCCGTCGCCGCGGCGCTGATCCCGTTCCTCGAGAACGACGACGCCAACCGCGCGCTGATGGGTTCGAACATGCAGCGTCAGGCCGTGCCGCTGGTGCGTGCCGAAGCGCCGTTCGTCGGCACCGGCATGGAGGGCGTGGTTGCACGCGACTCGGGCGCTGCGATCGCGGCTCGCCGGACCGGCGTGATCGACCAGATCGACGCGACCCGTATCGTTATCCGCGCGACCGAAGATCTCGATCCGACCAAGTCGGGCGTCGATATCTATCGCCTGATGAAGTTCCAGCGTTCCAACCAGTCGACCTGCATCAACCAGCGCCCGCTGGTGAAGGTAGGCGACGTGGTGAAGAAGGGCGACATCATCGCGGACGGTCCGTCGACCGACCTCGGCGAACTCGCGCTCGGCCGCAACGTGCTCGTCGCGTTCATGCCGTGGAATGGCTACAACTTCGAAGACTCGATCCTGCTCTCCGAGCGGATCGTCAAGGACGACGTCTTCACCTCGATCCACATCGAGGAATTCGAAGTCATGGCCCGCGACACCAAGCTCGGCCCCGAGGAAATCACCCGCGATATTCCGAACGTCTCGGAAGAAGCGCTGAAGAACCTCGACGAAGCCGGCATCGTCTACATCGGCGCGGAAGTCCGCGCCGGCGACATCCTGGTCGGCAAGATCACCCCGAAGGGCGAAAGCCCGATGACGCCGGAAGAAAAGCTGCTGCGCGCCATCTTCGGTGAAAAGGCATCCGACGTTCGCGACACCTCGCTCCGCGTGCCTCCGGGCGTGCAGGGCACCATCGTGGAAGTCCGCGTGTTCAACCGTCACGGCGTCGATAAGGACGAGCGTGCGCTGGCGATCGAGCGCGAGGAAATCGAACGCCTCGCCAAGGACCGCGACGACGAACAGGCGATCCTCGACCGCAACGTCTATGGCCGCCTCGCGGACCTTCTGGAAAACCGTCAGGGCATCGCTGGCCCGAAGGGCTTCAAGAAGGACACCAAGATCACCCGCGCGGTGCTCGAGGAGTATCCGCGTTCGCAGTGGTGGGCGTTTGCTTCGCCGAACGACAAGCTGATGGCCGAAATCGAGGCCATGCGGAAGCAGTACGACGAATCGAAGAAGGGCCTCGAACAGCGCTTCCTCGACAAAGTCGAGAAGCTGCAACGCGGCGACGAACTGCCTCCGGGCGTGATGAAGATGGTCAAGGTCTTCGTCGCGGTGAAGCGCAAGATCCAGCCGGGCGACAAGATGGCCGGCCGTCACGGCAACAAGGGCGTCGTTTCCAAGATCGTGCCGATCGAGGACATGCCGTTCCTTGAGGACGGCACCCATGCCGACATCGTGCTCAACCCGCTGGGCGTGCCTTCGCGCATGAACGTCGGCCAGATTCTGGAGACGCATCTCGGTTGGGCGTGTGCCGGTCTCGGCAAGCGGATCGGGCAGGCGGTTGATGCCTATCTCGCCAAGGGTGAAGGCAAGTCCGACACCAAGGCGCTCAAGAGCACGCTGAAGGAAGTGTACGGCGACGACGAAGTCGTGAAGTCGCTGAACGACAACGAGCTCCTTGAACTGGGCCGTAACCTGAAGCCGGGCGTGCCGATTGCGACGCCGGTCTTCGACGGTGCCAAGGAGAAGGACATCGAGGACATGCTGGAGCTTGCCGGCGTGGACAAGTCGGGCCAGTCGACCGTCTATGACGGACGTACCGGCGACCAGTTCGATCGCAAGGTGACGGTGGGCTACATCTACATGCTCAAGCTGCACCATCTCGTGGACGACAAGATCCACGCGCGTTCGATCGGTCCGTACTCGCTCGTCACCCAGCAGCCGCTGGGCGGCAAGGCGCAGTTCGGCGGCCAGCGCTTCGGCGAAATGGAGGTCTGGGCGCTCGAAGCTTACGGCGCGGCCTACACGCTGCAGGAAATGCTGACCGTGAAGTCGGACGACGTCGCGGGCCGCACCAAGGTGTACGAGGCCATCGTGCGTGGCGACGACACCTTCGAGGCGGGTATCCCCGAATCGTTCAACGTGCTGGTCAAGGAAATGCGCTCGCTCGGCCTCAACGTCGACCTGCACAATTCCAAGATGGGCCCGGCGCCGACGTCCGAGGCGGCCGAGTAACGGAAATTATCTGCCCGGCCTCCCGGCCGGGCATTCGCGCCTCGCTCCCTCAGGATGCGAGGCGCACGAGCTGACGAGACATTCTCGAATTCGCTGCCGGTGACGATCGGCACGCAAGGAGAAGACGATGAACCAAGAGATTATGAATCTTTTCAACCCGACGACGCCGGCCCAGGTCTTCGACCAGATCCGGATTTCGATCGCGTCGCCGGAGAAGATTCTGTCGTGGTCGTACGGCGAGATCAAAAAGCCGGAAACCATCAACTACCGCACGTTCAAGCCTGAGCGTGACGGCCTGTTCTGCGCGCGCATCTTCGGGCCGATCAAGGATTACGAGTGCTTGTGCGGCAAGTACAAGCGGATGAAGTACAAGGGTATCATCTGCGAAAAGTGCTCGGTCGAAGTCACGCTGTCGCGCGTCCGGCGCGAGCGCATGGGCCACATCGAACTGGCTGCGCCGGTTGCGCACATCTGGTTCCTGAAGTCGCTGCCGAGCCGCATCGGCCTTCTGCTCGACATGACGCTGAAGGACCTCGAGCGGATTCTGTACTTCGAATATTACGTCGTGCTTGAGCCGGGCCTCACCGCGCTCAAGGACCGTCAGCTCCTGTCCGAAGAAGAGTATCTGAAGGCGCAGGACGAATACGGCCAGGATTCCTTCACCGCGATGATCGGTGCGGAAGCGATCCGCGAGCTGCTGCGGGGTCTCGACCTCGAGAAGCTCGAGGCGCAGTTGCGCGCCGACATGGCGGAAACCGACTCCGACATCAAGCACAAGAAGTTCGCCAAGCGCCTGAAGATCGTCGAGGCCTTCCGCAACTCGGGCAACAAGCCGGAGTGGATGATCCTCACGGTCGTGCCGGTGATTCCGCCGGACCTGCGTCCGCTGGTACCGCTCGACGGCGGCCGCTTCGCGACCTCCGATCTCAACGACCTGTACCGCCGCGTCATCAACCGCAACAACCGTCTGAAGCGGCTGATGGAGCTGCGCGCGCCGGATATCATCATCCGCAACGAAAAGCGCATGTTGCAGGAAGCTGTGGACGCGCTGTTCGACAACGGCCGCCGTGGCCGCGTCATCACCGGCGCCAATAAGCGTCCGCTGAAGTCGCTCGCCGACATGCTCAAGGGCAAGCAGGGCCGCTTCCGTCAGAACCTGCTCGGCAAGCGCGTCGACTACTCCGGCCGTTCGGTCATCGTGGTCGGTCCCGAACTCAAGCTGCATCAGTGCGGCCTGCCGAAGAAGATGGCGCTCGAACTGTTCAAGCCGTTCATCTACTCGCGGCTCGACGCCAAGGGTCTGTCCACCACCGTGAAGCAGGCGAAGAAGCTCGTCGAGAAGGAGCGTCCCGAGGTCTGGGATATCCTCGACGAAGTCATTCGCGAGCATCCGGTGCTGCTGAACCGCGCGCCGACGCTGCATCGCCTCGGCATTCAGGCATTCGAGCCGACGCTGATCGAGGGCAAGGCGATCCAGCTTCACCCGCTGGTCTGCGCCGCGTTCAACGCCGACTTCGACGGCGACCAGATGGCCGTGCACGTTCCGCTGTCGCTTGAAGCACAGCTGGAAGCGCGCGTGCTGATGATGTCGACCAACAACATCCTGCACCCGGCGAATGGTCAGCCGATCATCGTGCCGTCGCAGGACATCGTGCTTGGTCTTTATTATCTCTCTATCCTGCGCGAAGGCCTCGCCGGCGAAGGCAAGGTCTACCGCGACATGGCGGAGATCGAGCACGCGCTGTTCTCGAAGGTCATCCACCTGCATACGAAGATCAAGTATCGGTGGAATGGGGTCGGCGAGGACAACAAGCCGATCTCGAAGATCTACGAGACCACCGCCGGCCGCGTCATGCTCGGTCAGGTGCTGCCGAAGCATCCGAAGGTTCCGTTCGACGCCGTCAACAAGCTGATGACGAAGCGCGAAATCTCGGGCGTGATCGACACGGTGTATCGTCACTGCGGCCAGAAGGAGACTGTGATCTTCTGCGATCGCATCATGGCGCTCGGCTTCCACAACGCCTTCAAGGCGGGCATCTCGTTCGGCAAGGACGACATGGTCGTGCCGCACGGCAAGTGGAAGGTCGTGGACGACACCCGCTCGATGGCGAAGGAATTCGAGCAGCAGTACAATGACGGCCTGATCACTCAGGGCGAAAAGTACAACAAGGTGGTCGACGCCTGGTCCAAGGCCACGGAGAAGATCGCTGACGAGATGATGAAGGAAATCTCGTCGGTGAAGAAGAATCCGAAGGGCGGCGAGGCTCAGATCAACTCGATCTACATGATGGCTCACTCCGGTGCGCGTGGTTCGCCGGCGCAGATGCGCCAGTTGGCCGGCATGCGCGGCCTGATGGCCAAGCCGTCGGGCGAGATCATCGAGACGCCGATCATTTCCAACTTCAAGGAAGGTCTGTCGGTTCTCGAATACTTCAACTCGACCCACGGCGCCCGCAAGGGTCTCGCGGACACCGCGTTGAAGACCGCGAACTCCGGTTACCTCACCCGCCGTCTGGTCGACGTGGCGCAGGATTGCATCATCAATGCAACCGACTGCGGCACCAATCTCGGCATCAAGATGCGGGCGATCGTGGACGCCGGCACCGTGGTGGCTTCGCTCGGCTCACGCATCCTTGGCCGCACCGCGGGCGAGGATATCCGCGAGCCGTCGACCAACAAGGTCATCGTCAAGCGCGGCACTCTGATGGAGGAGAGCCACGTCGATGCCATCCAGCGCGGTGGTGTGCAGGAGGTGAAAATCCGCTCCGCACTGACCTGCGAACTGGTCAACGGCATCTGCGCGATGTGCTACGGCCGCGACCTCGCGCGCGGCACGCCGGTCAACCACGGTGAAGCTGTCGGCGTCATCGCCGCGCAGTCGATCGGTGAGCCGGGCACGCAGCTCACGATGCGTACGTTCCACATCGGCGGCGCTGCGCAGATCAACCAGCAGTCGTTCGTCGAGTCGAACTTCGACGGCAAGATCGTCATCAGGAACAAGGCGATCGCTACCAACTCGGAAGGCGCCAAGGTCGCGATGGTCCGCAACATGGTTGTTGCGATCGTCGATGCCGATGGCACCGAGCGCGCGACCCATCGTATCCAGTACGGCTCGCGCATGTGGGTCGACGAGGGCGATATGGTCAAGCGCGGCCAGCGCATCGCGGAGTGGGACCCGTATACCCGTCCCATTCTCACCGAAGTCGAGGGCACCATCGGGTTCGAGGATCTGGTCGAAGGCCAGTCGATCTCCGAGACGCTCGACGAGTCGACCGGTATCGCCAAGCGCATCGTCATCGACTGGCGCTCGACCAGCCGTGGTGCGGATTTGCGTCCGGCCATCGTGGTCAAGGGCAAGGACGGCAAGGTGCTGAAGCTCGCGCGTGGCGGCGATGCCCGCTACATGCTGTCGGTTGACGCCATCCTCTCGGTGGACGTCGGCGCGACGGTGAAGCCGGGCGACATCCTTGCGCGTATCTCGACCGAGAGCGCCAAGACCCGCGACATCACGGGCGGTCTGCCGCGCGTGGCCGAACTGTTCGAAGCCCGCAAGCCGAAGGACGCCGCGATCATCGCGGAGACCGCCGGCACGATCCGCTTCGGACGGGATTACAAGAACAAGCGCCGCCTCTCGATCGAGCCGACCGACAAGACCGAGGAGCCGCGCGAGTACCTGATCCCGAAGGGCAAGCACATCCACTTGCAGGACGGCGACATCGTCGAAAAGGGCGATTTCATCGTCGAGGGCAATCCGGCGCCGCACGACATTCTGGCGATCAAGGGCATCGAGGAACTCGCTGCCTATCTGGTCAACGAAATCCAGGAAGTTTACCGGCTCCAGGGCGTGCTCATCAACGACAAGCACATCGAGGTGATTGTCCGTCAGATGTTGCAGAAGGTGGAGATCACCGACCAGGGCGACACCGACATGATCTCGGGCGAACAGGTCGACAAGATCGAGTTCGACCAGAACAACGCCAAGGCGAAGGAAGAGGGCAAGAAGCCCGCGACCGGAACCCCGGTGCTGCTCGGCATCACCAAGGCCTCGTTGCAGACCCGCTCGTTCTTCTCGGCGGCGTCGTTCCAGGAGACCACCCGCGTGCTCACCGAAGCCGCCGTCAACGGCAAGGTGGACCCGCTCGAGGGCCTCAAGGAGAACGTCATCGTCGGTCGCCTGATCCCGGCGGGCACCGGCGCCTCGATGGCCAAGATCCGCGAAGTCGCGACCAAGCGCGACAAGCTGATCCTGGACGAGCGCGAGAAGCAGGCGGCGATCGCGACGCCTCCGGCCGCGCCGGAAAGCGAGCCGCTGGCATTGCCGCCGGCGGAGTAACGGCTCGCCCCGCTCACCTCTTGAAAAGGCCGCCTTCGGGCGGCCTTTTTGCTGCGATGCGCGGGCAGTTCGCGGCGGCTTGTCTCAGTTTCCGGTCCATGCGGGCGCGGCCCAGTCCGTTCGTTGCCCGCGCGCAAGGATCGTATTGAAAAAGAACCTATTCTTTCGGCGGAACGGGGCGGTTTTGGTTGCCGAGCCGGGTTTTGTTCATCTACCTTTCAGGGGAAAAAGGCTTTGTCTATTTTGATGTTAGGCTGGCATACGACCGGCCGGTGGCGGGACGAATAGCGCGGAAATGATCAATCTTGCGATTATCGGGGGTGGCCCGGGCGGCCTGATGTCGGCCTGGTACCTGAAGAAGAAGCTCGGCCCGTTGTGCCGGGTTTCGATCTTCGAGGCCTCGAACCGTCTTGGCGGCAAAATCCAGACCGGAAAATTCGATTCATCGGCCGCGATCTACGAGGCGGGCGTCGCCGAAATCTATGACTATTCGATGACGGGTCCCGATCCGCTGCGCGAGCTGATCCAGCATTTCGGATTGCAGACCGTGCCGATGGATGCCGAGCAGATTCAGCTCGATGGCGAATTGCTCGACGACATTCCGGGCATGCGCCGCAAATACGGTCCCGAGACCGCGAACGCGATCGCCAATTTCCGCAAGCGCTGTACCGGTCTGGTTTCGCCGATCGAATATTACGAAGGCGTCGGCGCGCACGACAACGAACATCCCTGGGCGCTCAAGAGCGCGGAAGATGTGCTCGACGAGGAGGTGGCCGACCCCATCGCCAAGCGCTTCATCAAGGTGATGGCGCGCTCCGATATCGCGACCGAGAGCCACAACACCAACGGCCTCAACGCCCTGAAGAACTACGTGATGGATATCGAGGGCTATATCGGCCTGTACTCGATCCAGAACGGCAACGAGCAGTTGATCCACAGCCTGCGCAGCGAGATCGACGCCGAAATCAACCTCAACCATCGCGTGCTCAAGGTCGGCAAGGCCGATTCCGGCAAGTACGCCGTCGAGATGATGAACGGCAAGGCGGCGGTGACGAAGGAATTCGACCTCGTGCTGATGTGCCTGCCGCATTCCTGGCTGGCGACGATGCGCTGGGAAGGGGAGTTGCTGCGCCATTCGATGGTGCGGCATATCGCCTATTTCGACCGTCCGGCGCATTACCTGCGGGTGTCGATTCTGTTCGATGAACCGTTCTGGGGCGACAAGGTGCCGGGTGCGTGGTGGATGTCGGAGGCCTTCGGCGGCTGCTGCATCTACGTGGAGGGCGCGCGCCACGATGTCGGCCGCAACGGCGTGCTGAACTGGCTGATCGCGGGCTCGGATGCGCTGGCTTACGCCAACCTCTCGGACGAGGAACTGATCGATGCCGCGCTCAAGTCGTTGCCGGCTTCTTTCGGCAAGGTTCGCCCGCATTTCATCGAGGGCAAGATTCACCGCTGGCTGTCGTCGGTGAACTGCATTCCCGGCGGCTTGCCGGTGCGCGACGTGATGACCAACCATCGGCCCGAGCCTTACGAGCATCCGGGCTTTGTCGTGGTCGGCGACTATCTGTTCGACTCGACCCTCAACGGCCTGCTCGATTCTTCCGACGCCGCGACCGACATCATCACCACCGAGATGATGAAGCTGCGCTATGAGCGCGGCGAAACCGGCAACGTGCCGTCCGACAAGATCGACCGCGCCTATTTCGAGAACTATCGCAATGCCGGGCCTTATTCGGAAGTCTGGCAGAAATTCACCGATCCCGATTACCTGATGGAGATGATCCGGATCGTGTGGCGGCCCAAGAAAGGCTACCGGCTGCTCATCGCGGGCTCTGCGAGCGGCGAACTGGTCGGTGCGCTGCGCGAGCGTGGCGTTGACGCCTGGGGCATCGAGAACAACCGTTCCATCCACGCCAGGACGCCGAAGGCGCTGCGGAAATACAACAAGCTCGGCACCGTGACCAAACTGCCGTTCAAGGCCGACTCGTTCGACTTCGTGTTCGAGACCAGCCTGTGTCATCTCTCCGACAAACAGGTCGTGAAGGGCATTCGCGAAATCAACCGCGTGGTGAAGACCGGATTCGTGTTCGGTTCGGTGACGAGCGACATGGCGCCCGCGCTGATCGATCGCTATGACCTGCTGCGCGGCGTCAAGAAGCTCGGCACCTGGTGGGAATGGTCGGAATTGTTCTTCGGCAACGGTTTTGATCTGTCCGCGCATCGGGACGACCGGACCGATCAGGTCTGGGAGGCCACCCTCAAGGCGGGCAAGGGGCCGGGCGACTGGTACGCGGACTCCGACAGCCTGCGTTATTCTTTCTTCGACAAGATTGCGGACGACGACTGATCGCGTATGGTCCGCGAAGGTCGGCCGCCAGGGCGGCCGGCCTTCGCCTGATCGTCCGTACCGAAACCGCGCATAACAAATCGCGCACTGGGTAAATCCTTTCGATGTCGCCACCGCCGGATAGCACCGCCCCGGAGTCCGTTGCCGACAAGCGCGCCGCCGAGGAGGTCGCGCGTCCAGAGCCTGTTCCGGAGCCGGTCGCGGTCGATATTGACGACGACGATGACGAGGATCTCGTCGCCTTTACCGCGAGCGAAGCCGCGGGCGCGTTCGCGACGATCTGGCGCTTCACATGGCCGTTGATGCGCAACTACAGGCGCTGGCTTGTATTCGTCGGCATCGGGCTGTTCGTGGAGACGTTGTTCAACGTCATCATGCCGCTCAGCCTGAAATACCTGATCGACGATGCGCTGGGGGAGGAGGACTTCCACGCGCTCTACGTGATCCTCATTGTACTGGCGGCCGCAGGCATTCTCACCTCGATCGTGGCAGTCTGGTACGAACTCTGGGACGCGCGCCTGTCCGCGGCGGTGATCTCCGACGTCCGCACCCGGCTGTTCAATCATCTGCAAAGCCTTCCGGCGTCGTTCTTCGGCCGCACCAAGCGCGGCGAAATCCTGTCGCGCTTCTCGGTGGACATGGCGGGTTACGAAAGCTCGATCAAATCGCTCGCCAACAGCGCGCTGCTGCCGCTGTTCGAACTGATCGCCGGCATCGGCCTGATGATCTGGCTGAACTGGCAACTTGCGGTGGTGGCGCTGCTGATTTTCCCGGTGACGCTGGTTGGTCCGCGAATCCTGACGCCGAAGGCGGTGCAGGCCAATTACGAGCAGAAGGTCAATGAATCCGCGATCCTCGGCGTGGTGCAGGAGAACATCGGCACCCAGCTCGTGGTGAAGGCGTTCGGCCTGCAACGCAAGGCGTTCGGCTGGTTCACGTTCCGCAACCTCAATGCGCGGCGCTCGATCGCGGAGGCGACCTTCCTGTCCTCGATGGTGGAGCGCACCGTCACCGTCTCCGTGCTGCTGCTGCATCTCGTCGTGCTCGGCATCGGCGCGTATCTCGCCACCAAGGGCCAGATCACGGTCGGCACTTTCGTCACCTTCGAGAGCGCGTTCTGGGAAATTTCCTACAACATCGCGCATCTGATGCATTTCATTCCGCTGGCGATCTCCTCGGCCGCCTCCGTGCAGCATATGCAGGAACTGCTCGACGAGCCGGTGCGGGGCGCGGACCGGCCGGGCGCACCGGTCATGCCGCCGGTGATGAACGATATCGCCTTCGAGCGCGTCAGTTTCAGCTATGAGGGCACCGACACCAAGGTGCTCGACGCCCTGACGTTGAAGCTCGAGGCCGGCAAGAATATCGCCATCGTCGGCCCCAGCGGCTCGGGCAAGAGCACGCTGCTCAACCTGATCCTGCGGCTTTACGAGCCGACCGAGGGGCGTGTCACGATCGATGGCGTCGATATTCGCAGGGTGACGCGGGATTCGCTGCGCTCGCACATGGCCGTCGTCTTTCAGGAGAACATGCTGTTCAATATGTCGATCCGCGAGAACATCCGGCTCGGCAAGCAGGATGCGACCGACGCCGAGGTGGAGGCCGCGGCGAAGACGGCGGAAATCCATCGTCACATCGTCTCGCTGCCGGACGGTTATGACACGCTGGTCGGCGAGCGCGGCGACACCCTGTCCGGCGGCCAGCGCCAGCGCATCGCGATCGCACGCGCGATGGTGAGAAACCCCTCGGTGCTGTTGCTGGACGAGGCGACCTCGGCGCTCGATCAGACCACGGAAGCCGCGATCAACCGCACGCTGCTCAAGGCGGCAGAAGGTCGCACCATGATCTGGTCGACCCATCGCCTGACCTCGGTGGTTGAAATGGATGAGATCATTGTGGTGAGCGGCGGCCGGGTGCTGGAACGCGGGTCACACCATGATTTGATTGAAAAGGACGGCCTCTATCGTCAGCTTTGGGATGATCAGATGCACCAGCCGCACCATGATGCGGGTGACGAAGATGACGACGAAGATGACGAAGACGACGACGACGATGATGAATGAGGCCCGGCCTTGCGTTGCCGCCGAATTGTCGCGCGCGGGCTTTTTTGCCCCCCTTTTTGCCCCCTTTCATGATGGGCCGTGACGGAAGCATCGGCGTGGATCGGGGTTATCGCGGTCGGGTGCCGAAAGATTAACCACTCACTAACGCAGCCCTTTCTATTTGACGAAACTTGAAATCATGTATCAAGGATTGTCTTGGAGAGTGGGGCGATGCATGAAGCGATTATCGGCTGCCTGGGCCGTATTCGCTTCATAGCGTCGGTGCCCCGAACAGGCAGGCCATGCCGGGTCCAGATTGGGACCGGAAATAAAAGTATCGTGATTTGGAAATTTTTCCTGCCATGGATTCCATCGCTCTCGAGCGCAGCCCGAAACCGGCTTTGACGTTTGACCGTCAGACCGGCCGCATTGGCGGAGCGGGTGTGCGCGAACGCCTTACCATCGGCGCGATGCAGGCGGGGGCTGCGATCAGCTCCGCCTGGTATTTTCGCGGCTTTGCGGCGGGGTGCCAGGGGCTGCGCGTGCTGTCGGCCGAGCAGCCGATCGAGGTGCGCCTCAACGAGGATGCGATATTTTCCTTCCCGTTCTGCGATGGCTACTGGAGCCTGCTGCTGTTCTCCAGCTATCGCTACGAATTCGACATCGAGATGTTCTTCAAGGGCATCGCCGACGCCGACTACACCCTGATCGATGGCGGCGCGAATTTCGGCTACTGGTCGGTGCTGGCGTCGAGCCGTCCCTATGGCGCGCATCGCTCGATCGCGATTGAGCCGTCGTCGGCGAATTTCACATGGCTGTCACGCAACGCGTCCCGCAATGGCGGGAGGTTCACGCCGGTGAAGGCGGCGATCGGCGCGACTGAAGGCGTCGCGCATCTGTCGGGCCGCAAGCATGAGGCACTGTCGATCGCAGGCGGTTCGGACGCAGGCGAGGAAGTCCCGGTTGTGACGCTCGATTCCCTGATGGAGCGGATGAAGCTCGATCCGAAGGGGCGTTACGTCGCCAAGCTCGATGTCGAGGGCGTCGAGATCGCGGCCATCGCGGGCGGCGAGAAACTTCTGTCCGGCGATTGCGTCATGATCTGCGAAGAGCATGGCAACGACCGCAACCACACCATTTCGCGGCACATCCTCGATCACACGCCGTTCAAGCTGTTCTGCTACGATCCGGCCACGGGCCGCTTCGAACAACTGACGGATGTCTCACCGCTCGACCGGATCAAGCGGGCCGTCAATTACGGCTACAACGTGCTGGCGACGGCGAGCCCTTATTGGGAACAGCGAATCCGCGCGCTCGGTCCGTTTTCGAGGGAGCGATGAGCGCGTCCCTTCCTCCGGCCGGTGTTGTTCTTCTCGGTGGCGTTCACGGCGCATTGGCGGCGGCGCGCACGCTCGGCCGCAAGGGCATCCCCGTTGTTTATGTGAGCGACGATCACCCGTTGCCGCGCTTCTCCCGCTATGTGCGGGAGAGTTTCGCGTGGCCCGGCGCGCAGGCGCCCGGTGCCGCGCAATGGCTGCTCGATCTGGCAGCGACACGCGGCCTGAAAGACTGGCTGCTCATTCCCTGCGCGGACGGCGACGTGAAGCTGATCGCCGAGAACCGGGATGCGCTGCAAAAGGCGTTTCGCGTGGTGTCGCTGAAATGGGACGACCTGAAGCAGCTTGGCGACAAGAAGCTACTGGCCGGGCTTGCCGCGCGGGTCGGAATTCCGTTTCCCCGCAGCTACCGGGTGGAGAGTGAGGCGGATCTCGCAGCGCTCGAGCCCGCCTTTCCGGTCCTGCTCAAGCCCGCGCAACGCGAGGTGCGCAACAGCTTCACGCAGGACAAGGTCTGGCGCGCGAACACCCGCGAGGAACTGGACGCACTATATCGCGATGCGGCCGCACATTCCGGCGCGCCGGGCGTGGTGGTGCAGGATTACATTCCGGGTGAGGGGCACGAGCAGTATTCCTACGCGGGAGTCTGGTCGGACGGCGAGCCCGTCGCGGAGATGACGGTCCGCCGGAGACGGCAATATCCGTCGGACTTCGGCATCAGTTGTTTCATCGAGATCGTGGACGAGCCGCGGATTCGCGATGTCGCCGAGAAGCTGCTGCGCGCGGCCCGCTACGAGGGGCTGGTGGAGATCGACTTCAAGTTCGATCCCCGCGACGGCCAGTTCAAGCCGCTCGACGTCAACACGCGGGTCTGGGCCTGGCTCGGGCTCGGGGAGGCGGCGGGCACCGATTTCGTCACCATGCTTTACCGCATGGCCCATGGAGAACCGCCCCCGGCGTCGGCAAATTCCAGTGACCATCGCTGGATGCATGTTCTTCGCGACGCTCCGGCGGTTCTGTCGCTGGTCCGGTCGGGGCAATGGCGCGGGGGACTGCGGGCCTATCTGGCGAGTTTCCGCCAGCCGATCGCATGGGCGACCATGGCATGGGACGATCCCGTTCCCTTCATGGTCGAAATCCCGATCACGGCGTTCCGCATCCTGCGGCGCCGGATGTCGCGAGGCTGAGCCACCGGGATCGGCTGTCGGAGATGCAGGCTGGTCCGATAGGGTTGGCACCTTCTACTGTATAATTATACCTAATCTTTTAAAATCAATTAGTTATATGAATCGCCAAAGGCGTAAAGTGCGCGCGGCGGTGGTTCTCTGACCCAGGGAATCGCGATTGGCGCGATTCTCGCTCCGGGAGAATTCGTCTTTCGCGCGCATCGGATGCGGATGACAGAAACGCCGGAATGGCGCGGGCTTTTTACATTACCTTTCGTCTTGACTTGGCCATGCATGGCTTATACAAACCGGCCACTTCACGACAGGCGGTGAGCTTCCCTGTGTCGGAACGGACCACCTTTCATCCCCCGGGCTTCGGCTCCGGCATGAAACGGCACCAACCTCGACCCATGACGCTCAGACGCTGTCGGTACTAACCAGGCAATGCCAAGACGAAAATCAGTCTCTCGGGCGATTGGCTTCTGAGATTGGCTTTGGATGCATGACCTTGGTGGACTTCGGGTGAAAGCCTGAGGCGAACTGGGGTCCTCTGTGGCGTTTCAGCGCTTTCCGGTCAGCGATGACCGGCTGGCGCGATTTCGTTTTGCGCGGATGGTTTGCATCGGCGTGAAGAGAGTGGGGCGGTTGCCCCGAATGAATTTGCAAGACCGCAAGGTCTCGCGTGAACAAGGGTGAAGGCGAATATGCCGACGATCAACCAGCTGATCGCAAATCCGCGCGAAGCGCAGAAGTCGCGCAAGAAGGTTCCGGCTCTGCAACAGTCGCCGCAGAAGCGTGGCGTGTGCACGCGCGTCTATACGACGACTCCGAAGAAGCCGAACTCGGCGCTTCGTAAGGTCGCCAAGGTGCGCCTGACCAACGGCTTCGAGGTCATCGGCTACATTCCGGGTGAAGGCCACAACCTTCAGGAGCACTCGGTGGTCATGATCCGCGGCGGCCGCGTCAAGGACTTGCCCGGCGTTCGCTACCACATCCTCCGCGGCGTCCTCGATACGCAGGGCGTCAAGAACCGTAAGCAGCGCCGTTCGAAGTACGGCGCGAAGCGTCCGAAGTAAGCAGGAGCGGAAACCATGTCTCGTCGCCACTCCGCCGAAAAGCGCGAAGTCAATCCGGATCCGAAGTTCGGGAACATCATCGTCTCGAAGTTCATGAATTCGATCATGTACGACGGCAAGAAGTCCGCCGCCGAAAGCATCGTCTATGGCGCTTTCGACCTGATCGAGAGCAAGACCAAGCAGGCTCCGCTGACCGTGTTCGAGCAGGCGCTCGACAACGTGATGCCGACCATCGAAGTGCGCTCGCGCCGCGTCGGCGGTGCGACGTATCAGGTGCCGGTCGAAGTCCGCTCCACCCGCCGTCAGGCTCTCGGCCTGCGCTGGATCATTTCGGCCGCGCGCGGCCGCAACGAGAAGACCATGACCGAGCGTCTCTCGGCGGAACTGCTCGATGCAGCCAACAACCGCGGCAACGCCGTAAAGAAGCGTGAAGACGTGCACAAGATGGCGGAAGCCAACCGCGCCTTCTCGCATTATCGCTGGTAACGGCGACCCGAACGGACATTTAAGGACAGGCCCATGCCCCGCCAACATGCCATCGAGGACTACCGTAACTTCGGTATCATGGCGCATATCGACGCTGGCAAGACCACGACGACCGAGCGCATCCTCTATTACACCGGCAAGAGCCACAAGATCGGCGAAGTGCACGAAGGTGCCGCGACGATGGACTGGATGGCGCAGGAGCAGGAGCGTGGCATCACGATCACCTCGGCCGCGACCACCGCGTTCTGGGAAGGCAAGCGCCTGAACATCATCGACACTCCCGGCCACGTCGACTTCACCATTGAAGTTGAGCGTTCGCTGCGCGTGCTCGACGGCGCCGTTTGCGTTCTCGACTCGAACCAGGGCGTCGAGCCGCAGACCGAAACCGTCTGGCGTCAGGGCGACAAGTACAAGGTTCCGCGCATCGTTTTCTGCAACAAGATGGATAAGACCGGCGCCGACTTCTACAAGTGCCTGTCCGACATCGTTGACCGCCTCGGCGCGCGTCCGGTCGCGATCCAGTTGCCGATCGGCTCCGAGAACAACTTCAAGGGCATGATCGACCTCGTTCGCATGCAGGCGCTGGTCTACAATCAGGACTCGCTCGGCTCGATGTACGACGTCGAGGCGATCCCGGCTGACCTGGCCGACAAGGCGAAGGAATACCGCGAGAAGCTGGTCGAGGCCGCCGTCGAACTCGATGACGACGCCATGGCTGCCTATCTCGACGGCACCGAGCCGGACGAGGCGACGCTGAAGAAGCTGATCCGCAAGGCGGTCATCAACGGCGCGTTCTATCCGGTTCTTTGCGGCACCGCCTTCAAGAACAAGGGCGTGCAGCCGCTGCTCGACGCCGTGGTCGCCTATCTGCCGTCGCCGCTCGACGTGCCCGCGATCAAGGGCGTCGATGAGAGCGGCAACGAGGTTCTGCGCCATGCGGACGACAAGGAGCCGATGTCGCTCCTCGCGTTCAAGATCATGGACGACCCGTTCGTCGGCACCATCACCTTCTGCCGCATCTACTCGGGCATTCTGACCAGCGGCACCGGCGTCGTTAACTCGACCCGCGAGAAGAAAGAGCGCATCGGCCGCATGTTGCTGATGCATGCGAACAACCGCGAAGACATCAAGGAAGCCTATGCGGGCGACATCGTCGCGCTGGCCGGCCTCAAGGAAGCGCGCACCGGCGATACGCTGTGCGATCCGGATCATCCGGTCATCCTTGAAAAGATGGAATTCCCCGAGCCGGTGATCGAAATCGCGATCGAGCCGAAGTCGAAGGCCGACCAGGAAAAGCTGGGCGTCGCGCTGGCGAAGCTCGCTGCGGAAGATCCGTCCTTCCGCGTGTCGACCGATCAGGAATCCGGCCAGACCATTCTCAAGGGCATGGGCGAACTCCATCTCGACATCAAGGTCGATATTCTCCGCCGCACCTACAAGGTCGATGCCAACATCGGCGCTCCGCAGGTGGCGTTCCGCGAGAAGATCACCAAGAAGGCCGAAGTCAAATACACCCACAAGAAGCAGACCGGCGGTACGGGCCAGTTCGCTGAAGTGTCGCTCGTCGTCGAGCCGAACGAGCCGGGCGCCGGCTATGAGTTCGAATCGAAGATCGTCGGCGGCGCGGTGCCGAAGGAATACATCCCCGGCGTCGAAAAGGGTCTCAACAGCGTGATGAACTCGGGCGTGGTCGCCGGCTTCCCGGTGGTGGACGTCAAGGTTCAGCTCGTCGACGGCAAGTACCACGACGTCGACTCCTCGGCGCTGGCGTTTGAAATCGCCTCGCGCGCGGCGTTCCGCGAAGCTCTTCAGAAGGGCAAGTCGGTCCTGCTCGAGCCGATCATGAAGGTCGAGGTGGTGACGCCGGAAGACTACACGGGTTCTGTGATCGGCGATCTCAATTCCCGCCGTGGCCAGATCCAGGGTCAGGACATGCGCGGCAACGCCAACGTCATCAACGCGATGGTGCCGCTCATGAACATGTTCGGTTACGTGAACAACCTGCGCTCGATGAGCCAGGGGCGCGCGACCTTCACGATGCAATTCGATCACTACGCTGAAGCGCCGGCCAACGTGTCGGCTGAAGTCCAGAAGAAGTTTGCCTGATTGTCTTTGGTGAAAGCCAAAGTCTGAACGGAGAGTGTCATGGCTAAAGAGAAATTTGAACGTAAGAAACCCCACTGCAACATCGGCACCATCGGTCACGTCGACCATGGCAAGACGTCGCTGACTGCGGCGATTACGAAGGTTCTGGCCGAAGCTGGTGGCGCTACGTTCACGGCTTACGATCAGATCGACAAGGCGCCGGAAGAAAAGGCCCGCGGCATCACCATCTCGACCGCTCACGTCGAGTACGAGACGCCGAACCGCCACTACGCGCACGTCGATTGCCCCGGCCACGCCGACTACGTGAAGAACATGATCACCGGCGCTGCCCAGATGGACGGCGCGATCCTCGTCGTGTCGGCCGCTGACGGCCCGATGCCGCAGACCCGCGAGCACATCCTGCTCGCCCGCCAGGTCGGCGTTCCGGCGCTCGTCGTGTTCCTCAACAAGTGCGACATGGTCGACGATCCGGAGTTGCTCGAACTCGTCGAACTCGAAGTTCGCGAACTGCTCTCGAAGTACAACTTCCCGGGCGACAAGATTCCGATCGTCAAGGGTTCGGCTCTGGCCGCGCTGGAAGACAGCGACGTCAAGCTCGGCAAGGAAGCCATCCTCGAGCTGATGAAGAACGTCGACGAGTACATTCCGCAGCCGGAGCGTCCGATCGACCAGCCGTTCCTGATGCCGGTTGAAGACGTGTTCTCGATCTCGGGCCGCGGCACCGTCGTCACCGGCCGTGTCGAGCGCGGCGTCGTCAAGGTCGGCGAGGAAATCGAAATCGTCGGTCTGAAGGCCACCCAGAAGACCACCGTCACCGGCGTTGAAATGTTCCGCAAGCTGCTCGATCAGGGCCAGGCTGGCGACAACATCGGCGCGCTGCTGCGCGGCACCAAGCGCGAGGAAGTCGAGCGCGGTCAGGTTCTGTGCAAGCCGGGTTCGGTCAAGCCGCACACCAAGTTCAAGGCGGAAGCCTACATCCTCACCAAGGAAGAGGGCGGCCGTCACACTCCGTTCTTCACCAACTACCGTCCGCAGTTCTACTTCCGCACGACCGACGTGACGGGCGTGGTTCATCTGCCGGAAGGCACCGAGATGGTGATGCCGGGCGACAACATCGCGATGGAAGTGCACCTGATCGTGCCGATCGCGATGGAAGAGAAGCTTCGCTTCGCGATCCGCGAAGGCGGCCGCACCGTTGGTGCAGGCGTCGTCGCGAGCATCATCGAGTAAGACACGATCCGCCGTCATGCCCGGCCGGAAGGCCGGGCATGACGGCCCCTTTGAATACCGACGTGGATGACCGGACTGACCGGTCGTGACGGGCAAGAAAGAAACGGCAATGAACGGCCAGAATATTCGCATTCGTCTCAAGGCGTTCGACCATCGGATTCTCGATACGTCGACCCGCGAGATCGTGAACACGGCAAAACGCACCGGTGCTCAGGTTCGCGGACCGATTCCGCTGCCGACCCGCATCGAGAAGTTCACCGTGAACCGTTCGCCTCACGTCGATAAGAAGAGCCGCGAGCAGTTCGAGATGCGCACTCACAAGCGCCTTCTCGATATCGTCGATCCGACGCCGCAGACGGTCGATGCTTTGATGAAGCTCGACCTCGCCGCTGGCGTCGATGTCGAGATCAAGCTCTAAAAACTTTTACGTTAGTCCGCTCGCCGGACAGAAAGAATGGGAAGCACGCCGATGCGCTCCGGAGTGATCGCACAAAAGGTCGGGATGACGCGGGTCTTTACGGAGGCCGGCGAACATATTCCTGTGACCGTGCTGAAGCTGGGCAACTGTCAGGTTGTCGGCCACCGCACCAAGGACAAGAACGGCTACACCGCGCTCCAGCTCGGTTCGGGCGCTCGCAAGTCCGTTTACATGCCGAAGGCCGAACGCGGACAGTTCGCGGTCGCCAAGGTCGAACCCAAGCGCAAGGTCGTGGAATTCCGCGTCAGCGATGATGCTGTGATCCCGGTCGGTGCCGAAATCACCGCCGATCACTTCGTCGCCGGCCAGTTCGTCGATGTCACCGGCACTTCGGTCGGTAAGGGCTTCGCGGGCGGCATGAAGCGCTGGAATTTCGGCGGTCTGCGCGCCACCCACGGCGTCTCGGTTTCGCACCGCTCGATCGGTTCGACCGGTGGCCGTCAGGACCCGGGCAAGACCTTCAAGAACAAGAAGATGCCCGGTCACATGGGTGTCGATCGCATCACCACGCTGAACCTGCGCGTGGTCCAGACCGATGTCGAGCGCGGCTTGCTGCTCGTCGAAGGTGCCGTTCCCGGTTCTAAGGGCGGCTGGATCACCGTGCGCGATGCCGTCAAGAAGCCGCTTCCGAAGGAAGCTGCGAAGCCGGGCAAGTTCAAGCTCGCCGAAGGCGGCGACAAGGCTGCGCCTGCCGCAGAAGCGACTGCCGGGGAGGGCGCGTGATGGAACTGAACGTCACAACTCTTGAAGGCAAGGCTGCGGGTTCGGTGAACCTGTCGGACGAGATCTTCGGTCTCGAGCCGCGCAAGGACATCATCCAGCGCGTCGTCAACTGGCAGCTCGCCAAGCGTCAGGCCGGCACGCACAAGGCCAAGGGCCGTGCGGAAGTCTGGCGCACCGGCAAGAAGATGTACAAGCAGAAGGGCACCGGCGGTGCTCGTCACGGCTCGGCCCGCGTGCCGCAGTTCCGTGGCGGTGGCCGCGCGTTCGGTCCCGTCGTGCGCAGCCATGCTCACGATCTGCCGAAGAAGGTTCGTCAACTCGGTCTGCGCCATGCGCTGTCGGCGAAGGCGAAGGACGGCGGTCTGGTCGTGATCGACAATGCCGAACTGAAGGACGCCAAGACCAAGGCGCTGATCGGTCACTTCTCGGGCCTCGGCCTGACCAGCGCGCTGATCGTCGATGGCACCGAAGTGAACAACGGCTTTGCACAGGCCGCCCGCAACATTCCGCACATCGACGTGCTGCCGATCCAGGGCATCAACGTCTATGACATCCTGCGCCGTCAGAAGCTGGTGCTGACGAAGGCCGCGGTGGACGCGTTGGAGGCGCGCTTCAAATGAGCACTCAGGACTCGCGCCACTACGACATCATCGTCTCCCCCGTGATTACGGAAAAGGCGACGTCGGCGTCCGAGCACAACAAGGTTGTGTTCAAGGTTGCCGCGAAGGCGACCAAGCCGCAGATCAAGGAAGCGATTGAGAAGCTGTTCGACGTCAAGGTGAAGGGCGTCAATACGCTGGTCCGCAAGGGCAAGACCAAGGTCTTCCGCGGCCAGTTCGGCTCTCAGTCGGATACCAAGCGCGCTGTCGTGACCCTCGAAGAGGGCCACCGCATCGACGTGACCACCGGACTGTAAGGTTTACGACGATGGCATTGAAAACATTCAACCCCACGACGCCCGGCCAGCGCCAATTGGTGATGGTCGATCGCTCGGCGCTCTATAAGGGCAAGCCGGTCAAGGCGCTCACCGAGGGCAAGCATTCCAACGGTGGCCGTGGCAACACCGGCCGCATCACCGTGCGCTTCCGTGGCGGCGGTCACAAGAAGACCTATCGCCTGGTGGACTTCAAGCGCACCAAGGTCGATGTCGCCGCGACCGTGGAACGGCTCGAATACGATCCGAACCGCACCGCGTTCATCGCGCTGATCAAGTACGCCGACGGCGAACAGTCCTACATCCTGGCGCCGCAGCGTCTGGCCGTGGGCGATACCGTGATCGCCGGCAACTACGTCGACGTGAAGCCGGGCAATGTCATGCCGATGGGCAACATGCCGGTCGGCACCATCGTCCACAATGTCGAGATGAAGATCGGCAAGGGCGGTCAGATGGCGCGTTCGGCGGGCACCTACGCCCAGATCGTCGGCCGCGACCACGACTACGTTATTCTTCGCCTGAACTCGGGCGAGCAGCGCATGGTCCACGGCCGCTGCACCGCCACCATCGGTGCGGTGTCGAACCCGGACCACATGAACACCTCGATCGGCAAGGCCGGCCGCAAGCGTTGGATGGGCCGTCGCCCGCACAACCGCGGCGTCGTCATGAACCCGATCGACCATCCGCACGGCGGCGGTGAAGGCCGCACCTCGGGCGGCCGCCACCCGGTCACCCCGTGGGGCAAGCCGACCAAGGGCAAGAAGACCCGCACCAACAAGTCGACCAACAAGTTCATTCTCATCAGCCGCCACAAGCGGAAGAAGAAGTAAGGATCGCCGGACATGGTACGTTCAGTCTGGAAAGGCCCGTTCGTTGAAGGCTCTCTGCTCAAGAAGGCAGATGCAGCCCGCGCGTCTGGCCGTCACGACGTCATCAAGATCTGGAGCCGCCGCTCGACGATCCTGCCGCAGTTCGTGGGTCTGACCTTCGGCGTCTACAACGGCCAGAAGCACGTTCCGGTCGCCGTGAACGAGGAAATGGTCGGCCACAAGTTCGGCGAGTTCTCGCCGACCCGCACTTTCCATGGCCATTCGGGCGATAAGAAAGCCAAGAAGGCTTGAGGACTAAGTCATGAGCAAACCAAAGCGCGAACGCGCCCTTTCGGAGAATGAAGCCAAGGCGGTTGCCCGCATGCTTCGCGTGAGCCCGCAGAAGCTCAATCTTGTCGCGCAACTGATCCGCGGCAAGAAGGCTGCTTCCGCGCTGGCCGACCTGCAATTCTCGCGCAAGCGGATCGCGGTCGACGTCAAGAAGTGCCTCGAATCCGCGATCGCCAACGCCGAAAACAACCATGACCTCGATGTTGACGCGCTGGTCGTCTCCGAGGCGCATGTCGGCAACGGCATCGTGATGAAGCGTTTCGCACCGCGCGGCCGTGGCCGTTCGGGCCGTGTCTATAAACCGTTCTCGCAGCTGACGATCGTTGTCCGTCAGGTCGAGGCCGAGGCGAGCGCTTAAAGAGCGCAGGAGAAAACGATGGGTCAAAAGATCAATCCAATCGGGCTGCGTCTCGGCATCAACCGGACCTGGGATTCCCGTTGGTTCGCCGGCAAGGGCGAATACGCCAAGCTCCTCCACGAGGACGTGCGGATTCGCGAAGTGCTGATGAAGGAACTGAAGCAGGCGGCCGTGGCGCGCATCGTGATCGAGCGCCCGCACAAGAAGTGCCGCGTTTCGGTTTACTCGGCGCGCCCCGGCGTGGTGATCGGCAAGAAGGGCGCCGACATCGACAAGCTGAAGAAGAAGGTCGCGGAGATCACCCAGTCCGACGTCGTCATCAACATCGTCGAAATCCGCAAGCCGGAACTCGACGCGACGCTGGTCGCCGAATCGATCGCCCAGCAGCTCGAGCGCCGCGTGGCGTTCCGCCGCGCGATGAAGCGGGCGGTTCAGTCGGCGATGCGTCTCGGCGCGCAGGGCATTCGTATCAACTGCTCGGGCCGTCTCGGCGGCGCGGAAATCGCGCGCATGGAATGGTACCGCGAAGGCCGCGTGCCGCTGCACACGCTGCGCGCGGACGTCGATTACGGCGTGGCCACCGCGTTCACCACGTTCGGCACCTGCGGCGTGAAGGTCTGGCTCTTCAAGGGCGAGATCCTCGAGCACGATCCGATGGCGCAGGACAAGCGCCTGAACGACACCAGCGGCGGTGACAGCCGTCCGCGTCGCGACGCGGCGTGATTGAAATCGCATGACCCCGAAAAGTGGATACCGGTTTTCGGATCAGGTCATGCTCAAAGGTAAGAAGGTTTGAGGGCGTAAAGCCATGATGCAACCCAAGAAGACCAAGTTCCGCAAGGCGCACAAGGGCCGTATCCACGGCGTCGCCTCGTCGGGCGCGACGTTGTCCTTCGGCCAGTTCGGCCTGAAGGCGATGGCGCCGGAGCGCATCACTGCGCGCCAGATCGAAGCCGCGCGCCGCGCGCTGACCCGCCACATGAAGCGTGTCGGCCGCGTGTGGATCCGCGTGTTCCCCGATCTTCCGGTGTCGAAGAAGCCCGCCGAAGTCCGTATGGGCTCGGGCAAGGGTTCGCCGGAATTGTGGGTGGCGCGGGTGAAGCCGGGCCGCATCCTGTTCGAGATCGACGGCGTCAACGACCAGATCGCGCGTGAGGCGCTGTCGCTCGCGGCCGCCAAGCTTCCGATCAAGACGCGCTTCGTCGCACGTATCGCGGAGTAACGAGATGGCACACAAAGCTGAAGACGTCCGTGCGATGAGCGCCGACCAGATGGAGGATGCGATCCTCAATCTGAAGAAGGAGCGGTTCAACCTGCGCTTCCAGCGGGCCACCGGCCAGCTCGAGAACACCTCGCGCCTGCGCGAAGCTCGCCGCGAAATCGCACGCATCAAGACCATCGCTGCGCAGAAACGCGCCGCGGACAGCAAGAAGAAGTAAGGGGCGAGCCAGATGCCGAAGCGTACTCTCCAGGGCGTCGTCGTCAGCGACAAGCAGGACAAGACCGTTGTCGTGCGTGTCGACCGCCGCTTCACCCATCCGATCTACAAGAAGACCATTCGCCGGTCCAAGAACTACCATGCGCACGACGAGAACAATCAGTTCAAGGCGGGCGACACGGTCTGGATCGAGGAGAGCAAGCCGCTCTCGAAGCTGAAGCGCTGGACTGTCGTCCGGGGCGAAGACAAGAAAACCGCTTGAGAAACGTCCGGCATCCGCCGGATCGCTCTTGGGCAAACCGTTTGAAATAGGCACGAAAACCGATTTCGGGATCGTGCTGTTAAGCGCTCTAGCGCATAGAAAGAGGACGAGGTGCATCAATGATTCAGATGCAGACCAACCTCGACGTGGCCGATAATTCCGGCGCGCGCCGTGTCATGTGCATCAAGGTGCTTGGAGGTTCCAAGCGCCGTTACGCCACCGTTGGCGACATCATCGTCGTGTCCATCAAGGAAGCCATTCCGCGCGGAAAGGTGAAGAAGGGCGACGTGATGAAGGCCGTGGTCGTGCGTGTTGCGAAGGACATTCGCCGCGCCGACGGTTCGGTGATCCGTTTCGACCGCAACGCCGCCGTGCTGGTGAACAACCAGTCCGAGCCGGTCGGCACCCGTATCTTCGGGCCGGTGCCGCGCGAGCTGCGCGCCAAGAACCACATGAAGATCATCTCGCTTGCGCCGGAGGTGCTGTAATGGCCGCCAAGATCCGCAAAGGCGACAAGGTCGTCGTTCTGACCGGCCGCGACAAGGGTCGTACCGGCGAAGTGTTCGAGGTGCGTCCGTCGGAAGGCCGCGCGCTGGTTCGTGGCGTCAACCTGGTGAAGCGTCACCAGAAGCAGACGCAAGCGCAGGAGGGCGGCATCATCTCCAAGGAGAGCCCGATCCACCTGTCGAACATCGCGCTCGTCGGCAAGGACGGCAAGCCGACCCGCGTCGGTTTCAAGATTCAGAAGGATGGCACCAAGGTGCGCATCGCCAAGAGCTCGGGAGCTGAGATCGATGGCTGAGACATATATTCCGCGCCTGCGCACGGTGTATGACCGCGACATCCGCGGCAAGCTGACCGAGCAGTTCGGCCTGACCAATGCGATGCAGGTTCCGCGCCTGGACAAGGTCGTGCTCAACATGGGCATCGGCGAGGCCGTCAACGACCGCAAGAAGGTCGAGCTGGCCGCGAACGATCTCGCGCTGATCGCAGGTCAGAAGCCGATCGTGACCCATTCGCGCAAGGCGATCGCGACCTTCAAGCTGCGCGAAGGCCAGGCCATTGGCGCCAAGGTCACGCTGCGCAAGGCGAAGATGTACGAGTTCATCGACCGCCTCATCAACGTGGCCCTGCCGCGCGTGCGCGACTTCCGCGGCCTCAACCCCAAGAGCTTCGACGGCCGCGGCAATTATTCGCTCGGCCTGAAAGAGCACATCGTGTTTCCGGAAATCGACTACGACAAGTCGGGCGAGAGCTGGGGCATGGACATCACGGTTTGCACCACCGCCGCCAACGACGAGCAGGCGAGGGCGCTGTTGACCGCATTCAATTTCCCGTTCCGGCAGTGAGACGCTGAGCCAGGCGTTTCAGACGCGGAAAGGTATGGAGACTATCGAATGGCTAAGAAGAGTTCGATCGAGAAGAATAACCGGCGTCAGAAGATGACGAAGAATGCCGCCGCCAAGCGCGCGCGGCTGAAGGCGATCATCTCCGACAAGACGAAGCCGATGGAAGAGCGTTTCGCCGCGACCATCAAGCTTGCCGAGATGCCGCGCAATTCGTCTGCGACCCGCATCAAGAACCGCTGCGAGATCAGCGGCCGGCCCCACGCGGTCTATCGCAAGACCAAGATGAGCCGCATCGCGATCCGCGACTTCGGGTCCCGGGGTCTGATCCCGGGTCTCGTGAAGTCGAGCTGGTAAGGAGGGGCGCATGTCAACGCACGATCCGATCAGCGATCTCATCACCCGCATCCGCAACGCGCAGATGCGCTCCAAGTCCAAGGTTTCGACCCCGGGCTCGAAGATGCGCGCCAACGTTCTCGAAGTGCTGAAGTCCGAGGGTTACATCCGCGGCTACGCCAGCGTCGAGCACAAGAGCGGCCACAACGAGCTTGAGATCGAGCTGAAGTATTTCGACGGCGAGCCGGTCATCAAGGAGATCGAGCGCGTGTCGAAGCCGGGCCGCCGGGTTTACGCGTCGGTGAAGAACCTGCCGCGCGTCAAGAACGGGCTTGGCATTTCGGTGCTGTCGACGCCGAAGGGAATCATGGCTGACCACGCCGCGCGCGACGCGAATGTGGGCGGCGAAATTCTCTTCACGGTATTCTGAGGAAGGACGAAACATGTCACGCGTAGGCAAACGGCCGGTCGCGATCGCCTCGGGCGTTACCGCGAATATCGACGGCCAGACCGTCAAGGTGAAGGGCCCGAAGGGTACGCTTCAGTTCACCGTGCACGACGACGTGTCGGTGGAATTGAAGGACAACGTGATCCGCGTCGCGCCGCGCTTCGAGACCAAGCGTGCGCAGTCGCTGTACGGCACCGCGCGCGCCCAGATCGCGAATCTCGTCGAGGGCGTCACCAAGGGTTTCGAGAAGAAGCTGGAAATCACCGGCGTCGGCTACCGCGCGGCCTTGCAGGGCAAGAACCTGCAACTCTCGCTCGGCTACAGCCATGACGTGATTTATCCGATCCCGGAAGGCATCACCATCACGGTGCCGAAGCCGACGGAAATCACCATCGTCGGCAACGACAGCCAGCGCGTCGGCCAGGTTGCGGCCGAGATCCGCGGCTACCGTCCGCCCGAGCCGTACAAGGGCAAGGGCGTGAAGTACGCCAATGAATTCATCTTCCGCAAGGAAGGCAAGAAGAAGTAACGGAGCCGGTCATGTCGAAACTCAAGGTCACGAATGCCCGGCGCAAGCAGCGCGTGCGCAACTCCCTGCGCCGCTCCGCTGGCGGCCGTCCGCGCCTGTCGGTGTTCCGCTCGTCGAAGCACATCTATGCCCAGGTCATCGACGATCAGAAGGGCGAGACGCTCGCTTCGGCGTCGTCGCTGGAGAAGGCGATGCGCGACGGCGGCAAGACCGGCGCCGACATCGATGCGGCGAAGGCTGTCGGCAAGCTCCTCGCGGAGCGCGCCGTGAAGAACGGCGTCAAGGAAGTCATTTTTGATCGTGGTGGCTATCTCTATCACGGTCGCGTCAAGGCTCTGGCGGATGCGGCGCGCGAAAGCGGGTTGAGCTTCTAATTTTGGATTTAAGGAACAGAGGCTCGAGCCTCTCAAGGATTGGACAGAACAATGGCAGCTGAACGCGAACGCGGTAACCGCGAACGGGGCGGTCGGGATCGGGAAGAGCGCGACAGCGAGTTCGTGGACAAGCTCGTCCACATCAATCGCGTCGCCAAGGTGGTGAAGGGCGGCAAGCGTTTCGGCTTCGCGGCGCTCGTCGTCATCGGCGACCAGAAGGGCCGCGTCGGCTTCGGCCACGGCAAGGCTCGCGAAGTGCCGGAAGCGATCCGCAAGGCGACCGACTCAGCCAAGCGCAACCTGACGCGCGTCGCTCTGCGCGAGGGCCGCACGCTGCATCACGACATCGCCGGCCGTCACGGCGCCGGTCGCGTCTATCTGCGCGCTGCTCCGGCTGGTACCGGCATCATCGCCGGCGGCCCGATGCGCGCCGTGTTCGAGACGCTCGGCATTCAGGACGTCGTCGCCAAGTCGGTTGGCTCGTCGAACCCCTACAACATGGTTCGCGCCACCTTCGACGCGCTCAAGCATCAGGATTCGCCGCGCTCGGTGGCCAATCGCCGCAACATCAAGGTCTCCGCGCTTCAGGCGCGCCGCGTCGGCGGCGATGCCGAGGCGGCGGCGGACTAACCGGACGCTGATTGGAGTTTAGAACAATGGCCAAGGAAGCTAAGGCGTCCGCAAAAACCATCAAGGTCGAACAGACCGGCAGCGCGATCCGCCGTCAAAAGGCACAGCGCGAGACCCTGATCGGTCTGCGCCTCAACAAGATCGGCCGTGTCTCGGAATTGCAGGACACGCCTGCCGTGCGTGGCATGATCGCGAAGGTTCAGCACCTCGTTCGCGTCGTCGACGAGAAGTAAGGAACAAGACAATGAAGCTCAATGAGATCGCCGACAACGAAGGCTCGCGCAAGAAGCGCATGCGCGTCGGCCGTGGCATTGGCTCCGGCAAGGGCAAGCAATCCGGCCGCGGCGGCAAGGGCCAGACCGCGCGTTCGGGCGTGCGCATCAAGGGCTTTGAAGGCGGCCAGATGCCGCTGCATCGCCGCCTGCCGAAGCGCGGGTTCAACAACATCTTCCGCATCGAATTGTCGGAAGTGAACCTGGACCGTTTGCAGGAAGCCATCGACGCCAAGAAGCTCGACGCCAAGGGCACCATCAACGCCGAATCGCTGGTGAAGTCCGGCGTGCTGCGCCGCTCCAAGGGCGGCGTTCGGCTGCTCGGCCGTGGCGAGCTGAAGTCCAAGATCACCGTTGAAGTCCACGGCGCCACCAAGTCAGCGATCGAGGCAGTCGAGAAGGCCGGCGGTTCGGTGAAGATCCTCGCTCCGGCGAAGGATGAGGCTGCCCAGAAGGCCGCCGCCAAGAAGGGTAAGAAGGCGAAGGCTTCCTGAAGAATCATGCCCGGCATTGCGCCGGGCATTTGCGTTGCTACCTCTTGACTGACATCAAGACGGCGATGGCGGGCGGAAGCCGGTCATGAAGTGAAAGGACCGATACTCAATGGTCTCCGCAGCGGAACAGCTCGCAGCCAATCTCAATTTCTCCTCGTTTGCCAAGGCCGACGAACTCAAGAAGCGCATCTGGTTTACGCTGGGTGCGCTCGTTGTTTATCGGCTGGGCACTTATATCCCGCTGCCGGGCATCGATCCGAGCGTCTGGAGCCAGGTGTTCAAGTCGCAGGCGGGCGGCATTCTCGGCGTGTTCAACATGTTCTCCGGCGGCGGCATCGACCGCATGGCGGTGTTCGCGCTGAACATCATGCCCTATATCTCGGCCTCCATTATCATTCAGCTCTTGCAGACGGTTTCGCCGCAGCTCGAGGCGCTGAAGAAGGAAGGCGAGGCCGGCCGCAAGATCATCAACCAGTACACGCGCTACCTCACGGTGGTGCTCGCGGCGTTCCAGGCCTACGGCATCGCGATCGGTTTGCAGGGCGCGGGCAATGTCGTGTCCAATCCCGGCTATTTCTTCCTGATCTCGACGGCGGTGACGCTGACCGGCGGCACCATGTTCCTGATGTGGCTCGGCGAGCAGGTGACCTCGCGCGGCATCGGCAACGGCATCTCGCTGATCATCATGGCGGGCATCGTCGCGGAATTGCCGACGGCGATCGCCAACACCCTCGAACTCGGCCGTCAGGGCGCGCTGTCGACGGTGGTGATTCTCGCGATCCTGATCATGGCCGTGGTCGTCATCGCCGTGATCGTGTTCGTCGAGCGCGCGCAGCGCCGCCTCCTGATCCAGTATCCGAAGCGTCAGGTCGGCAACCGGATGTTCGAGGGCCAGTCCTCGCATCTGCCGCTCAAGCTCAACACCTCGGGCGTGATTCCGCCGATCTTCGCGTCGTCGCTCTTGTTGCTGCCGACCACGATCGCGAGCTTCAACGCGGGCAAGGGGCCGGAGTGGTTTCAGTGGCTCACGACGCAGCTTGGCCACGGCCGTCCGCTGTTTCTGATTCTGTATCTGGCGCTGATCGTCTTCTTCACGTTCTTCTACACGGCCATCGTGTTCAACCCGACCGAGACGGCCGACAATCTGAAGAAGCACGGCGGCTTCATTCCCGGCATCCGTCCGGGTGAACGCACGGCGGAATATATCGATTACGTTCTGTCCCGCATCACGGTGGTCGGCGCGATTTATCTTGCCGCCGTCTGTCTCGTGCCGGAAATTCTGATCTCGTATGCGTCGGTGCCGTTCTATCTTGGAGGCACCTCGCTCCTGATCGTCGTCAGCGTGACGATGGACACGGTCGCGCAGGTACAAGGCTACATGCTGGCGCACCAGTATGAAGGCTTGATCCGCAAATCGAAGCTGAGGGGCCGCCGTAAATGAGACTCATCCTTCTCGGGCCGCCGGGGGCGGGCAAGGGAACACAGGCACAACGACTGGTTCAAAGACACGGTATCGTTCAACTCTCCACCGGAGACATGCTGCGCGCAGCCGTCGCCGCGCAGACCCCGACGGGTCTGATCGCGAAAGACATCATGGCCAGCGGCGGACTGGTCCCGGACGAGGTGGTGGTCGGCATCATCGCCGATCGCATCGAGCAGGACGACGCCAGGAACGGATTCATTCTCGACGGCTTCCCGCGCACCGTGCCGCAGGCGGAAGCCCTCGATGCCCTCCTGACGGAAAAGAAACTCAAGCTCGATGCGGTTATCGAGTTGCGCGTCAACGAGAGCGCGCTGCTGGCGCGCGTCGAGAAGCGCGTCGCCGAGATGCTCGAGCGCGGCGAGAGTGTCCGCGCCGACGACACGCCGGAAGTGCTGTCGAAGCGGCTTGCGAACTATCGCGAGCAGACCGAGCCGCTGGTCCATCACTATTCCGACAAGCGCAAGCTCATCACCATCGACGGCATGATGCCGATCGAGGAGGTCACCGCCGAGATCGAGCGCGTGCTCGCGGCGGTCACCAAGGCTGACGAGACCGCCCGGGCGGCCAGGCGGAAGGTGGCCTCCAGGCGAGCGGCAAGCCCGTCCAAAAAGGCTTCCAAAGCCACGAAACCGGCCAGGGCTCGGAAGAAGGCCGCCGCCAGCAAGCCGAAGCGGACGGTTAAGAAGACCACCAGGAAGGCAGCTAAGAAGGTTGCCAAGAAAACCGTCAAAAAGGCCGCCAAAAAGGTATCCAAATCCTCCCGGGGTGGTCGTAAGAAGGCGGCCAAGGTCGCCGGGAACCGGGGGAACCGAACCCTGAAGGCGACAGCCAAGAAGGGCCGGAAGGCGACGAAAAAGGTCGCCAAAAAGGCTTCCAAGGCCGCCAAACGGTTGACGAAACGGCGGTGAATCCTTTAATACCCAGCATCCAGTCGGATAGGTTTCAGACGATGCCGGGCCCCAAAGTTGAAAAGGGCAGGGCGTCGTGTTTGCTTTTGGGAATTCGGTGGTCCGAATCCAGACAGCCAGCAGGCGCCCCGACTAAATAAGAAAGCAGCCGCCCGAGGGTGGCGACAGGAGTGAAGACCGTGGCCCGTATCGCAGGCGTCAATATCCCGACCAACAAGCGCGTCATCATCGCGCTTCAGTACATCCATGGCATCGGCCAGAAGAACGCCGCCGACATCATGGAGAAGGTCAAGATTCCGCTCGACCGCCGTGTGTCGCAGCTCACCGACCAGGAAGTTCTGCAAATTCGCGAAATGATCGACCGCGACTACCTCGTCGAGGGCGACCTTCGCCGCGAAGTCGGCATGAACATCAAGCGCCTGATGGACCTCGGCTGCTATCGCGGCCTGCGTCATCGCCGCGGCCTGCCGGTGCGCGGTCAGCGCACGCACACCAACGCCCGCACCCGCAAGGGTCCGGCGAAGGCGATCGCCGGCAAGAAGAAGTAAGCAAACGAATCTGCGGCGTGAGGCTGTCTCGTCTCGCGCCGTTCGGTGTAGCCGCTGGCATTACGGCGGCGTTGAGATCATGAAAAGGAATTGAAATGGCTAAAGAAGCTGGCCGCGTCCGCCGTCGCGAGCGCAAGAACATCGCCTCCGGCATCGCGCATGTGAACTCCTCGTTCAACAATACCACGATCACTATCACCGACGCGCAGGGCAACACCATCGCCTGGTCGTCGGCCGGAACGATGGGTTTCAAGGGTTCGCGCAAGTCGACCCCGTATGCCGCGCAGGTTGCCGCGGAGGACGTTTCCAAGAAGGCGCAGGAACACGGCATGCGCACGCTCGAAGTCGAGGTTGCCGGTCCGGGTTCGGGCCGTGAGTCGGCGCTGCGCGCCTTGCAGGCGGCGGGCTTCACCGTCACCTCGATCCGCGACGTGACGACGATCCCGCACAACGGTTGCCGGCCGCGCAAGCGCCGCCGCGTCTGATTTGATCTTACCGGTCGCGAGCAATTTGCCTGCGGCCGTCTTGAATTGCTGTCGCGCGGAATAAGCCGCGCTCTCCAACGCCGGGGCCAGAGCGCCGGAATGTCAGGGGTGAAAACGTGACGATCCAGAAAAATTGGCAAGAACTCATCCGTCCGAACAAGCTCCAGGTCACGCCGGGCGCCGACGCGACCCGCTTCGCCACCGTGGTGGCCGAGCCGCTTGAGCGCGGCTTCGGCCAGACGCTCGGCAACGCGCTGCGCCGCGTGCTCCTGTCCTCGCTGCAAGGCGCGGCGGTGCAGTCGGTTCACATCGACGGCGTGCTGCACGAGTTCTCCTCGATCGCCGGTGTGCGCGAGGACGTCACCGACATCGTCCTCAACATCAAGGACATCTCGGTGAAGATGCAGGGCGAAGGCCCCAAGCGCATGGTCATCAAGAAGCAGGGTCCGGGCGTTGTCACCGCCGGCGACATCCAGACCGTGGGCGATGTCGTCGTCCTCAACCCTGAGCTTCAGCTCTGCACGCTGGACGATGGCGCTGAAATCCGCATGGAGTTCACTATCAACACCGGCAAGGGCTACGTCGCCGCCGACCGCAACCGCCCCGAAGATGCGCCGATCGGCCTGATCCCGGTCGACAGCCTGTTCTCGCCGGTCCGCAAGGTGTCCTACAAGGTCGAGAACACCCGCGAGGGCCAGATCCTCGATTACGACAAGCTGACGCTGACCATCGAGACCAACGGCGCAATTTCGCCGGAGGACGCGCTCGCTTACTCCGCGCGTATCTTGCAGGACCAGCTCAACGTGTTCGTGAACTTCGAAGAGCCGCGCAAGGAAGTGGTGCAGGAGATCATTCCGGATCTCGCCTTCAATCCGGCCTTCCTCAAGAAGGTGGACGAACTCGAACTGTCGGTTCGCTCGGCCAACTGCCTGAAGAACGACAACATCGTCTATATCGGCGACCTTGTGCAGAAGTCGGAAGCGGAAATGCTCCGCACCCCGAACTTCGGCCGCAAGTCGCTGAACGAGATCAAGGAAGTGCTGGCCCAGA